>NC_006624.1:1392491-1740614 GCF_000009965.1 Thermococcus kodakarensis KOD1
TGGCTCCAGGGCTGGAACCTCTACGCGACCAACGTGGAGTTTCAGGATGAACATCCCTTCGAGAGACCCAACAGTCCCTTCGTATACTACCTCGTTCTTCTGGCCATTATAGCCCTCGCAGTCGGTATCAGGGACTTCTGGAGGTGGGTTCGATGAAAATCCTCTGCTGGGAGCTCGAAGACCCGCTCAACCTAACGGCTTTTGCCTTCGGCTTCCTGCTCATCGGAACTTCCCTCTTCATCCGGGGAATCAGGGTCTCGACCCATTTCATAGCCTCCCCACCGAGCGAGGACATCATCAGGGCTTCTTCCTGGAGAGCCATGGGCATCACCGTTCCCCTCCTGTCCGATGAGGTTTACACCACCTTCATGCTAACTGCGGTTCTCCTATCATCGCTCGTCCTGCGGAACGACAGGACACACGCTTTGCTCTCTCGCTCTACTCCTTACCCGTAGGGAGAAAGAAACTTGTTCTCACAAAGATTCTGACCGTTTTCATAATGCTCTTTACGGCATCCTTCCTCCCGTTCATTCTGACGGTCACCTACATCTTCGGCGATACCGGTGACTTCATACTCACCGCCCTACTCTCGAAGGGCCTACTTCCCCTGTATCTGTTCTATTGGGCCCTAGCCGTTCTCTACGCGGTCGCGGTTTCTTCCCTGGTGGCGTTGGCCTCTCCCAACACCTTCGTCTCAATAATGGCAGGGCTTGCCCTTCTCCACGTCCCGTTCTCCCTGGGGATATCCTTTCTGCCCCCCACAGTCCTTAACTTGGCGATATTTCACGCTTACACTTCAGGTACTTCCACTTCAGGCTGGGTCTCCGAGTTGGCCTCGTCCGCTTTCATCTCCTGCGTTCTCCTTCCCCTTTTCCTCATCAGACTGACACTGTACGTCGCGGAAAGGAGGGACGTTAGATGAGGTTCCCCAGGCTCATCCTCTTCCTTATCACGGCCTTCACACTGGTGGCGCTCACGGTTCAGCACGTCGAGCTCTCGAAGCCGTATTCGGACTTTGCAGTTGGGGCATCGTGCACCGTCGTTCCCTCCGCGAGGGTTCTCGTCCTCAACGTGAACAGTGAGGGCCACTACTCGGTGACATTCTACGACCCCGTTGAGGATAGGGTCGTCAAATCCACCGTCCAAGATAGTGGGAGAACAGTTGTCGAGTTCAACCATTCCGGCCCCTACTGCGTCGTAGTCTCAGCTGAAGCACCCACTTCCGTGGCGATCTCCGGCCGGGAGAGTTACCCGTCTTCAAAAGCCCTCTCAATCGAGTACATCACAGGAGGTACCTCTGCCCTTCTCTTCACCCTTCTGGGGGTGAGGAGATGATCATTCGGGCAGAGCATCTAACGAAGCATTTTGGCCACGTAATCGCGCTCGACTCCTTGGACCTTGAAATTGAGGAGGGAGTTACCCTCATTATGGGACCCAACGGTGGGGGAAAGAGCACGTTCCTGAACCTCTGCGCAGGAACTTATCGACCGACGGCCGGGACCATAAGGGTGTTCGGCGGTGACCCCTGGGCCAATGAAAAGGTTAGGGTGAAGCTCGGCGTATCCTTTGACCCTCCCGCCCTGCCAAAGCACAGAACGGGCCGTGAGTGGCTTGAGTTCCTGGCTGGAATCCGGGGGAGCCCACTGTCGGATATCGTCGAGGCTTTCTCCCTAATGGGCTTTCTCAACAGGAGGATTTCAACTTACTCGGCAGGGATGGCAAAGCGCCTGAGCATAGCATCCGCCTTTGTGGGTACTCCTGAGCTGATTCTGCTGGATGAGCCCCTCGCCAACCTTGACTTTGACGCGATACCCGAAATAGCGAGCCTGTTGAGACGTTTTGCCTCCGAGGGTATCTCGATGGTTATAGTCTCCCACGTATGGAAGCCCTTCGTCGGGTTCGCCGACAGGGCGGTTGTTATGGCTGGGGGGAGGGTGAAGTTCCATGGGGAAATTGAGGAGGTTGTTTCTGCTCTCAATCTTGTTTAGCGTCCTGATGACGCCGGTGTCCTCAGTGCCGGTCCTCTTTCAGTTCCAGGGACAGATCAGCGTGGGGAACCTGAGCGCAACCGCCCCTGTCCTGCTCAACCTAAGTGTCGGGGAGTGGCAGGTTGAGGCGTCTATTGGAGACATCACCGTTATCTTCAACATGAGCGTTGGGAGTGTACCCCTGGTTGTGGAGATCAACGGCTCACTTTTGGACGATTCCCTAAAAGGGTTCTCAAGGGCAATCGTTTTCTCTGATGGGAAAAGAGTCCCAGCGCTTGAATCGGAGGAAATGCCCTCAGCGTCATCGCCGGACTGGACCACCGGTGAGGGTGCAAGCTTAATGATAGGACCATCAAAGCCAGTCCCTATGGGGACTGTCATTCTTTCACACTCTACAAGAGAATATCTCCTCCTTCCCGGCGGCCTTCCTGTGGCTGCCGAGTATGCGGGTGTTAAGAAATACTGTCTAATCGATATATCAGGAGATAAGAACAGCTGGAGTGCCTACGGCAGCTGCTCCCGCCAGCCGATTAGCAACGCTACTATCCCGGTTCCAGTAGGCATAACTTCAAAACCTGCCAACGCCACCGTTTACGTCAACGGCTTTCATCTTTTCGGTGAGTGGTTTACCCCGATGAGGCTCTACCTCCCCTTTACCTCCCGGCTGAGCTCGTACAACGTCTCGCTCGGCACCAACGGCTACCCATTTGTCTCTGGCGTCGTGGTTTCCGCCGGGAGGAACCTCACTCTCCAGGTAGACCTTCTAGCGCTGTCTAGGTCGGTTTCGATTCATCCAAAGGAAGGAACACTAAGAGTCTCAACGACGCCCCCGAACGCAAGTATTGCAATTTTTGCTGGAAATCAGAAGGTATTCTCCGGAAGAAGCCCACTTAGGCTGTCCCTCCCTGCGGGTACCTATACCATCAGCGCCTATCTGGCAGGATACGGAGGCGTCGTGAAGAACGTGACGGTTCCGGCCAACGGAAGTGTCTCGTTGAACATGACTCTCAGCTCCCTGCCGGCTGAGCTCAACGTTGTCACGGTTCCTCCGGGGGCGAAGGTGAAGGTCGGGAACAGAACGTGTACCTCCCCCTGCTCCCTAAACCTGACTGCCGGTGTTTACAACGTTTCGGCCTTCCTTAGGGGCTACCTTCCGAACTCCACCCTGATCCACCTGTCCCCTGGCACTTTCAGAAACGTCTCGCTGAACCTGGTTAAGATGCCGGTCCTCGTAGTTGCGACCTCTCCAGCTGGAGCCACCGTTGAAGTTGGCGGAGGGGAATGCATTACGCCCTGCAACCTCTCCATAATGCCGGGCAACCACAGCCTCAAGGTCGAGAAAGGGGGCTACGAGGAAGCATTCATGATAATCACTCTCAGGGCAGGAGAGGTGACCCACATCAACATCACACTCAGAAAAACTTCTGATAAAATTTTCACTCGAACTCCCATAAAAACTAGCCCAACATCCAACAAAAACCCCGACCAAGGATACAAGGAGATAAACAATAAATGGCTCCTTCCGGCCGCGCTGGTACTGCTCCTCATTATCGCCCTTGTCCTCAGGAGGAAGCGCTGACTTTTCTTACCCAACGTAATCTTTTTAAGCCCTTCCACACAGGAACATAATGGTAACTAAAAGTAAATTTAAGGGGGTGGTCACGATGATCAAGAGGGTAAAGACCGGCATCCCGGGCATGGACGAGATACTCCATGGGGGAATACCCGAGAGGAACGTCGTTCTTCTCAGCGGCGGGCCCGGAACCGGAAAGTCAATCTTCTCACAGCAGTTCCTCTGGAACGGCCTCCAGATGGGTGAGCCAGGAATCTACGTGGCTCTGGAAGAGCACCCGGTTCAGGTGAGACAAAACATGGCTCAGTTCGGCTGGGATGTCAGGAAGTACGAGGAAGAAGGATTATTCGCGATGGTAGATGCCTTCACCGCTGGAATCGGCAAGAGCAAGGAGTACGAGAAGTACATCGTCCACGATTTGACGGACATCAGGGAGTTCATAGACGTCCTCAGGACGGCCGTCAAGGACATTGGAGCCAAGAGGCTGGTCGTTGATTCAGTTACGACGCTCTACATCAACAAACCAGCTATGGCGAGAAGCATTGTGATGCAGCTCAAGCGCGTTCTGGCCGGCCTCGGGGTCACGAGCATCTTCGTCAGCCAGATAAGCGTTGGTGAGCGCGGTTTCGGTGGTCCCGGTGTCGAGCATGGCGTTGATGGCATAATTCGCCTCGACCTCGACGAGATTGACGGCGAGCTGAAGCGCTCTCTGATAGTCTGGAAGATGCGCGGAACGAGCCACAGTATGAGAAGGCACCCGTTTGATATCACCGACAAGGGAATAATCGTCTATCCCGACAAGGTCCTCAAGAGGAAGGCCGTCATCGAGCTTGAGTGAAAACCGAAGGGAGGTGATGGAAATGGTGGAGGTTCCACTGAACCCGATTGGAAGGGAGGAAATCCACAGGCTTGAGAGCATACTCCTGTTTGCGACGCTCTTCAGGCCCGAGGTCATAGAGCTCATCAAGGACCCGGCGGAGAGGCTTACCTGGGTTGACAGCCTGGCAGTGGCTGCCGGTGCAATAGCCAGGGAGAAGGCTGGCATGACCGTCAGCGAGATAGCCGAAGAGCTCGGCAGGACGGAGCAGACAATAAGGAAGCACCTCAAGGGCGAGACAAAAGCAGGACAGCTCGTCAGGGAGACCTACGAGCTCATCAAGCAGGGCAAGCTCGACGAGCTCGTAAAGAACGTTGAGGTTCTAGCCAAGGGCGGCCAGCTCGTTGCGATGGAGGAGTACGAGAAGCTCAAGAAGGAGAAGGAGGAGCTCGAAGCAAAAGTCAGGGAGCTTGAGGAGAGGGTCAAGACCCTCGAGGAGGAGAACCACCAGCTCAAGGCAAAGCTTGAAAACGTTAGAAAAGTCCTAAACGACGCCCTGGAGAGAGTGAAGGAAATAGAAAAGCTGCTCTGAACTTCTTAGCCGCTTCCGTTTCCGTTCTTTCTTAATGCTTCTTCCCAGGTCATTATCATGTGGGTGAAGGTCTCGTCGTCCTCTTCGATGCCACGCTTTATCTCTGAGACGTGAGCGTACTTGGCCTTAAACTGCTCGAGGATGTAGTCAACGGCCTTCTCGGGGTTGGCCTTGGTGCCGCAGGTGTAGACGTCGAGTGCGGCGTAACCCTTCTCCGGCCAGGTGTGGACTGAGATGTGGCTCTCAGCGACTATGACGACGCCGCTGACCCCTGTCGGGGAGAACTTGAAGAAGTAGCTTGCCTTGACCTCCATGTTGCCCACTTTGGCCGCTTCGAGGAATATCTGCCTTATCCTGTCAGCGTTACCGAGAACCTCAGGATCGCAACCGGCAGCCTCAACAACGTAGTGAAAACCTATCGTCTCTATCTCGGTCATGGCTCTCACCTGAACCTTTGGTTGTTGACACCCTTTTTAAAGTTAATCCCAAAATAGAAGGGCAAGTAACGGGCCGATTCTGGACTGAGCGGACATTTACCGTTTTCTATCGATTTAAACCGACTTTTTCTGGGTGTTTTTGATTATAACTGCAATTTTTATCCCAATTGGGCATAAAGTCTACCACAACGGCCCGAACCCAAAAAACAAACACCGAAGAGTGAATCCATGAAATCCACCACTAATTTTAAAACCGTCGGGGTTTTTATTAACCAACAAGTTACCGAATCAAAACTTTCAGGGGTGAACGTATGGCCAAGGGTAAAACTCAAAAGCCCGGACAAACCGCCGAAGTTCGGGCAAAAAGCAGGGAAAAGCTGAGGTTTCTTGCTGAAATGGAGCCCAAGAAAATGATAACCTACCCGCTTGTTGTTTTCATAGTGGCACTCCTCCTGCTGGCAGTGCACTTCCCGCCCCTCGGAATAGACCTCAAGGGCGGTGTTGTGGTAACTGGAGAGGGAATCAGCGCAAACCCTGACCAGCTGGAGAAGGAACTGAGCGGCTGGCTTGGCATCGAAGCCCACGTTGAGAGCTTCACCAGCGTTAGTGGATCAAAGGGAATAAGGGTCTATGCTCCCGCTGGAACCGATCCTCAAAAAATAATAGACATCCTCAAGGAAAAGTACCCCAACGCAGACTTCACCCACAGCGATGTTCAGCCGACCTTCGGAGAGATGGCAAAGAAACAGGGCACTAGGGCGATCATCTTCGCATTCATCGCAATGGCGATTGTTGTGTTCCTGTTCTTCAGGAACCCAGTGTCATCTCTGGCGATAATCTTCTCGGCGCTCTCCGACATGATCATAGCCGTTGCCGTTATGGGAATATTCGGAATTCAGCTCACAACCGCCACGATAGCTGCTCTCTTGATGCTCATAGGTTACACCGTGGACAGCAACATCCTCCTCACAACAAAACTGACTAAGAGAAAGGAGTACACCATCGAAGAGGCCTATCTAAGCGCTGTTTCAACCGGCTTCACGATGAGCACAACAACACTCGGTGCCCTCCTGATGCTGTGGATAATATCAACCTCACCCGTCCTGGACAACATAGCGGCTGTCCTGATATTCGGTCTGCTGGCCGATTTTATGAACACATGGATTTTCAACGCAGGTGTTCTGCGGTGGTACCTCTCGAGGGGGGTTGAACTATGAACAGAAAGCTCAAGAAAATCCTCCTGAACTGGAAGGTTCTCCTGCTCATTATATTCCTCATAGGCTCAATAGGTTCTCTCTACACAAGGGGACTCACCTTCGGAATAGACATCTCCGGCGGTGTCGCGCTTATCGCGCAGACGGAAGAGCCCGTTGACTCAAAGACAATGGAGCTCGTCGTGGATTCCCTCCAGAAGAGGCTCAACACCTTCGGTCTAAGGGACATCTCAGTTGAAGGTCAGGGCAACAGCATAGTCGTGGTTAAGGTTGCAAACGTGAGCTCAACAGAAGAGGCAAACCAGCTCAAACAGGTTATTGAGAGCCAGGGTGTCTTCTTCATGGAGTTCAACGGTGTTGTCTTTGGAACCGGAAAGGACATCACCTACGTCGGCCCCTATGAGATAAAATCCGACAACAGCTGGGCGGTTCCGTTCAGGATATCGAAGAGCGCCGCCGAGAAGTTTGCGGAGCTGGCCAAGGGAAAGGCGGGATGGCCAGTTGATATGTTCCTCGATCCACCGATTAATTCCCTCCTTGTTGTTCCTCAGGATGTCTTCATGACAATGAACGGAACGGCCTTTAACGCGGGCGCCCCCGATGCACCACCACTGGCCGCCAGGATAGAGAAGGCCCTTAACATAACGACCATAATGTACACCAACCAGAGCGCCACCGAACTCAAGGAAATGGCAAACGGCAGGGCAATCGTCCTCGCAGGAGTTCCCAGGGAGCTCTACGACGGGCTGAAGGATATGAACGTGAGCGTTAAGTACATCCCGAGTGAGCCAAGTGCTGACACTACATCCTTCGTCAAGGAAATACTCGGACTCTACGGCCCGTATTCGCTCGGTGAAGGACTTGCCAACGGTGTTCCTCAGACCGACGTTCAGATAACCGGACGCGCATCCAACAGGGTTGAAGCGGAAAGGGAAGCTAAAACTGTGTACACCGTGCTCAAGAGCGGTTCCCTCCCGGTCAAGCTCAAGGTCATCAGCATGGAGTTCATATCTCCAAAGCTCGGGCAGGACTTTAAGAAGCAGGCCCTTTATGCGGGCCTCGCCGCACTGGTGGCGGTCCTCCTCATCGTTTACTTCCACTACAGGAACTGGAAGATAGCAATACCCGTCGCGAGCACCAGCCTCTTTGAGGTCATAATCATCCTCGGAATAGCTGCCCTTATCAAGTGGAACCTCGATCTGCCGAGCATAGCCGGTATAATCGCGGCAATAGGTACGGGCGTTGACCAGCAGGTAGTCATAACCGACGAGCTCCTCGGCGGAGAGAGGAGCACAAGGATAACCAGACGTGCCGGAGCTCTCAAGAGAATCGGAAGGGCGTTCTTTATCATATTCGCCTCGGCGGCAACCACCATAGCGGCAATGAGCTTCCTCCTCGTGTACTTCGTCGGAACGCTCAAGGGCTTCGCGGTGACGACGATAATCGGCGTCCTCATCGGAATATTCGTGACGAGACCCGCCTATGCAGAGGTTGCCAAGTACCTCATCGGTGAGGAGTGATGTACGTCATAATAATGGGCGCTGGAAGAGTGGGATACCTCGTGGCAAAGATGCTTGAAGAGGACGGCCACGACGTAACGATAATAGAAATGGACCGGGACAGGGCGAAGGAGCTCTCCCTAATGATAAACGGCCTGGTAATCGAGGGAGATGCGACCGACACGAAGACGCTGGAGGAGGCCAACATAAAGCAGGCAGATGCCTTCGCGGCTTTAACGGGAAGGGACGACGCAAACCTCCTAGCCTGCATACTGGCGAAGAGCCTCAACCCGAACATCAAGACATCCCTGAGGGTCAGCAACCCCAAGAACAGGAGGATATTCGAAGAGGTCAAAGACCTGAAAAAGTACTTTGACTTCGTCATATCCCCCGAGGAGATAGCGGCGGAGTACATAAGCAGGAACATCGTTACTCCTGGCTTTGACAGAGTCCTGTTCCCGAAGGAGGGTGCCGAGATAGTTAGGTTCACCATAGACGAGAACAGCAAGGTTGCAGGAAAGCTCGTGAAAGACCTCAACCTTCCGAGGGATGCTCTGATAGTGGCCATCTACGACGGCAAGGGCAACCTGATAATACCATCTGGAGACACCAAACTGCCAGAGAAGGGCCAGATAATAATATTCGCAAAGAACTCTGCCCTCAAAGAGGTCAAAGAGCTGTTTGAGGATAGAAAAGAGGAATCCGAATAAATTCCAATTTTACCTCTTTTTTCTCAAACTTTCTAGACCGACCATAAACTATTTAAAGCGATTAGGCTAGCCAAAGCTGTCAGAGGAACCTGTTTTCACTGTCATCGGAGGGACGGCTCATGGAAGACGTCATCAAGCGGATTGTTGAAGCAGAAAAAGAGGCAGAGACCCGCATTGAAAAGGCAGAGCATGAGGCAAAGGAGATAATAAGGAAAGCAAAGGAAGAAGCTAAGAAAATTGAGGAAGAGACCATCAAAAAGGCCGAGGAGGAGTCACAGAACCTCATAGAGAAGGCCCGCCTTGAGGGTGAAACCGAAGCCAAGAAAATCCTCGAGGAGGGGGAGAAAGAGATTTCTGCACTCCGCGAGAGGGCGGAGTCAAACTTTGAGACAGCTATCCAGGAAGCCATAGAACTCGTCAGGGGGGCCTGATGTGTTCCGGCCCGAAGAGATGGTAAAACTCGAGGTAATTACACTTAACAGGTATAAGGACACCCTTCTAACGTACCTCCACGAGGCTGGAGCGGTCGAAGTAAGAGAGGTTAAAGTCGAGCTCGCCCAGAAAGACACTCCAAACGAGTACCACAGAAAAGCCGCGTCCTACAGCATAAGCATGTCCAGGCTCGTCGAGTTCCTTGGGACATACAGGAAGGCCGCTGGAGGGGGCATCAAAGAGTTCTTCTTCCCGAAGGAAAAGCCGAAGAGAACATATAGATACGAAAGACTTGAAAAGCTCATAAAAGACGTGGAAGAGTTCTTGGGGAAAGTAGAGCCAGAGATAAAGGCCATTGAAGGTAGAATGAACTCTTTGAGCACAGAAATCGAAAGAATAAAAGAGCAAATTGGCATTTTGGACATCCTCACACCCCTCAATATAGACGTAAGTTATCTAAGACATTGTGGTGTCGTGGAGGTAACCGTTGGTCTCGTAGACAGGACAAGAGTGAAGGAGTTAGCAGACGCCCTAAAGAAAGAAACCGAGAACCACGTTGCCATTATCACCAAAGAAGCCAGCGACAAAGCACTTGTAGTCATTGTCAACCTGGCTAGAGACCATGACAAGGTGAACACCCTCCTAGCCAAGTTCTCCGTTGAGAAACTCGAGATTCCAGAAGGCGAGGGCACTCCGAAGGAGCTCATGAAGGAGTACTCAAAGAAGCTCGCAGAAAAAGAGAAGGAACTTGAGGAGGCCAAGAAAGAAGCCTCAAAGCTCGCCGAAAAGTACTACGACGACGTCTTATTCTACAAGGAACTGGTGGACAACGAGCGCGACAAGTCAACGGTACTGCCAATGCTCGCGAGAACCAACATGACGTTCGCTCTTACAGGCTGGGTGCCGAGGCCGGACGTCCAGAAGATACTCGAGGGCATCAAGAGGATAACGGAAGGAAAGGCCTACATAAACGTCCGTGAACCAAGGAAAGAAGAACTCGAAGAAATGCCCGTAAAGCTCAAGAATCCGGGATGGGCCAGACCCTTCGAGATGCTCACCGAGATGTACGGTGTTCCTAGGCACGACGAGATAGACCCAACGCCGATAATAGCCTTTACATACTCGTTCTTCTTCGGATTCATGCTCACCGACTTCCTCTACGGTCTGATAGTCGGCATAGTGGCGGCTCTCCTAGTTAAGGGCCACAAGAAGTTCAACGACGGAACCTACAAGTTTGCATACATCCTACTCTGGAGCGCGTTCTTCACGATGCTTCTCGGAGCACTCTTCGGAAGCTACTTTGGAAACGCTGCAGACATAATGCTCCAATACATAACCGGTGATCAGAACGCCCACGCGTGGCGCCTCCTCGATCCGCTCAGAGAACCTATGCCTATGCTTCTAGCCGCGCTTGCCATAGGCTTGGCACACCTATTCCTTGGGTACACGCTAGGTTTCGTCATCAAGTGGAAGAATGGAGACAGAAAGGGCGCAGTGTTTGAGCAGCTTCCGTGGATGATCATCATCATAGGTGTTGCTCTCCTCGCTAGCCAGAGGGAAGGTCTCGATGCAGCAGCAAAGGCCATCCTCGGTACTGGCATAGCCCTGTTTGCGGTGGGCGAGCTGGTAATCAACGGTGGACTAGCAGCACTGATGATAATCTCAGACTTCTTCGGCTTCGTCGGCAACTGGCTCAGCTACGCAAGACTGATGGCGCTGGCGCTGGCAACGGGCGGAATAGCGATGGTCATAAACGTTCTCGTTGGAATGGTCTGGGCCATAAAGTTCCTCTACATAGGGCCGATAATAGGCCTGATAATATTCTTCGGCGGCCAGCTGTTTTCAACGGCCATAAACGCACTCGGAGCATTTGTTCATGCCCTACGTCTGCATTATGTTGAGTTCTTCGGAACGTTTTACTCAGGTGAGGGTAAAAGGTTCGAGCCCTTTAAATCCAAGAGGGAAGTCTCAAAGCTTGAACTTGAGGTCTAGTTAGGAGGTGCAAAGAGATGGATCCGATAGTTTACGTCGTGTTGGGCGCCGCACTCGCGGCGGGAATAGCGGGTATAGCCTCAGCTTTCGGTATAGGAATCGCTGGAGCTGCAGCGGCAGGAGCGGTTGCGGAGGACGAGAAGAACTTCAAGAACGCCCTCATCCTTGAGGGTCTGCCGATGACCCAGAGCATCTACGGTCTCATCACCCTGTTCCTCATTATGCTCAGCGCTGGGATCATCGGCGGCGGATTCAAGTTTGCCGAAGCGACCACAGAGAACCTTGTGAAGAGCGCCATACTATTCGGCGCCGGTCTTACCGTTGGCCTCACCGGTCTCTCAGCTATACCTCAGGGTATCATCGCCAGCGCAGGAATAGGCGCCGCTGCCAAGAACCCGAAGACCTTCACTCAGGGCGTCATATTCGCGGCTATGGCCGAGACCACGGCGATCTTCGGTCTCGTCGGTGCGCTTATCATGATCGCCACTGGAGTTGGCTTCTGAAGCCCTCTCCTTTTTATAATCTTTGAGGGGGACTGAATAATGGAAGGCGCAGAACTGATAATTCAGGAAATAAACAGGGAAGCGGAGCAGAAGATACAGTACATCCTCAGCGAGGCCCAGAAAGAGGCTGAGAAGATCAAGGAAGAGGCTAGGAAGAGGGCCGAGGACAGGGCCCAGTGGATACTCAGGAAGGCCAAGACCCAGGCTGAGATGGAGAAACAGAGAGCGATAGCCAGCGCCAGGCTGGAGGTAAGGAAGAAGAGGCTCGAAGTCCAAGAAGAGATGATAAGGGCAGTTCTCTCGGCCTTAAGGGAGAGGCTCGCTTCACTTCCCGCTGATGAGTACTTCCAGACCCTCGTCACGCTCACTACCGAAGCCCTTGAGGAGCTCAACATCGACTCCGCCGTCGTCCGCTCCAACGAGGAGACCCTCAAGCTCATCGTTGAAAAGCTCCCAGAGTTCAAGAAGAGCGTTTCAGAGAAGCTCGGGAAAGAGGTCGAGATAACGGTTGGAGAACCGATAAGCACAATCGGCGGCGTCCTGGTTGAGAGCTCCGACGGAAGCGTCAGGGTTGACAACACCTTTGAAGCCAGGATTGAGAGGCTCGAAGCGGATCTGAGGGCCAGGATCGCCAAGGCTCTCTTTGGGTGAGGATGATGAACGTAATCGAGGGAATCCTCAACACGACGCTCGGCGTTGTCTTCACCTGGGTCGGGTGGAAGACATACAAGATACTCTGGAAGTACACACCCTACTCCTACCCGAACGCAAGGGTTAGGGCAATGGAGGCAAAACTCCTGACGGAACAGCGCTTTAACGAGCTCGCCGAGAGCAGAACCCTTCAGAACTTCGTTGCCAGCCTTGAGGACACCGACTACAAGGAGACCCTCTCGAACGTCTCAAGCTATTCGGTGGAGGAGATAGAGAGGGCGCTCGATGCTTCCCTCGCGAAGACCTACGAGCTCATGTTCAAGATACTTCCCAAGCGTTCAAGGGACTTCTTCAGGCTCATGATGGAGGAGTGGGACGTCAGGAACATAGCCAACGTCGTGAAGGCGAAGCTGGCAAACGAGCCCGCCTCGGACTACATTATCGAACTCGGCCCGATGCTTCCGAAGGTCAAGGCAATGGCGGAAGCCAAGACCCTAGAGGAGATACTCGTAATCCTTGAGG
This sequence comes from Thermococcus kodakarensis KOD1, assembly GCF_000009965.1. Taxonomy (NCBI): domain Archaea; kingdom Methanobacteriati; phylum Methanobacteriota; class Thermococci; order Thermococcales; family Thermococcaceae; genus Thermococcus; species Thermococcus kodakarensis. The sequence goes on from NC_006624.1 coordinate 1,405,422, forward strand.
GCACTCCCTACGAGGGCCCATATCAGGAGCTAATCGCTGGAAACATCGACGTCAGCACGTTTGAAACCGAACTCTACAGGATGTACTATAAGAAGCTTCTCAACTATGCCCGCTCAAGGAAGGACGATGAAAAAACTCTTCTCACGGAGTTCATTAAGCTCAAGATAGACAAACTCAACTTAATGACCACACTCAGGGGGAAACTGGCAGGGCTTTCAGCCAAGGAAATACGCTCAATGCTCATCCCCGGTGGTTCACTGGACGTTGAGCCCCTCTTGCACATAGATTCCATCGAAATGACGCTTGCCCAGCTGGACTCAACGGAGTACGGTGAGTTCATAAGGAAAGTCCGTGAGGAGGCCGAGAAGGACATCAGCGTCATCGAGAGGGCCTTTGACGAGCACCTGATCAAAAAGGTCACGGAGTTCGACAGGTTCCATCCGCTCAGCATAGCTGCTCCCCTCGCCTACGTGCTCAAGAAGGAGAGGGAAGTCAGGAAGCTCAGGGCCATGGTAAAGCTCATAGGTGATGGCCTCGAACCTGAAGTGATCAAGGAGTTTGTGGGTGAGGTCGCATGAAGATAGCCGTGCTCGGGGACAGCGACACCGTACTCGGTTTCCGCCTTGCAGGTGTCCACGAGGCTTATGCCTTCGAGGAAACTCCACTGGACATTGAAAGGCTCAAGAATAAACTCAACGAACTTATTGAGAGAGAGGATGTTGGGATAATCCTGATAACCGAGAGACTGGCAGAGAAGGTCGAAATTCCCGATGTTAAGCTCCCTATCATCCTTCAGGTGCCGGACAAGTCCGGCTCTAAACTGGGTGAAAAGGCCCTCAGGGAGATAGTAAGGAGGGCCATTGGTGTCGAGTTGAAGAGGTGAAGGAAAATGGGAAGGATAATACGCGTTACAGGACCACTCGTCGTTGCGGACGGCATGAAAGGGGCCAAGATGTACGAGGTCGTCCGCGTCGGAGAGATTGGACTCATAGGAGAAATCATCCGCCTTGAGGGTGACAAGGCCGTCATACAGGTCTACGAGGAGACCGCTGGTATAAGACCGGGTGAGCCCGTCGAGGGAACGGGTTCATCCCTGAGCGTTGAGCTCGGTCCCGGGCTTTTGACAGCAATGTACGACGGTATTCAGAGGCCGCTCGAGGTTCTCAGGCAGCTCAGTGGAGATTTCATAGCGAGGGGTCTCACCGCTCCCGCTCTCCCGAGGGACAAGAAGTGGCACTTCACTCCAAAGGTCAAGGTCGGCGACAAGGTCGTCGGTGGAGACGTCCTCGGTGTAGTTCCCGAGACCAGCATCATTGAGCACAAGATACTCGTCCCGCCATGGGTCGAAGGTGAGATAGTTGAGATCGCCGAGGAGGGCGACTACACCGTCGAGGAAGTCATAGCCAAGGTCAAGAAGCCCGACGGAACCATCGAGGAGCTCAAGATGTACCACCGCTGGCCCGTCCGTGTCAAGAGGCCCTACAAGCAGAAGCTCCCGCCGGAGGTTCCGCTCATCACCGGTCAGAGAACCATTGACACCTTCTTCAGCCAGGCCAAGGGTGGAACGGCCGCAATCCCTGGCCCGTTCGGTTCGGGTAAGACCGTCACCCAGCACCAGCTCGCGAAGTGGAGTGACGCTCAGGTCGTCGTCTACATCGGTTGCGGTGAGCGCGGTAACGAGATGACCGACGTTCTTGAGGAGTTCCCGAAGCTCAAGGACCCGAAGACCGGAAAGCCGCTCATGGAGAGAACCGTTCTCATAGCCAACACCTCAAACATGCCCGTCGCTGCCCGTGAGGCTTCAATCTACACAGGAATCACCATCGCCGAGTACTTCCGCGACCAGGGCTACGACGTCGCTCTGATGGCAGATTCGACTTCAAGATGGGCAGAGGCCCTCCGTGAGATTTCAGGCCGTCTCGAGGAGATGCCCGGTGAGGAGGGTTATCCAGCCTATCTAGCCTCCAAGATAGCCGAGTTCTATGAGAGAGCTGGTCGTGTCATCACCCTCGGAAGCGACGAGAGGGTAGGCAGTGTTTCGGTCATAGGTGCCGTTTCACCGCCCGGCGGTGACTTCAGCGAGCCGGTCGTCCAGAACACCCTCCGTGTCGTCAAGGTCTTCTGGGCCCTCGACGCTGACCTCGCGAGGAGAAGGCACTTCCCAGCTATCAACTGGCTTAGGAGCTACTCGCTCTACATCGACGCCATCCAGGACTGGTGGCACAAGAACGTCGACCCAGAGTGGAGGAAGATGCGCGATACGGCAATGGCGCTCCTCCAGAAGGAGGCGGAACTCCAGGAAATCGTCCGTATCGTCGGTCCGGATGCCCTGCCAGACAGGGAGAAGGCGATACTCATCGTCACCAGGATGCTCCGTGAGGACTACCTCCAGCAGGATGCATTCGACGAGGTCGACACCTACTGCCCGCCGAAGAAGCAGGTAACGATGATGCGCGTCATCCTCAACTTCTACGAGAAGACCATGCAGGCAGTTGACAGGGGGGTTCCTGTTGACGAGATAGCCAAGCTCCCGGTCAGGGAGAAGATAGGCCGTATGAAGTTCGAGCCAGATGTGGAGAAGGTTAGGGCGCTCATCGATGAGACGAACCAGCAGTTTGAAGAGCTCTTCAAGAAGTACGGGGCGTGATGATCATGCCGGGTATGGAGTACTCAACCGTTAGCAAGATTTACGGGCCGCTGATGATAGTCCAGGGCGTCAAAGGCGTTGCTTACGGTGAGGTCGTTGAGATAGAGACCGAGAGCGGCGAGAAGAGGAAGGGACAGGTCCTTGAGGCAAGGGAGGACATGGCCATCGTCCAGGTCTTCGAGGGAACCAGAGACCTCGACATCAAGACCACCAGAGTCCGCTTCACCGGCGAGACCCTCAAGGTTCCGGTTTCAATGGACATGCTCGGAAGGATATTCAACGGTATCGGTAAGCCGATCGACGGCGGCCCGGAGATCATCCCGGAGGACAGGCGCGATGTTCACGGTGCGCCGCTCAACCCGGTCGCTCGTGCCTACCCGAGGGACTTCATCCAGACCGGTATCTCGGCCATAGACGGTATGAACACGCTCGTCCGCGGCCAGAAGCTCCCGATATTCAGCGGTTCAGGTCTGCCGCACAACATGCTCGCGGCTCAGATAGCGAGGCAGGCAAAGGTCCTCGGTGAGGAGGAGCAGTTCGCGGTAGTTTTCGCGGCCATGGGTATCACCTACGAGGAGGCAAACTTCTTCAAGAAGAGCTTCGAGGAGACCGGCGCAATAGAGAGGGCGGTCCTGTTCCTTAACTTGGCAGACGACCCGGCCATCGAGCGTATCATCACCCCGCGTATGGCCCTCACAGTTGCAGAATACCTCGCCTTCGACTACGACATGCAGGTTCTCGTTATCCTTACGGATATGACCAACTACGCCGAAGCCCTTCGTGAGATTTCAGCTGCCAGAGAGGAGGTTCCCGGAAGGCGTGGCTATCCGGGTTACATGTACACTGACCTGGCAACTATCTACGAGCGTGCTGGTCGTGTGAGGGGCAAGAAGGGAAGCATAACCCAGATGCCCATCCTCACAATGCCTGACGACGACATCACCCACCCGATTCCAGATTTGACCGGTTACATCACCGAGGGGCAGATCGTTCTCAGCAGGGAGCTCCACAGAAAGGGTATCTACCCACCAATTGACGTTCTTCCGTCCCTCAGCCGTCTGATGAAGGACGGTATCGGTAAGGGAAGGACAAGGGAAGACCACCCGCAGCTCAGCCAGCAGCTCTACGCGGCCTACGCCGAAGGTAGGTCTCTCAGAGACCTCGTCGCAGTCGTCGGTGAGGAAGCTCTGAGCGAGACCGACAGGAAGTACCTCAAGTTCGCGGACAGGTTCGAGAGGGAGTTCGTCGCCCAGAGGTATGACGAAGACAGGAGCATCTTCGAAACCCTCGACCTTGGCTGGGAGCTTCTCGCTGAGCTCCCGGAAAGCGAGCTCAAGCGTGTCAGGAAGGAGTACATCCTCAAGTACCACCCGAAGTACAGGAAGAGGGGCGAGTGAGCCCCTTCAAAATTTTTAGGTGGTCGAGATGGCAGAGCTGCTCAACGTGAAGCCCACCAGGATGGAGCTCCTCAACCTCAAGAGGCGCATTACTTTAGCCAAGAAGGGCCACAAGCTCCTCAAGGACAAGCAGGACGCCCTCGTCATGGAGTTCTTCACGATCTACGACGAGGCGCTCCGCCTGAGGGAAGAGCTGAACGAGAAGATGATGGAGGCCTTTAAAGCCCTCCAGAGAGCGGAAATTGACGTCGGTACACTCCGCATGAAGGAGATAAGCCTCTCAGTCAAGCCAAACAGGGAGGTTGAGGTAAAGACCAGGAACGTGATGGGCGTTCCAGTCCCGCTCATCGAGGCCGAGTCCTTCAAGAGGAGCGCCGGAGAAAGGGGATACGCCTTCGTCTCAAGCTCGGCAAGGGTGGATCTGGCCGCAGAAAAGTTTGAAGAAGTTCTCGACCTTGCCGTCCGCCTTGCCGAGGTAGAAGAGACCCTCAAAAGGCTCGCCAAGGAGATCGAGGTCACTAAGAGGCGCGTCAACGCTCTCGAGTACATCATAATTCCGCGCATGGAGGCAACCGTCAAGTTCATCAAGCAGCGCTTGGATGAGATGGAGCGCGAGAACTTCTTCAGGCTGAAGAGGGTCAAGGCCCTCATTGAGGCCAGAAGTGGCTCTTAAGTGTTTTTCTTTTTTGTTCCGGTTTATGTAGGTTCTTATGTAGGCAAACTGCTTAAATATTTCCTTTGTTAAACTTTTCTGGAGAGTGGTGGCTATGGGAGAATACTTCATAGAACCTGGACTCGACCCTCGAAAAGACCACGTTCTCTACAGGGATGAGGAGCATACGGTCGTTTACCTAGGCACCCAGGAAGGTGGTGAGGACGTTGACGTCAACAGCTATCTGATAGTCAGCAGAGGGAGAGGTTTCCTCCTGGATCCAGGAGGGTACAAGATATTCTCAAAAGTTCTCGCAAACGCCTCCAAGTACGTCGATCCAAGGAACATAGAGTACATCTACATCTGCCACCAGGATCCCGACGTTGCCGGAAGCCTCCCCCTGTGGAGGGAGATAAGCAACGCCAAAATAGTTACCCACTGGCTCTGGACGAGGTTTCTGCCGCACTTCGGCTTTGAGGACTCCAAGAGTGTAACCCACGAGCTTCCCGATGAGGGCGAAACCCTGAACTTTGGCGCCACTACGCTTGAGTTCATACCTGCACATTTCCTCCACAGTCCGGGGCACTTCACGGTGTACGACCGCAGGAGCAAGTTTCTGTTTACTGGGGACATAGGAATAGCCCTCCTAGACGATCCCTACATAGTCGTTGAAAACATGGAAAGACACATACAAGCTATGAGGCCCATACACGAGAGGCTCATGGCGAGCAACAGGGCCATAAAGGCCTGGCTCAACAGGGTGAGACACCTCGATGTAGAGGCTATACTGCCACAGCACGGCGCTATAATTCCAAAGAGACACATTCCAAGATTCTACGACTTCCTTGAGAACCTCAAGTGCGGGGTCGATCTGCTCCGCTGAGGTGGTAGCATGGATATCAGGAACATAGAAAAGGCATCGAGCGCACTTGCACAATCGGTTAGAATAAAAACCTCGAGCAAAGAGTCCAGCAGGATAATCAGTGAGCTGGCGGAGGAAATCAGTGGGCAGTTCATGGATAACAACACGACCATAATAGAGAACATCGCCAAGCTTTCCGAGGTTATGGAGCAGCTTGAAACGTTTCAGCGGGACTTTCTTCCTTTCTTTCAGCGTTTTGAGACCTTCGCCAAGGAGTTTAACACCCTCGTGGAAAACCTGGAGTACGTTTCAAGGATAAGCGACTCAATAGCAACCGTTGCAAAGCAGACAAACCTCGTTGCCTTAAACGCCTCTATTGAAGCGGCAAGGGCGGGCGACGCTGGAAGGGGTTTCGCCGTTGTGGCTGAGGAGATAAGAAAGATGGCAGTCCAGACGATGGAGCTGGCCAAGGAGATAAAGGACTTCAACTCCAAGGTAATGAACCAGCTTGAAACTCTGAGGGATGCACTGGCGGTTATGGACAGAATAAAGGAGGGAACAGAAATCCTTGGCAAAGATATAAGCACAATAGTTGAGATAAGCTCCGTCCTCAGTGAGATCTCCAAGGAGCAGGAGGAAATCGTTAACGATATCAAAAGGCTCAACGGAATAGCGGTCGCCCTCAAAAAGTTCTCGGAAATGCAGGACAGATACAATAAAGAACTAGCGTCCCTGCTTAGGAATATGGTTAGCGAATACTCGAAGGAGAGTGGTGCAAATGACTGAAAAGCTGTTTTATAAGGATCCCTACCTTCGTGAAGCTAGGGCAAAGATTGAAAAAATTGAAGCCGTAGAAGACGGGAAGATAAGGGTTCTTCTCGACAGAACAATATTCTACCCAGAAGGGGGTGGCCAGCCCTCGGACAGGGGGATTATCGAGGGAGACGGTTTCAGGGTTCTAGTCGAGAAAGTCAGCGGAAAAGAAGAGATATGGCATGAAGGAAAGTTAGAAGGGAGGCTGCCAGAGGCTAGGGAAGAAGTTAGGCTCGTTCTCGACTGGGAGTGGAGATACGAGAACATGAAGAACCACACTGGCCAGCACGTTCTTTCGGCGATAATCAAAGGGCTCTACGGGGCAGAGACAACGGGCTTCCAGATTTTTGAGAACTACAACAAGATCGAGATTGACTATCCTGGAGAACTTACGTGGGAGATGATACAGGAGATAGAGAGAAAGACCAACGAAGTCATCTGGGGCGATCTTCCGGTGGAAGTGGAGGAGTACCAGTACCTCCCGGAGGACGTTGTGAAAATCCTCAGAAAGCATGTCAGCAAAGTCCACGACAGGATAAGGATCATCAAAATCGGAACCGTTGATGCAACACCATGCGGAGGAACCCACGTGAAGAGCACCCGCGAGATTGGCTTCCTCAAGATACTCAGGTTCTACAGGAAGAGCAGGAAGCTCTGGAGGATAGAGTTCGTCGCGGGGAACAGGGCTTTAAGGACGCTTAACGGTATCCTGTCGGATTACTGGAACGCACTAGACGAGATGCCAAACAAAAACCCGCCTCTAGTTGAAAGGATTCAGGAGCTTAAAGAGACAATGGACAAGCTGGAGGCAGAGAAAGATGAACTCAAGGAGGAGCTCTGGGAATGGAAGGGCAAGTACCTCCTAGAGAAGTCCGAGAAGATAGGGGACATCAGAGTGGTAACCCTGATTGAAGGCAAGCCTATGAAAGAAGTCCAGGGCTTTGCGGTGAAATTCGTTGAGAAGAACCCCAGAACGGTACTGCTCGTGGTAGGAGAGAACTATGTACTATTTGCCAGAAACGAGGATGTAAACGTTTCAATGAGGGAGCTCTTTGAGCGAGTGGCTTCGCAGCTGGGAGGAAAGGGCGGAGGAACCGACAACCTGGCCAGAGGGAAAGTTGATGCAGAGCCGAGAGTAATACTGCAGACCGCCAGGGACGTACTAAAAGAACTGCTGGAGGGTTAAGCGGGAGAAAGGATATAAACACCGAACACGAAAGTATGGACACCAATCACACGTTACTAACTCAAAAGTGGTGATCACATTGGATCAGGCAATCCCCAATGTTGAATTCGTGGACTTCTCACATCTAGTCGAGACAATACAGCCAGGTGAGACGGTACTGATAGAGCACAGGACATCATACGTCCCAGAATTCACGTTAAAACTGGTCGCAGATTACACCAAGGAGAATGGAGTACCTCTCGTAATAGACGACAATTTTGACACGCTGTACACTCTAATCCTCCACCTCAGGCTCATGGGCGTGGAAGTCGACCTTGACCATGCATACGTCATAAAAACTGGGGGAACTCACAATATCGGAGGAAAAGTCAAGCGGATAGAGTTCCATCCCGACCCGAGGGTGTTCCTTAGAAACTACACCAACGCAAGTTCTGAGATTTTGGTTGAGGGAAAAACACCTGCGATAAATCTGGTTCTTGGGTTAGAAAACATCCTTATGATCATGCGCGATTCCAGGGACTTCTACCGACTTCTGCTAAGCCTCCAGAGATACGTTGGGAACAAAAATAGAATTGCACTCTACCTGATAAACAGGAACATAGTCGAGAGCATGATGCCCGGCTTCTTCCTCCCAGAGCTTGAGAGGATAGCGACTACCGTCATCGAAACGAACTCCTACCCCACTGGTGCGATTCTGACGTTTAAAAAGAGTATTAATCCTGCCGTGATAGGCACCACTGTTGGAATAGACGTGGGAGGGATCGTTAGTGGAGAACGAAACCAGAACCCATGATTATTCAAGAATCCCATTTTTCCAAGGCAAGAACCTTAAACCAGGTAGTCTTGTTCTTATTGAAAACATCTCCTCCCCAGGTGCGAAACTGAGCTTCTATGCACTTCTAAAGGTATCCAAGGAAAAAGGGATTCCCCTGATCGTGGAAGACATATTCGACACCCTCCCGATTTACGTAAAACACATTGAGCTGATGGGTTTCCATGTCCCATCGGAAAGCATTAACGTCATTAAAGTGGCCGGGATAGATAGCGTTGGGAACGTCGTGGAAAAGCTATCTTTTGAGGCCGATCCAAACTTCTACATCCCGAAGAAGGAGAGAGCAGTTTCAAAGATTGTCGGAGATAATACTCCCCACATCCTCCTCATTCTCGGCCTGGAACGGTTGTTAATGTTCCAGCGCAATCTGCGTGACCTGTATCCAATAGTGAGGTACTTCAGGGAAAACCTAAACTCCCCGAACAGGGCCACGATAAGCATCATAGAAACGCCCGTCCTGAATAGCATTAAGCCAAACCCACTGCCAATGCTCGAATCAGTCGCCTCTTCAGTTATAGAGCTCTACATGGAAAATGAGGCACTGATAGTACGTCCCAAAAAGGCCCTCTCACTATTTACCGTCAATGCTGAGAGGTTCAAAGTCAGCCTGGGCGACATCGTTGAGGTGCTGAGGGAATGGTAAGGATACTCGGGAGGAAACGACATAAAGGGGAAATAATAGCGTCAAGGTACCCCGTTGGAAAGTTCAGGGTCGAGAAAGTCCTAAAAGTCGCGTTCAGAGAGGTTTTGGTGGGGGAAGTCCTCGAAGGGATTATATATCCCGGCTACAAGCTCAAGGGGTCGAGCGTTGGGGTCATCAGGGCTATTGAACGAGAGCACAGAAAAGTTGACTTTGCCGTTGCTGGAGACAAAGTTGCCATTATGATGGAAAGCCCAACAAAAGCCGAGGAAGGCCAGATTCTTGAGGTTTACCAGTCGTGAGGTGGTTAAGATGATAATCTGGGACGACCACTTCCACGTTGACCCGTACCACGGTCTCTTTCTGGAAGCGGTGAAGCAGTTCCACAGGGCAGGGGGAACACATCTCGTCGTTGTTTACAAAACAGCCCACGACTACGGATTTCCAGGACTTAGGGCTGAGGACTTCATGAAGGCGATGGACTTCCACGTTGAACTCGTCGAAAAGATAAACCGGGAGACGCCGGTTAAGGCCTACGCCGTCGTTGGAGTCCACCCGGCTGAGTTCGACTACCTGGCGAGGCAGAAGGGGCTTGAGTACGCCAAAAACGAAGTTATGAAAGCCCTGGAGTACGCCCAGAAGCTCTGCCTCGAGGGAAAAGCGATAGGCATAGGAGAGATAGGAAGACCCCACTACGAGGTTCCAGCGGAGATCTGGGAAGCGAGCATAGAACTGATGAAGTACGGGATGAGCCTAGCGAAGGAAGCTGACTGCGCCGTCCAGCTCCATACGGAGAGCTTCAACGAGGAGAAGTTCAGGGAGCTTGGGGAGTACGTGAAGGAAGTCGGGATAAAGCCCCACAAGGTCGTCAAGCACTTCTCCCCACCTCTTGTGAAAGTGGCAGAAGAAGTTGGGGTCTTCCCGAGCGTCATAGCGAGCAGAAAGAACATCGAAGAGGCAATAAAGCAGGGAAACCGCTTCATGATGGAGACCGACTACATAGACGACAAAAGAAGACCCGGAGCCGTTCTCGGGCCAAAGACCGTCCCCAAGAGGACGAAGGCCTTCCTCCAGCAGGGCATATTCACTGAGGAAGACGTCTACAAGATTCACGTCGAGAACCCGAAAAAGGTGTATGGAGTGGAAATAGAGGGGTGAACTCAGGAGAAAAGCTCCAGCGGAGAGTAACCCTCCACAACCTTCTTCACTTCCAGCTCCATCCCGAAGGCGTTTGTAATGGTTCCTTCCTTGGCCGCCCAGAGGCCCGCGGGAAGAACCAACACGTCCCCATCGAGCTCCCTCTCGGCCCTTCCAATCACTACGTAGGCCTTGCTCTCCGGGATTCCGACTATTCCAGCCCTTATGAGTCCGGCGGCGTTAACTCCCTCGTGGAGGATGAGCGTCGGGGCTTCGAGAGGCTCCGCTGGCCCCTCGAGTATAGCAACCTCGTAGTCTTCCTCGACCACATCCTTGTCCTTCAGCAGGAGCTTTAGGAGCGGGTACTTCTCGGGGTCGGCCTTCAGGAGAACGCGCTTTGCCTTTCTAATGTCTTCGAAAGTCGCGGTTGAAAGCCCTCCCTCGACCGTTGAGCCTATGGGAATGCCGCGCTTCTCGGCGAACTCCTTAAAGAAGGCTATCTCCTCGTTGGTGAGCTCCGGAGTGAGTATGAGCGCGTAGTCCCTCTCGGCTATGAACCTCCTAGCCTCCTCCCAGCTCACGGGCTCTCCGTTTAGGAGTGGTCCAGCTAAGTCCTCGGCCCAGGGTCTCATGAAGCGGCAGACGTCGCAGAGGTGTCCGTTCCAGCCCTCCTCAACCCTCGAAGCCCTAACGAGCATGCCGTCGTAGACCTCTATGTTCATCTCGCACGCAAAGGAACACCCGTTGCAGACCGTTTTAACGGGGGTTGTCTTCCAAGGCCCGGGCTTGAGGAAGGGAAGCTTCTCGGTTATCGCTCCAACAGGACAGAGGTCTGTCATCTCGCCTATGAAGAGCCCTTCAGCGTCCCCGAGAGTGTCGCCCAAGGGCGGAGAGATCATCGTCTTGAAGCCCCTGAACATGTAGTCAACGACGCCCTCTCCCGCAACCTCGTGGGTGAAGCGGACGCACTGGCCGCAGAGGACGCACTTGTTGTTGTCGAGGGTGACGAACGGGTGGCTCTCGTCGAGCTCGAACCTGTTCCCCTCCCCCTCGAAGGCGTCCTGCCTCGCGTTGTAGAGCGTGGCATATTCTCTCAGCTTACAGCGGAAGACCTCCATACAGCCGCAGCTCATACAGCGCTTTGCCTCCTCAAGAACCTGCTCCTCCGTTAGGGGAGGCTCAACCTCCTCGAAGTTCTGCTTCCTGACCTCTGGATCAAGGAGCTCCACCTTCGCCCTCGGCCTTCTCTCCACGTGCTCGTAGTCCTTCTCCGTGGCCTTCTTCCAGTGGTTGTATGGCCTGAGGTCGAAGAGAACCCTGTAAAGGTCTTCATCGTTCAGAACTTCTTCGATGTGCTTCTCGGGTTCAAGCAGAACTTCCCTCGCCTTCTCAAGCTTGCCCTTGAGGTAGAGGTCTATCATTATCGCCGCCCTTCTTCCGGTGGCGATGCTCTCTATGACGGTCGAGGGACCGAGGACGAGGTCTCCACCTGCGAAAACTCCCGGAAGGTTTGTCTGAAGGGTTACATCGTCCACAATGGCCTTCCCGCGCTTGGCCTCGATGCCGAGACTCCTTAGGAACTCCTCATCGCAGTACTGGCCTATCGCCAGGATGACGTTGTCGGCCTTAACGCGGAACTCGGAACCCTCTATTGGTATCGGCCTCCTCCTGCCGCTCGCGTCAGGCTCGCCGAGGCGCATCTTTATCAGCTCGACCTCCTCAACTTTGCCGTCTCCGAGTATCCTAACCGGGTTCGTGAGGAACAGGAACTCGATGCCCTCCTCAATGGCCTCCTCGACCTCGCGCTCGTTGGCCGGCATCTCCGCCTTGGAGCGGCGATAAACGACTGTAACCTTAGCCCCGAGCCTCAGAGCCGTCCTTGCCACGTCCATGGCAGTGTTCCCACCGCCGACGACGATGACGCGCTCGCCGAGCTTCACTTCTTCGCCAGTGTTGACCATCCGCAGGAACTCTATGCCGTGCATCACTCCCTCAAGCTCCTCTCCCGGGATGCCCATCCTCCTGCTCTTCCAAGCACCAACGCCGAGAAAGACGGCATCGTACTTCTCCATTAACTCATCAAGGGTTACGTCCCTCCCGAGGGCAGTATTTGTCTTCACTTCAATGCCCGTCTCGATGACGGTCGCGATGTCCTTGTCAAGGACATCCCTTGGGAGCCTGTAGGGTGGGATTCCATAGCGCATCATTCCGCCTAGCTCGGGCATGGCCTCAAAGATGGTGACCTCGTGGCCCATCGTGCGCAGGTAGTAGGCGCAGGCGAGGCCAGCTGGGCCGCCTCCAACGACGGCGATGCGCTTCCCCGTCGAAGGCGGAATCTCGGGTATCCACGGGCCGTGCTCAAGGTCGTAATCAGCGGCAAAGCGCTTGAGCTGCCTTATCGCCAAGGGCTCGTCAACGAGATTCCTCCTGCAGGCCTCCTCACAGAAGGCAGGGCAGACCCTTCCGAGGACGGCAGGAAGAATGTACTTCTCCTTCATCAGCTTCACGGCCTCGTGGTACTTGCCCATCGCTATGAGAGCTAAATACCCCTGAACGTCGCTGTGGGCCGGACAGCCGTCCTGGCACGGCCCTATACAGTCGCCGTAGTGGTCTGAGAGAATCAACTCCAGGGCGGTCTTCCTCATCGAGACAACTTCGTCCGTGAGCGTTTCAACGCTGAGACCTTCCATAGGCTTTAGGGTGCAGGAGGTTGTAACGCCCCTCGGAGTGCTAACGAGGCAGAGGCGGCAGGAGCCGTAGGGGTCGAGCTCTTCCGTATAGCAGAAGCCAGGGACGTGGGTAATCTCCCTTAGAAACTCTATGAGGGGCTTTCCATCAGGAACCTCGGTTTCCTTACCGTTGAGAATAATCTTGACCATCACTCCTCCCTCCCGGTGAGGATTTCAATGGCGTTGAAGCGGCACACTTCGTAGCAGGTACCGCACTTGATGCACGCCTCTTGGTCAATGAAGTGGGGCTTGAGCCTCTCGCCGCTGATGGCATTGGCCGGGCAGAAGATGGCGCAGGCGGTGCAGCCCGTACACTTATCCGTTATTATGACGTACCTTATGAGCGGCTTGCAGACCTTCGCCGGACAGCGGCCGTTTATGTGCTCTATGTATTCTTCCCTGAAGTAGCGGAGCGTCGTTAGAACCGGGTTCGGGGCGGTCTGCCCGAGACCGCAGAGCGAGCCGGCCTTAACCTGATAGGCGAGCCGCTCAAGCTTTTCAAGGTCCTCCTCGGTCGCCTCTCCCCTAGTGAACCTGTCAAGGATTTCCCACATCCTCTTGGTGCCTATGCGGCAGAAGGTGCACTTACCGCAGGACTCCTTGACCGTGAAGTCGAGGAAGAACTTGGCGACGTCAACCATACAGGTGTCCTCGTCCATAACCACCATTCCGCCGCTTCCCATTATCGCTCCCGTTGCATTCACGCTCTCGTAGTCAACGGGAGTGTCGAAGAGCTCCTCTGGTATGCAGCCGCCGGAAGGCCCGCCGAGCTGAACAGCTTTAATCCTCTTACCCGTCTTCGTCCCGCCGCCTATCTCGTAGAGTATCTCCCTAAGCGTGATTCCCATCGGAACCTCAACGTTGCCGCCGTGCTTTATCTTGCCCGACAGCGCGAAGACCTTGGTGCCCTTGCTCTTCTCCGTCCCAAGTGAGGCGTAGGCCTCCCAGCCATGCCTTATTATCCAGGGCACGTTCGCCCAAGTCTCCACGTTGTTTATGTTGGTTGGTTTGCCCCACAGGCCCTTCTGGGCAGGATAAGGCGGCCTCGGCCTCGGCATTCCGCGCTTGCCCTCTATGGAGGCAATCAGGGCAGTCTCCTCACCGCAAACGAAGGCACCGGCGCCCTCTTTGATGACGATGTCGAAGGAGAAACCGCTCCCGAGGATGTTCTCGCCGAGGAAGCCCCTCTCCCTAGCCTGTTTCAGGGCTATCTTTAGCCTTCTTATCGCCAGCGGGTACTCGGCACGGACGTATATGAAGCCCTTCGTTGCCCCGATCGCGTAGGCGCCGATTATCATTCCCTCGATCACGCGGTGTGGATCCCCTTCAAGGACGTTCCTGTCCATAAATGCCCCAGGATCGCCTTCGTCGGCGTTGCAGATAACGTACTTCTCGTCTCCCGGGGCTTGGCGAGTGAACTTCCACTTCAGGCCGGTGGGGAAGCCCGCGCCTCCCCTACCCCTCAGGCCAGACTTGGTGATTATTTCAATTATCTCCTCCGGATCCATCTTAAGGGCCTTTTTAAGCGCCTCGTAGCCGCCTGCCTGGATGTACTCGTCTATGTTCTCGGGGTCGATGTAGCCAGAGTTCTCGAGGACTATCTTCTTCTGCTTGGCGAAGTAACCATCCACGTCCCACGTCTTCCTCTCGCCGTTCTCCCACCAGTCGCGCTTGACTATCCACTCCTTTATGGGCCTCCCGTTGATGACGTGCTCCTCTATGATCCTCGGAACCTTCTTTGGGTCAACGTGGCCGTAGGTTATGATTTCGTCCTCAGTGATTATGTCCACGAGGGGCTCGCGGTAGCACATACCGACGCAGCCGACTATCTTGAGCTTGATGTTGAGGTTCCTCTTCTCCAGCTCCGCCTTAATTGCCTCGTAGGTCTCCCTGGCACCGGCCGCTATACCACAGGAGTTCATGCCGACCGCTATGGCCTTGATCTCAGACATCGAGCTTCCCCTCCTTGAGTTGCTTGACCAGCTTCCTCACCTTGTCGGGCGTGAGCTTGCCGAAGACCTTCTCGTTGATCATTATTACCGGCGCGAGGCTGCAACAGCCGAGGCAGGCGACGCGCTCAAGCGTTACAAGCCCGTCCTCTGTCGTCTGTCCTTCCTCTATGCCGAGCTCCTCCTTTAGGGCCTGGGCTATGTTGACGGCACCGTTGACGTGGCACGCTGTCCCGTGGCACACCTTCACCACGTACTTCCCGAGCGGCTCAAAGCGGAACTGCGCGTAGAAGGTGGCAACGCCGTAGACCCTGCTGAGCGGAATTCCAAGGTAGTTCGCAATCTCCTCAAGAACTTCCCGCGGGAGATAGCCGAAGCGCTCCTGCGTCCTCTGGAGGAGGGGAATAAGCGAGCTCGGCTCGGGTGGATAAGAGCGGATGTAATCTAAGCCAGCCCCCATTTTTCTCACCCATTAATCACATGTTAGAGAAATCTGAGCGGTGATGTTTATAAAAGTGCACTAAAGTACAAGTTTTTAACAAAAAGTTTAGAACACTAAGTTCAAATCCCCACAGACAAGAAAAATAGAGCAGACTACAAAACTGATTTTACCACTCTCAAGGTTCCTGGCTTTCCGACCTCTCCTTCAACCTCGAAGACATTCCCGAAGAACTTCTCAACCACCCAGACGTTCGTGACGAGATGGTTCGTTATCTCGCTGACTCCAACCTCGCCGCCCGCGAAGGCCAGGAACGGTATGAGCTGGTCGCCGAGGAATCTGTCCGCTGCCATTCCCGTCTTCAACGCCTCGATGAGTTCATCGGCGGCTTCTCTGCCTACGACCTCAGCCGGCTTCCCCCTCTTCCCCAGTGCATCCCCACCAAGCCTGAGCTTATCCGTCTCAGCCCAGACCACTATCCCGCTCCCCGGGCCGAGAGAGCGAGAAACCTCGGTCTCTATCTCAACCGGCGCACTGTAAACCTCACTCAGCCTCTCCCTAGCTGCCTTTGCCTGCCTCTCCGCGACGTGGGCTGGAAGGTTCGTCGCGTGGCTTATCCCGGCAAACCACTCTATCCTTTCCCACTTCAGGGCTTTCAAAGGCTTCTTTTCTTCCCAAGGCTCAATCCTACCCACTACCAGCCCGCCACCCCTGGGGTAGTGGCCGCGCCTCTTTATCTCAAGCTCGACCTTTATGCCCATCTTTTCGAGAGCGTAGAGAGTAACGTGCTTGAGATAATCGACCGGCGGGCTCCAGGGGACGTCCGTCCCTCCCGTTATCTCGAAGCTGCCACCGATGAACGCCATAGCTGGAAGAAGGGCTTGAAGGACGAGCGTAATGCTCCCAGCGGTTTTTATGGGAACCCGTACGTGCTTTGGCTCTGCCTTCCCGGGAATGAACTCCAGCTCGGTCGAGCCGACGCTTGCCCCCTTGATCTTTGCGTTGCTGAGTTCTTTTAGAGCGAGAATACCATGGAGGTGCTGGGGCCTCAGCCCGGGGTTCGGCCTGTTTGCGCGGATGTTGTAAATCCTGACCGGCTTGCCCGTGATCACCGAGAGTGCAACACTCGTCCTGAGTATCTGACCGCCGCCCTCACCGTAGGAGCCATCTATTTCAACCCACTCCATACTCTCACCCGATTGATGTTGATAGCCAGTCCTAAAAACCTGACGAAAGTGTTTTCAGTGAAAAGTCCGACCTTTCACTGGTGGAAGAATGGACGAGCTTGAGTTCTGCCTGAAGAGCATAAGCTACCCCCTCGGCATGCTCCTCGAAGGGAAGGAGCGCAAAGCTGGAGATGTCGTGAGAGTCTCAAGCAAGGCCATTACCCTCCCAAAAGTCCCGTTTGCTGCACTCTGCTACTTAACAGGCCTGGCCCTATTCGATTCACTGGAATTGGTTGATAAGAAGAGGCTGGCTGAGGACTACGATGGGTTGGAGGCCTTTAAAAAGAAGCTCCTCGCCTCAAAGCTCGGGGAAAGCCTAAAGCCATATCTCACAAACCCGGGCCTCTTTATTTCCCCGTTTGAAAGGCTCTCCTTTGACTGGCTTGAGTTTCAGAAGAGGAAGGAGAAAGTCGAACCGCACCTCAAGCGACTGAGAGAGCTAATTCGGGAAAGCAGGAGCAGGAAGGAGTACCTCGAAAGGACTTCGTTCGTGAGAGAACTGACCGTTGATGAAGGACTTCTTTTGGGATATCTAGCGGAAAGCGAGAAGGAACGCGAGCTGATAAACTCTGCACTCGGAAAGCACAACCATGACTACCGGGAAATGGCGAAGATGTACTTCAAAGCCCTTCGAGGTTGAGTCTAACTGCCAGCTTAAGGGCTTCTTCCCTCTCCACTTTCCACTTCTCCACGATCGCCTCAACAAGGCGAACGAGTGCTCTAACGTTCTGCATATTGAGCTTTTCAGGGGGATATGAGGAGAAAAACGAAGGATCAACGTCAATTCCGAGCCTTGAAGAGAGTTCCGCCGAGAACTCCTCAACAGTGAGCGGCGGCAATCTCACGACAACCGCAAAGTCGAGGAAGGAGTATCTCCTCGCGTCTTTGGTCTCGACCACAACTGGGTAATCCCTCTCCTCGGCGAGAAGTTCGGCGACTTTCTCAACGGGTGGCTCTCTGAGAAGGAGAGCGTTTTCAGGAAGGAACTCCGAAATGTCCCTGCCAGAAAGGTTCTCCACGAGGGTGTCGACCCCCAGGGAGAGAACCTCCTCGGGCTCGGGAAGACTCCCGGTTTCCTCTTTTTGCGGCGGTTTCTCAACCTCTTTTCCAGCGATTGAAGAGTACAGGCTCTCACTGACGAGGGTTATCTGATACAGCGTTTCAACGCCGTCCAGGTAGAGGATGCCGTTGGAGAGTAGCCTAAGACCAAGCCTGGCAAGTGCCGAGCTAAGGGCCGTCTCGCTTCTCGTTGTTATAGCTTTTCTGTCGCCAACTGGTTCAGTTCCCCTGCTTACCAGCCGGTAGTCGGTAGGGAAGAGGCCCTTCGCGTTGAAGAACTCCTCAAGGACCCGCTTAGCCCTCTCCTCACTGACGGCATAGATTCGGACGAACTCAACGCTGTCCCTCTCGTCCACCCCTATGAGGACGACGGCATCCCGCCGCTCCTTTGGAAGGAGTATGTCCTCCATTTTCACCGCCTTCGGGAAAATTGGAAGATTAAAGGCTCATGGCGCCGAGAAGCTCCCCGTTGTCGATGTTTATTATCTGCACTTCCCTCTTTCTGGTATCGAGGAGAGCAACGCTCTTCACTCCAGTTACATAGCCGCAGACCTCTCCAGGATTTACGAGGACGGTTCTACCAACTTCCTGTATCTCGTAGCGGTGGGTGTGACCGACAACGACAACATCGTAGAGCCTGCTGTGGGCGAGGGCCTTGACCAAAACCTCGTTCGTACCGTGCGTTACGGCGATCTTCATCCCATCGGCCTCAAGCTCTATCAGCTCGTCGTAAATTCCCAAGGCCTCGTAGAGACCCTTTCTCTCGCCGTCGTTGTTGCCAAAGACGCCCTTGAGAGGTGCTTTAAGTTTCTTAAGCTCCCTGGCAACGAAGGGCGCAACGTAGTCGCCCGCGTGTATAACCAGGTCAACGTTCCTCTCGTTGAAGAACTCAACCGCCTTCCTTATGGCCGGCAGGTTGTCGTGTGTGTCGCTCATAATCCCGATCAACATCTCTGACTCACCTGGAGTAATTTAGGGAGAAGGCTTATAGGGTTATCGTGAACTGCCCTGACAGAATGATCAAAAATGGCCAGCCAATCTCGGTTCATTCAGGCCCAAATGTATTCGGGAAGATTTATTAGACGACGTGACAATCCTTGGAAAGGTGCAAATCATGTTCACGGGTAAAGCCCTCATAGCCGTCAAGGTCATGAAGCCATTCGGAGACTGGAAGAGCGGAGATATCGTCCTCGTGGAAGACTGGAAGGCGAGAGAGCTCTGGGAAGCGGGGGTAGTTGAGATAGTTGACGAGACGGACAAGATAATCGGCGAGATCGATAAGGTCATAGCGGAGGAAAGGGAGAGCGAGCCCCTGACTCTCCTTCCGGAGGGACTCTACGAGAGGGCCGAGTTCTACGCCTATTACCTCGAGAACTACGTGAGGCTGAACCCAAGGGAGAGCGTCGATACTATAAACGTCAAGCTCACCAAACTTGCGAACCTGAGGAAGAAGCTGAGGGATCTAAAGCTCATAAGGTTCAACAAGATTCTGAAAGCCGTGATGCTGAGGCCAAACAGCCTGGAACTTCTCTCGAGGCTCGCTCCCGAGGAGAGGAGAATATACCTCCAGATGTCGAAGATAAGAAACGAGTGGCTCGGTGATGCCTGATGGACAGGGAAGAGATGATAGCACGCTTTGCCAAGTTTCTGCGGGAGTACGTTGACGATGAGGGCAACGAGGTTTACATAAACCGCCTCAAAGACCTCCTCACGGTCACACCAAAGCGCTCGCTGGCAATCGACTGGGCACACCTTAACTCCTTCGATCCCGAGCTTGCCGACGAACTCTTAAACAACCCGGAAGAGGCCATAGCGAGTGCCGAGGATGCCATCCAGATAGTCCTAAGGGAGCCGCCTCTCCTCGTGGAGAGGGAGTTTAAAGTCCACGCCCGCTTCTACAACCTTCCGAAGACCCTCCTCGTCAAGGAGCTCGGAAGCGAGCACATAAACAAGCTCATCCAGGTAGAGGGAATAATCACGCGTGTGAGCGAGGTCAAGCCCTTCGTTGAGAAGGCCGTTTTCGTGTGCCGTGACTGCGGCAACGAGATGGTGAGACTTCAGAGACCCTACGAGAACCTCGTTAAGCCGGCCAAGTGCGACGCCTGCGGAAGCAGAAACATAGAGCTTGACGTTGACAAGAGCCGCTTCCTCAACTTCCAGAGCTTCCGCCTTCAGGACAGGCCAGAGAGCCTCAAGGGCGGCCAGATGCCGCGCTTCGTTGATGCAATACTCCTTGATGACCTCGTGGATGCCGCCCTTCCCGGTGACAGGGTTCTCGTTACGGGCGTTCTGAGGGTCATCCTGGAACAGAGGGAGAAGAGGCCCATATTCAAGAAGATTCTTGAGGTAAACCACATTGAACAGCTCAGCAAGGAGATAGAGGAGCTGGAAATCTCACCGGAAGACGAGCAGAAGATAAGGGAACTGGCAAAGAGGAAGGACATCGTTGATGCCATCGTTGATTCGATAGCCCCCGCCATCTGGGGACACAGGATAGTCAAGAAGGGGATAGCTCTGGCACTCTTCGGTGGCGTCCAGAGGACTCTCCCAGACGGAACGAAGCTGAGGGGAGAAAGCCACGTTCTTTTGGTTGGAGATCCTGGAGTAGCCAAGAGCCAGCTCCTCCGTTACGTCGCCAATCTGGCTCCAAGGGCTATTTACACGAGCGGGAAGAGTTCATCGGCGGCGGGCCTATGTGTTGCACCGGATTCAATAATCAAAACGAATCTTGGACAGTTCAAAATAGGAGAGCTGGTTGAAAAGGCCATACCAGAAAAAGTTCAGGACTACAAGAGCGTTAATGCCGAAAAGCTCGGACTCTACATTAAAACACTGGATGGTGATATGAGAGTCCTTAGACTGTGGAAGCTCAGAGCCCCAGAGAAGCTGATAAGAATAGAAGGAGACGGATTGAGTATTACAGTGACACCCGAGACCAAGCTCCTGACTCCCAACGGATGGGTAGAGGCCAGAAACGTCGATGGAGAAGTCGTCACTGAAAATGGCCCAGTCAAGGTCTCCAAACAGGAAATTGAATCTCCCCACGATTACGTCTACGACCTCACCGTTGAAGGTTCTCACAGCTTCATAGCAAACGGTTTCGTCGTCCACAACACTGCAGCAGCCGTCCGCGATGAGTTCACGGGCTCCTGGGTGCTGGAAGCGGGTGTTTTGGTTCTCGCCGATGGCGGATTCGCCCTAATTGACGAGTTCGACAAGATGAGCGACCGCGACAGGAGCGCGATACACGAAGCGCTGGAGCAGCAGAGCTACCACCACGACTTTGAGCTCCTCTTAGCTGACGGCAGGAAGGTAAAGATAGGAGAGCTCGTTGATAAGCTCATCGAGAAGAACCGCGATAGGGTGATACTCGGCAAGGACACGGAGATACTTCCCGTTGAGGACATCGAGCTTCTGGCTTACGATCTCGAGAAGAGGGAGATAGTAAAGGTCAAAGCAGACAGGGTTAGCAGGCACAAGGCCCCAGAGAGGTTCATAAAACTCCGCTTCTCGAACGGCAGGGAGATTACTGTAACGCCCGAGCACCCAGTTATGGTGTGGGAGAACGGGGAGATAACCGAGAAGCCCGCCGAGAAGATCACACCCGGGGACATTGCTCTTGGCGTTCTCAGGTATCCCATTCAAGTGGATGGAAAATTTAAAGAACGCTACAGAGACATGAGAGAAGCCGAAGATTACCAGGATTATCTCTACTCTCGAGGAGTGGTCTCGAAGATCAAGAGAACTGGCATATACTTCACTGTTGAAAAGGCCAGGAGAGCCCTTCCAAGGGAGCTTGTAAAACCGCTGATCAATGCAGGCAAGATACTCCGAGTAACACAGACACCAAAAGAGCGCGCCAGCTTCAATCAAAAGCTCGTGAGGGAAAACATCATCGAAGGTTATCTTCAGAGGATTATAGAAAGGATGGATGAGCTTGAGAGGCTCTCCAGAGAAGACCCCGCGAAAGCCCTTGAACTCCTGCCAAAGACCCAGCTTTACTATAAGTACGGGATAACGTACGGAAAACTCAAAAAGCTCGCAGAAGCCAGAAATTCCTGGGCAGAGGGCATAATACAGAGTGCGGTTGCGGAGAGAATCTCCCTCGCTAAGAGGGAGCTGGAAGAGTTCTTCAAGTGGTGGAACGCCAACGTGAACTTCCTGAAGGTGAAGTGCGTCGAGGAGATCAAAAACGACCGCTGGGAGTGGGTCTACGATGTTACGGTTGAGCCGCATCATCTATTCGTTTCCCATGGATTAGTCCTCCACAACACAATCAGCATCTCCAAGGCCGGAATTACCGCAACTCTGAACTCAAGAACGACCGTCATAGCGGCGGCCAATCCAAAGTTCGGAAGGTTCAACAGACACAAGAGCCTCCCGGAGCAGCTCGACCTCCCGCCGACCCTTCTCAGCCGTTTCGACCTGATATTCCTGCTCCTCGACGAGCCCGACGAGAAAGTAGACGCCAGCATAGCCGAGCACATCCTCAAGGTCAGAAGGGGCGAAGCTGAGGCGGTGACGCCTAAGATACCCTACGATCTGCTCAAGAAGTACATAGCATACGCCAGAAAGAACGTTCACCCTGTTCTGAGCAGAGAGGCAATGGAGGAAATAAAACGCTACTACGTCAAAATGAGAAAGGGCCTGCGGAGAGGAGATGAAGACGGCGTCCAGCCAATACCGATTACCGCTAGACAGCTTGAGGCCCTCATCAGGCTCAGCGAGGCCCACGCGAGGATGAGATTGAGCGAAACGGTGACGAGAGAGGACGCGAGGGCGGCGATAGAGATAATCGAGGCAATGATGAAGACGATAGCCGTTGACGAAGAGGGCAACCTTGACGTCTCAATCCTCGAAGTCGGCAAGAGTTCAAAGAAGATAAACAAGATCGAGAAGCTTGTTGACATCATAAAATCCCTTGAGAGCGAGGGAGAGTTCGGAGCGCCGGAGGAGAAAGTTATAGAGGCCGCCAAGCAGGCAGGGATAGGAACCAAGGCGGACATCGAGAAGCTCCTCAACGAGCTGAAGAGCGACGGCAGGGTCTATGAACCGAGAGCTGGATTCTACCGCGTCATCTGACAAAGGTTATAAAGCGAAGTGAAGAGGTAAGTAGGAGGTGAGAAAATGAGCGAGAAGGTAGACTTTTACGACTTTGAGAAGCTCCTCGATAAGGCTTATGAAGAACTCCCGGAGAACGTCAAGCACCACCACTCACGTTTCGAGGTGCCGCCGGCACAGGTCACGATAGCCGGAAACAGGACGATCATAGAGAACTTCGTGGACATAGCCGAGGCCATGAACCGCGACCCGAACCATCTCCTCAAGTTCATCCTGAGGGAGGTCGCTACCGCTGGAACCCTCGAGGGCAGGAGGGCAATTCTCCAGGGACGCTTTACGCCGTACCTCATAGCAAACAAGATGAAGAAGTACCTCAAGGAGTTCGTTATCTGTCCCGTCTGTGGAAGCCCAGATACGAAGATTATCAAGAAGGGCCGCTTCCACTTCCTCAAGTGCGAAGCCTGTGGTGCTGAAACACCGATCCAGCACCTCTGAAGTGCCTTTTCTCCACTTTTTGTATCACTCTCGGTGAAAAGAGAGTTGTGAAAAACGCTTTTAAACTTTACAAATAACAAAGGTCAGCAAAAACAGGGGGAGTTCTCATGAGCATGGAGGAGAAGCTCAACGAGCTGTATGAGAGGAAAAAGAAGATTCTGGAGATGGGTGGCGAGAAGGCCATCGAAAAACAGCACGCAAAGGGCAAACTAACGGCCAGGGAGAGGATTGAAAAGCTCCTTGACCCGGGAAGCTTCGTCGAGATAGGAATGTTCGTAAAGCACCGAGGAACTGAGTTCGGCCTCGACAAGAAGGAACTGCCCGCCGACGGCGTCATAACCGGCTACGGAACCATCGACGGAAGGCTAGTCTTCGTCTACGCCCAGGACTTCACGGTTATGGGCGGTTCCCTCGGCGAGATGCACGCGGCGAAGATAAAGCGCATTATGGAGCTGGCCCTCGAAGCCGGAGCTCCGGTCATAGGCCTCAACGACTCCGGCGGAGCGAGGATTCAGGAGGGCGTTGACTCGCTCAAGGGCTACGGCGAGATATTCAAGATGAACACCCTTCTCAGCGGTGTAGTCCCACAGATAACGGCAATTATGGGTCCCTGTGCTGGCGGAGCGGTTTACAGTCCGGCTATTGGAGACTTCATCCTGATGGTGGACAGCGATTCCAGCTTCATGTTCATCACTGGGCCGCAGGTCGTCAAGGCCGTTACGGGCGTTGAGGTGACCCCCGTCCAGCTCGGTGGTGCTATGATACACGCCCAGAAGAGCGGTCAGGCCCACCTCATAGGGAAGAGCGACGAGGAAGTTCTCGCCCTCATAAGGAGGCTCCTGAGCTACCTGCCGTCAAACAACATGGAGAAGCCGCCGCGCGTTAAGACGAACGACCTGCCCTTCAGGAAGACCGAGAACCTGTACAACATCGTTCCAGATGACCCGAACAAGGGCTACGACGTCAGGCAGGTTATCTACGAGATAGTTGACCGCGACGAGAACGGAAACCCGGACTTCCTTGAAATACTCCCGTACTTCGCCCCGAACGCTGTTGTCGGCTTTGGAAGGATGAACGGGCAGACTGTTGGGATAGTCGCCAACAACCCGATCTATTTCGCCGGTGTTCTCGACATAGACAGCTCGGACAAGATAGCTCGCTTCGTTAGAACCTGCGACGCCTTCAACATCCCGATAGTTACCCTCGTTGACGTTCCGGGCTACCTGCCTGGAACAGACCAGGAGTACCGCGGAATCATCAGGCACGGAGCTAAAGTCCTCTACGCCTACGCCGAGGCAACTGTTCCAATGGTCACTGTCATCCTGAGGAAGGCCTACGGTGGGGCTTACCTCGCTATGGGAAGCAAGCACCTCGGTGCCGACTTCGTCTTCGCATGGCCAACTGCGGAGATAGCAGTCATGGGTCCCGAGGGAGCGGCCAACATCATCTTCAGGAAGGAGATAGCCGCCGCCGAGAACCCGGAGGAGGTAAGACAGCAGAAGATACAGGAGTACCGCGAGAAGTTCGCCAACCCGTACGTTGCTGCTGCACGCGGCTACATTGACGACGTCATAGACCCGGCCGAGACCAGGGCGAAGATAATCCTGGCCCTCGAGGCTATGGAGAGCAAGAGGGTAAAGCTCCCGCCGAAGAAGCACGGCAACATACCGCTGTGAGGTGTGAAGGATGGACGTCAAAGCCGTCATGGAGGGCCTTAACATAACTGTCATAGGTGTTGTAGTGGTCTTTACCATACTGGGAATACTGGCCCTCGTCCTCTACTTCGTGGGCTGGCTCGAGAGAAGGTTGGTGGAGAGGGAAAAGCCCGCTACCGCACCCACACCAGCCCCCACTCCTGCCCCTGTGGAGGCCAGGCAAGAGGAGAAGCCGAAGATACCGCCGAGAGACCTGGCCGTTATCACAGCGGCTATACTCGCTTACACGGCCGAAAAGGCCAGCCAGCTCAGGCCCCTGCCATTCAGGAGGAAGGTCTCAGATTCCTGGCGCCTCTACGGCCTCCAGACCCAGATGGAAGATGTTGAAGACTTCAACTACGAGATAGGGAAGTGGTGAGAATGGCGAAGGTTAAGGTCATCGTTGAGGGTGTTGAATACGAGGTCGAGGTTGAGGAACTGCCCGGAGGAAAGTTCAGGGTGAGCTTTGAGGACAAGACCTACGAGGTCGAGGCCAAGGGACTTGGAATAGACATGAGCGCTTTAGCAAGTGCCCAGGTCTCTGCTCCGGCCCCTGCTCCAAGTACCCCCTCTGCACCGTCTCCGGTTCCAGCTCTCGCACCAGCGCCGGCAACTCCATCACCGGCTCCAGCCGCCGCTGGTGAGGGTGTTGTTACAGCCCCAATGCCTGGAAAAATCCTCAAGATACTCGTGAAGGAAGGCGAGCAGGTCAAGACCGGACAGGGACTCCTCATTCTTGAGGCAATGAAGATGGAGAACGAGATTCCAGCACCAAAAGACGGTGTCGTAAAGAAAATCCTAGTCAAAGAAGGCGACACCGTAAACACCGGAGATCCTTTAATAGAGATAGGGTGAAGGACTATGGCAACGTTCGTTGACTTCATCAACACCCTCGGCCTCCTCCACCTCACGGTAGGGAACGTCGTAATGATCCTAGTGGGCCTGACGCTCGTCTATCTGGCTATCAGGTACGAGATGGAGCCTCTCCTGCTCCTCCCGATAGGCATAACGGCGGTGCTCGTCAACTTGCCGCTCTCCCATGTAGCCAACTGGCCGGTGGCCGTGAACCTGCCCGAGAACGTCAGCGACAGCATCTTCAAGACGATAGCCTACATGAGCGAGCACTACGGTGAGCCGGGACTCTTCGACCTCATCTACTACCTCCTCATCAAGACTGAGGTAGTTCCACTACTCATATTCTTCGGCCTCGGAGCAATGACCGACTTCGGACCGATGATAGCGGATCCAAAGACGGCCCTCCTCGGAGCGGCGGCGCAGATAGGTGTCTTCGTGGCCATGCTAACCGCTTTGGCTCTCGGCTTCAACCTCCACCAGGCGGCAAGCATAGGCATCATCGGCGGTGCCGACGGGCCGACGACTATCTACTTAACCACCAAGCTCGCCCCGGAGATACTCGCGGCAACGGCGGTTGCGGCCTACTCCTACATGAGCCTCGTCCCCCTCATTCAACCGCCAATCATCAAGGCCCTCACAAGCCCCGAGGAAAGGAAGATACGCATGGAGCAGTTGAGGCCCGTGTCAAAGAGGGAGAAGATACTCTTCCCAATAATCTCCATGATCGTCATTGGGCTTCTCGTCCCGAGCGCCGCGCCGCTGATAGGGATGCTCATGATAGGCAACCTCTTCAGGGAGAGCGGTGTCGTGGAAAGGCTGAGTAAAGCGGCACAGGAGGAGCTGATGAACATCGTCACGATCTTCCTCGGACTCGGTGTCGGCTCAACAATGCGCGCTGAGAGCTTCCTGACAGCCCAGACCTTAATGATACTCGGACTCGGTGTCGTCGCCTTCGCCAGTGCAACCGCTGGAGGAGTTTTCTTCGGCAAGATCATGATGAAGCTCAGCGGCGGAAGGATAAACCCGATGATAGGCGCCGCCGGAGTTTCGGCAGTTCCGATGAGTGCAAGGGTCGTCCAGAGGATCGCGAGGGAGGAAGATCCAGGCAACTTCATCCTCATGCACGCCATGGGGCCAAACGTCGCTGGAGTTATAGGAACGGCAGTCGTTGCAGGTGTTTTCCTCGCCCTTCTGGGCTGAGCCTTTTCCCTTCTCCCATCTTCCAAAACATTAAAATACAAAGAGGGCGCTTTAGATAGAGCGGTGGTGAAAATGAGAGTAAAGACCCTAATGACGAAGGATCCGGTTGTAATTCAGCTACCTGCAACGAGGGAATACGCCATCGAGCTGTTCAGAAAGCACAAGGTACGCTCATTCCCCGTCGTTGGAAAGGACGGAAAGCTAGTTGGTATAGTCAGCATCAAGCGCGTCCTCCTCCACCCTGATGAGGATCAGCTGGCCATGCTCGTTAAGAGGGAAGTCCCAACCGTCAAGGCAAACGATGACCTGAAGAAAGCCGTTAAGAAAATGCTTGAAATGGACTACAGGCGCGTCGTTGTGGTTGACGATGAGAACAGACCCGTTGGCATTCTGACCGTTGGCGACATCGTGAGGAGGTACCTATCAAAGAACGAAAAGCTCAAGGAAGTAACGATAGAACCCTACTACCAGAGAAACGTCAGCGTCGTGTGGCGCGGGACACCGCTAAAAGCGGCCCTCAAGGCCCTCCTCCTGTGTAATGCAATGGCCATACCGGTAATAGACGACGACGGAAACCTCATAGGCATGGTGGACGAGACTGACCTCCTCAGGGACAGCGAGGTCGTTAGGGTAATGAAGAGCACCGAGCTGGCAGCTTCCAGCGAGGAGGACTGGATACTCGAAAGCCACCCAACACTGCTCTTTGAGAAGGCGGAACTTCAGCTTCCAAAGAAGCCAGTCGAGGAGATAATGAACCCCAATGTCGTTGTGGCGACACCCCACATGAGCGTCTACGACGTTGCCCAGAAGATGGTCAAGTACGAGATAGAACAGCTTCCCGTCATAAGGGGACAGGACGAGCTCGTAGGCATCGTAAGGGACATGGACATAATAAAGGTAATCCTGAACAAGTAAAAGGCTTTAAGCTTTCCTCCCTTCTTTACTTTGGTGGTGTTCTTGAGGGAGATCAGGGTTTCTCTTATCGGTTTTGGAAACGTTGGAAGGGCCACGGCAGGGGTTCTTCTCGAAAAGAGCAGGCTTTTTGAGGAACGTTACGGAGTAAGGATAAGCGTCGTCAGCATTTCAGACACCAGCGGGACAGTCTGGCTTCCCGAGGGGATAGACCTTAGGGAGGCCCTTCTCGTTAAGGAGAACTTCGGCAGGCTCTCCGCGTGGACCAACGACTACGAGGTCTACGAGCTAACTCCCGAGGAGATAGTCGGGGAGGTTGACTCGGAGATAGTCGTGGACGTCACCAACGACAAGGAGGCCTGGACGTGGCATCTCAGGGCTTTGAAGGAAGGAAAGGGCATCGTAACGAGCAACAAGCCCCCCCTGGCATACCACTACCGAGAGATTCTCAACGAGGCTGAAAAGAGGGAACTTCCATACCTGTTTGAGGCGACAGTGATGGCCGGGACGCCGATAGTGGGCCTTCTTCGGGAGAACCTGCTGGGTGATGACGTCCAGAGAATTGAGGCTGTACTCAACGCGACAACGACTTTTATCCTGACCCAGATGGAGATGGGTCTGAGCTTTGAGGAGGCACTTGCGAAGGCCCAGAGACTTGGAATAGCAGAGAGAGACCCGAGTGGCGACATACTCGGCATAGACGCCGGCTATAAGGCAACTATACTGCACTGCCTTGCATTCCATCCGATAACGTACAATGAGATAGAAGTCAGGGGAATAGCAGAAGTCACGGAGGGAGATATTGAAAGGGCAAAGGCGAAGGGAAAGACAATCCGGCTGGTTGCGAGGATAGAAAAGGGAAACGTTGCCGTAGAACCCGCCGAGATACCAAAGGAAAGCCCGCTCGCGGTGGAAAGCCACGAGAACGCGGCAGTCATAAAGACCGACCTCCTCGGGGAGCTCCTCATAAAAGGAGCGGGAGCGGGGCTCAAGGAGACCGCCAGTGGTGTCATAAGTGACGTGATTAAGGCGGCGCTCAGACTAGTTTGAGCTTCTCTCCCTCGAACTCGATCAAAACGGAGGGAAAGAAGCGTCTCGGCACCAGATAAACCGCAATTACCTCCCCACGAACCTCGATTGTGTTTTTTCCTGGAAGAAGGGGAAAAGTTTTCCTTTCTTCACCTTCAACCACAACCTCAGAGAAGTTCCAGCTTGGGTATATCCGATAGACCGAGCCCCCGACATCGAGTTCAACGGCAGGGATGCCGAGTCTGTCGAGGAGAATGAAGAAGAGTCCAATGGCCAGAAACATCAGGAAAAGGCCTGGACCAGAGATGAGATAGCTCACTATGGCAATGACAAAGTTCAATAACGCGGAGCGCACAAGAAACCTGCGTCGCCTTTCATCAACAAGGCGGATCTTCCGCATCGACCCAAACTCTTTTTAATGGTTCATATACCTTTCGAACGGTGGAAGCATGGAGCACGTCATAGCCCTGCATCAGGTCTACGCGGAGCTGATATTCAGAGGACTTAAGACGGTGGAGCTCAGGAAGAGCAGGGCCTTCGGTGAGGGGGACATAGTCTTCCTCTATGTAGCAAGGGGAAACCCCTACGAGCTCAGGGATACCCTGAGGAGGCTTGGCCTCCACGAGGAGCAGACTCTAACGCAGAGGGGGACGATAGCTGGCGGCTTTGAGGTAGGCGAGGTCATCAAGGCCGACTTAGAGACCCTCTGGGAGATGACAAAGGAGGCCAGCGGGCTAACGTTGGTTCACGGGGAGAACGGTAGGAAGTGGCTCGGCAATTACATAAGGGAGTACGGCTACGCCTTCACGATCGAGAGGCCGTTCCTCTTCAAGGAGCCGATGAGCAGGGAAGAAATGAAGGAGCGCTATGGAATCCACGTGGAGGGCATAATCCACCTCTCAAGAAAAACGAGAAAGCCGTGGGTGAGGGCCCTCATTGAAGACCTTCTCGCGAGGGACGTCGTTTACCTCTAACTCCCATCAGAGTTTCCTTCACCAGTGTCCTTCTTCTCTTCCTCAAGAGCGTCCTCTTCCTCGACTTCCGGGACGAGAACGTACGGGCCAAGGCTCAGCTTATTTATTTCCTCCTCGGTCAAGAGCCTGCTCTTCACCTTCTCACCTATAAGGGCGCTGTTGCCGAGCGGATCCATTATCCGCACCGTTATCGGCTTCTTGCCTTCCTTAACGTCCTCGATGTACTGGAGTATCTCGTCGGCCTTCTTAACGGCCTCCTCGTCGCCCTCCTGCCTCCTGAACTCCCTGGCCATTAGGAGGGTCTCCCTGACCCTTTCAAGGACTCCTTCAACGTTGGTGATAAAGCCCTCCGAAGCTGGGCCGGGCTCGATCTTGACGCCGATTTCGTCAAGTTCTATCGTCCCGCTCTTGCTCCTGACAACACGAGTGAAGAGATCCTTCTCCCCCTCCACTTTGACAGTGTAGAGCTTTGGCGGCCTGTCTTCGAGGATCATGACGTCGGCGTTGCGGTAGCCGCATTTCTCGCAGATTATCGTGCTCTCCATGACCTTGCCGAAGTAGGGTATCTCATGGATGTGCTGAATGGCCTTGAGTGTACCCTTTCCACCGCAGATTGGGCAGTCACCGAGGGATATAACCTGAACCTCACCGAGATCCTCGCGAACTTCAACTTTCTGTCTCTTCTCGCCGTTTTCACCCATGAGCATCACCGAAGCTAAAGTACCGAGAACCGTTTATAAATTCATGGTAGGGTTGAAGAAGGGCGAGATAAAAGATAACCTCACTTGGCGATTCTTATATCGTTTGGCAGGAGGATGAGCTTTATCTCATGTTTGCAGACCTTGGCGGCCTGTCCGTCGAGGGCACTGACCATACCCTTGAGCTGCTGGACGACCTTCTCGAGTACATCGGGCCTCTTCTCAAGGGGAGTCAGGTCAACGAGCACGATGTTGCCGTTCTGGAGCTCCCTGGACACCTTTTCGAGGTCTGAGTAGCTGGTGACAGTTATCTTGTGCAGATACCTAAGCTGAGGTTTAACGAGCTCCTTAGCAAGAACATCCTCCTCAACAGGGATGACCTCAACCTCCGTCCTCGTGGGAGCGGGAGCCCTTTCACCTTTAACCTCCTTCTTTATGCTGGGAGGCTTTACAGTTGGCTTTATATCCTTCTTTTTTAAGCTGTCAAACAGTCCCATAACTATTCCCCCCGATTGACCGTGAACTGTCTTACTTTTTGATGTTTTCCTTTATAGCTCTTTCCCAAACTCCGATGGACTTTCCTCAAGAAGCCTGAACAAACCTATGAACGAAAGCACAAACGCGGTCAAACCAAACACAACCACCACAAAGCGAACCGGGGTCTTCCCCCTAACGGTAATGAGATACAGTCCCCAGACAACGAGCGCCAAGCCCCACATGGCAGTGGTCAGAAGAAGATCCTTCTTGCGCTCCTCGCGGAGGAGGAGATAGAGCGTCCTTACCGCGAACCCAATGAAAACTACCGCCGCCAGTGCCATAATGACGTCCATAGCGACCACCCAAAACAGAAAAGAAGAGACATCAGGCCCTTCCGACGGCCTTCAGAACCTTCTCCCTAATCTCGTTGCCCTTCTTCAGGGCAACTTCGAGGGCGTACATGACTTCCTCCATCTTAAATGCTCCTGCCTCGCCCTTCTGGGCCGCTGAGATGTGTCCCGTCTCGTCGGTCGTTATAGTAAGCCTGCCGTCCATGACGCGCTCCTCGTCGAGGCTCGGGTCAACGACTATGGAGTTACCGATCTTGGCGAAGGTTACAGGGATTGGGACGTGGTTAACTGGGAGAGGCTCGTACTCGTCGAGTATCTCAACCTCGCCAGTTTCTTCGTTGTAGTTGACCTTTGGCAGCTTCGTGCTGAGGAGAGCCGCTATTGCACCGATTCCGCTGGCGTCGAGGAGGTTGCCGCCGTGGTCGAGAACGTGGACGTCTATGAATATAACCCTGACGAGCTTGCCGGGAACTATAACGAGCTTCTCCAGGTCAACAGCCTGACTCTCCCTGATGCCCCTGTCAACGACGCGCGCCAGTTCGATTGCGTTCTCGTCTGGCGGGCCGGGTTCAAATGTCGGTGAGGCGAGCGGGACGAGCTCAACGTTTGTCGTTATGACGCCCCTGTCGGGCAGGTCAGGGAAGGGTTCGCCAAGTTCAGCCTTAATGCCCACTAGAACTTGGGTGTCACCCAGCCTGACCCAGGCGGAGCCCTCGGCCTTCTCGATAACGTTGACCTTAATCTCAAGGTCGCGGTAGTCCTCAAAGGAGCGGCCGTCTATTCTCTTGCCCTCGCGGAGCAGTTCGATGATGTGATCGCGCATTATGCTGGCCATGACTTCCATCTCACTCATTTCCCTCAACCTCCTGGGCTATTTTGAGGTACTTTTCCTTGAGGGCCTCCCTCTGCTTCTGGTAAACGGCCTTGGCGCCCTTTATAGCAAGTCTCACTGCCTCAAGGAACTCATCCTTCGTCAGGTAGCCGTCCATCTGGAGGAGAGTTATGTCGTTCTTGAGCGGCATTATGGCAACCGGTACGTCAGCTTCACCGTAGTTGTCCTCCTCCTTGTTGAGGTCGAGAACTATCTCACCGTCTATCTTTCCAGCGGCGCACGCGGCAACCAGGTCTTTCATTGGAATACCTGCATCAGCCAGAGCTAGCGAAGCGGCCGTTATTCCAGCAACCCTCGTACCGGCATCCGCCTGGAGTATTTCGATGAAGACGTCTATGGCAGTCCTCGGGAACATGTGAAGGAGCAACGCCGGCTCAAGCGCACCCCTTATGACCTTGCTTATCTCAACGCTCCTTCTGTCCGGCCCGGGCTTCTTCCTCTCCTCAACGCTGAAGGGCGCCATGTTGTACCTTACCCTGAGTATAGCCCTGTCCGGCCTCTGGAGATGCTTGGGGTGTATCTCCCTCGGGCCGTAGACGGCAGCTAGAACCTTGTTCTTGCCCCACTCAACGTACGCCGAACCGTCGGCGTTCTTGAGGACGCCAACTTCCATCTTGATAGGCCTAAGCTCGTACTTCTTTCTACCATCAATCCTCTTACCGTTCTCATCGATGAGCTTTAATCCTTCAGGCCTGCCCATCATCTTCTCCACCCTCTTCTCCGTTAACCTCGGGGATTTCCTCTATTACTCCCTGCTCCTTAAGCTCCCTGAGCCTGCTAAGGAGGAACTCCTTAACGCGGTCGGTAAGGCCCTGGGTGTGGCTCTCCCTGTCAACCTTGAGTATTGCCTCGATTGCGAGCCGCTCAAGCTCGTCGTTCTTTCCGCTGACCCATACCCATCCATTCTGCCCCACGATTATCCTCGTTCCAGTTAGGGTCTTTATCATGTTGATCATCGAACCGCCCTTGCCTATGAGCCTGGGGACTTTGGACGGTGTTATTGTGACAAGCTGGCCGCCCCTGAGCGGTCCGCCCTTGAAGGGCATCCCCTTGGTCGTCAGATCAATCTGGTTTACCTCGTTGAAAGCCTTAACTTTGGCGTAGATTATGTCCCCGATGTCGAATATCTTCCTCAGGTCGGTCTTGAGCAGGTCTATCCTCTCTTCAACGGCATCCTGAACCCTGAGGCTCGCCTGGTAGGGTGCTCCGATGTCCACAGTCCAGCTGGAGAACTTGACGTCAACGATCTTCCCCAGGACGTTGTCCCCAACCTCTGGGATATAGGGGCCTTCGAGTGGTATGACCCTTATCACGTTTCCCCTGATCTCAACGAGGCCGATGACGGTGGAATAGATTGCGTTGCCTTCCCTGAAAGTCCCTCTTCCGTTCTTAAAAGGCCCCTGGGCGAGTAAAGTCCCAGGGACAACGAGTTCTCTGGGTTTTACAAAAATCTTCTTCATAGGCCCTTCCTCTCTAACAGTTTAGTTATCGCTTCGCCCTTTGTAAGGGCGTTGAGCTTTTCATAAAACTCCTCCTCAACTCCACCGGGTATCTCAATCACGAACATCCAGGAGCCGTCGCTTCCCCACTCTTCCCTCTTGATGTTGCCGAACTTCCTGACCTCTCCATAGGCCCTCCCAACGTAGTCTCCAGGTATTTTGACCGCTATGACCTTGACCTCAAGCTTTAGCGGGAGTATCGGCCTTATAGCCTTGATGACCTGGGGAACCTGAGCCTCGGCATCTTTGAATATGTCGATGTGCACTCCTGCCTCTTCCATAGCCCTGAGAATTCTGTCAACCGGGTGCGGATAACCAGTCCTCGGGTCAACCGCGTGCCTGTGGATCACCGTGGCTATGTAGCGCTTTTTGTCCTCGAGCATCTGCCTCCTCTGCTCAGCCGTCAGCTGAACCTCACCCTTTCGGAGGATTATCTTGGCGACTTCGTACGGGTCGCTGGTGCCGAATATCTTCTCCATCTCGTGCTCGCTCGCCTTGTCACCCTTGTGGGCGTCCTTAAAAACGTAGGGAGTGGCGAGGATCTCCTCTATCGGAACGTCCTTGCCCTCCTTGAAGTCCCTAGCCAGGTAAGGATCGACCAGTATCTCGAAAGTCTCACCATGGGTCTTCAGACGGGCGATGACGGCCTTATCAACACTTATCGGCATCGCCCGTCACCTCAGTAGTTCTGATCGAGTTCGGAGTAGTCTTCCTGTTTCTCCTCAACCTCTTCCTCCTTAACTTCCTGGAGGATCTCGTTGATGTACTTCTCAAGCTCCTCCCTCGGGAGCTTCTTCCAGCGCTTCTCGTCCATGGTTATGTAGGCAACCTCTATACCCTCAGCAGTTGGCTCTTCGAGGGTCTTCGCAAGGGCAAGGATTGCGAGCTTTATGGCATCGTCTTTTCCGATGTCGTCCCTGTAGTGCTCCTCGAAAATGGCCATGGCGGTGTTCCTGCCGCTTCCTATGGCAACTGCTTTCCACTCGAAGTAGGCGCCGCTCGGATCGGTCTCAAAAAGCTCGGGCTTCTCGTTTACGCCCGCCATAAGCAGGGCGGCGCCGAAGGGCCTCACACCGCCGTACTGGGTGTGGGCCTGCTTAAGGTCGCATATCTTCTTCACCAGAACGGTGAGCGGGACGGGTTCGCCGTAGGTGAGGCGGTAAATCTGGGCCTCAAGCCTGGCCCTGTCAACCAAAACCCTGGCATCGGCAATAATGCCGCTCGGAGCGGCCGCTATGTGGTCGTCAATGAGGAATATCTTCTCGTAACTGCTCGGTTCGATGAGCTTGCTGGTGATCCTCTTCTCAACGGCGAGGACAACACCGTCCTTCCACTTAACACCGACAGCGGTTGCTCCCCTCTTCACTGCCTCCCTGGCATAGTTGACCTGGAAGAGCCTTCCGTCAGGGCTGAATACCGTAATCGCCCGGTCGTAACCGGCCTGCGGTGGTACAAACGCCATTTCACATCACCTCTATTCCCTTTACTCCTTTAGCTTACTCTACGGGCCATCTATTAAGCTTTTCTATTCTCCCCTAAAAGCGATGACCGCCATCCTCCTGGCGGTTCTCCTCGCAAGCTCCAGCGGGATGAAAGACACTGCAAAGATGACCGCTCCCAGTATCAGGGATGCGGTCCATCCCAGGGGCTTAAAGATAATGAGCCCAAACCCTACCAGAAGCAACAGCAGGCCCGCGAGGAGAAGCTTTCGGTAAGCAATTTCGAGTTTTTTAAGTTCTTCACTCATGCTCCCACCGGGGGACTTTTTAAGATGGGTGGTTTTAAGTCTTTGGTGGTTCTATGAAGTGTCCGTTCTGCAGTCCAAAAAGGGAAAACCTGCTGTACGAAGATGAGCTGATAAGGGTAATCCTCGATGAATACCCAGCGAACAGGGGGCATGTGCTCGTCGTCCCAAGGAGACACATCGAAGCGTGGGAAGAGCTGGACGAGAAAGAAAAAATCGCCCTAATGCAGGGCGTTGACCTCTCCATGAAGGCCCTGAAACAGACCCTAAATCCCGACGGCTTCAACGTCGGCATCAACCTCGGAGAAGCAGCCGGCCAGACAGTTTCCCACATCCATATCCACGTCATTCCGAGATGGAAGGGAGACTGCAACAGGCCGAGAGGCGGAGTGAGAAAGGCAGTACTGGATATCGAGGACGAAAACTTGACTATGAAAGAGCGCTGGGAGAAAAACAGGCTAGGGAGAGAAGAAGTAGAATCCTTAAGGAAAGCCTTTCTCAGTCTCCTGGGAGAGGGTACTTAGCCTCGTTCTTTCTGATTTTCCTGCCAACGGCCTCATCCAGGTCTATTCCAAGCTCATGCGCCAGGAGTACGAGGTAAATTATGACGTCCGCTATCTCATCCGCGACCTCCTCCTTTTTCTGAGGATTCTTTACAGCTTCGAGGATTTCCTCATCGCTGAGCCACTGAAAGTGCTCGAAAAGCTCTCCCAGCTCAACCACAGCGGAGATGGCCAGATTCTTTGGTGTGTGGTACTTTTTCCAGCTTCTAGCGTCCCTGAATTCAACGACTATTCTTTCAAGCTCACGGAAGTCCATACCCATCACCTCAGTAGAAGTGAGCCTCGCTATTCCTGAGGAGCTCAAGAAGTTTGAGGAACCTCTCCAGCTCCTCCCTTGAGAAGTGCTCTTCGGCATCCGTCTCGGGATCGAGGGATAGAAGAAATTCCCTGGCCTTTAAGAGGTCGTCCAGATCCTCCTGAAGCTCAATGGCCCGCTGGGTGAACTCCAGGCTCGTGTAGGGTGTCTCCATAGCCCTCTGCTGGTTGGCAACTATGGCGATCTTGAGACTCGCTATGGCCTCGTCAAGGATTTCCACCAATTCTTTTATTTTCATAGACCTCACAAAGGAATTCGTGCTCTAGGTATTTAAAGCCTGCGAGAATACTTTATAAGGTTCAACGCAGATACAATAACAGGTGTCCACGAATGGACTTCGCGCTTTTCATGGAAAGGTATGGGTACAAGATTCTCCTCGTGATCATGCTCTCCATCGTGTTTGGGATCATCGGAATATTCGTTGGTGCGGTGTTTGTGACCTTGAAGTCATACGGTCTATACGTTGGGGGAATGATACTTATAGTCACAGCGATTTACGCATTCACAGTTAGAAGGAAATACTTGCAGTCTTACGGTGACGCAATGGGCAAGTACTTCTACGACCCGAAGCAGGGAAAGAGACCTTAATAAGTCGAATATTTTTCGGCTTTTTTGGGTGTTTTCCTGAGCATAGAGTTTTAACCTTATTCACGGAAAGCCTACGGTGGTCATCGTGGAGGCTCTAAAGAACGCTCCTTCTAACGCTTCACTTGGAGTATCGGCTAAAAAAGAGAGAAAGCTCCTCATGGGAAACGAGGCGATTGCCTACGGCGCACTTGAAAGCGGTGTTGTCTTTGCTACCGGTTATCCAGGAACCCCCTCAACCGAAGTCATCGAGACAATAGCGAGGCTGAAGCCGGAGGTCTTTGCCGAGTGGGCGCCGAACGAGAAGGTAGCCTTAGAAGAGGCCGCTGGAGTGGCTTATACTGGGCTAAGGGCCCTCGTTACAATGAAGTGCGTCGGCCTAAACGTTGCCGCCGACCCGCTCATGAGCCTCGCCTACTCCGGCGTTGAGGGTGGACTTGTAATACTTGTCGCGGACGACCCCGGGCCGCATACGAGCCAGACCGAGCAGGACGACAGGTACTACGGCAAGATTTCTCTCCTTCCCGTTCTTGAGCCGGCTGATCCTCAAGAGGCCCACGACCTCATAAAGTACGCTTACGAGCTGAGCGAGAGATACAAAGTCCCGATAATCTTCAGGACAACGACGAGGGTGAACCACACAACGGCCGACGTCGAGGTCGGCGAGTTCGTCGAGCTTAACAGGAAACCCGTCTTCAAGAAGGACATTGAGAGATACGTGAGGGCCAGCATGGAAGGCAACAGAAAGAGGCACAAGTGGCTC
Organism: Thermococcus kodakarensis KOD1; assembly: GCF_000009965.1. Lineage (NCBI taxonomy): Archaea > Methanobacteriati > Methanobacteriota > Thermococci > Thermococcales > Thermococcaceae > Thermococcus > Thermococcus kodakarensis. The sequence continues at coordinate 1,443,097 of NC_006624.1, forward strand.
AACGAGACGCTGAGGAAGATCGAAGAGGAGTTCAACGAGATGCCCTTCAACTGGGTCGAAGGGAAAGAAGACGCCAAGCTGGGAATAATCGTTGAGGGTGCACCCTACAACTACGTGAAGGAGGTTCTCCCGAAAATAAACGCCGAATTCAAGGTTCTCAAGCTCTCAACTCCCCATCCGCTCCCGAAGAAGCTCGTTGTGGAGTTCCTGAAGACCGTTGAAGAGGCTATAGTAATTGAGGACGGCGCCCCGTTCCTTGAGGAGGAGGTCAAGATAGCCGCCTACGAGGCTGGCCTGAACGTTCCAATCTACGGCAAGAGGACGGGACATCTTCCGCTTGAGGGCGAGCTTACGCCTTCGCTCGTTAGAAACGCCCTGCTGAAGGTCATCGGCGAAGAAAGTGAGGAATACGTAAAGCCCGAAGAGGTTGCCTACGCCGAGAACTTAGCTCCGAAGAGGCCGCCAGTAATGTGTCCCGGCTGTCCTCACCGCGGCTCATACAGGGCAGTACTCGATGCCCTCAGAGACCTCAAGCTCGGCCGCTACAAGGTTCCAATACACGGCGACATAGGCTGCTACGCCCTATCCCTCCTCCCGCCGCTTGAGGCCATCTGGACCGAATACGTAATGGGTGCTAGCATAAGCCTCGCCAACGGTCAAAGCGTTGTTATGGACAAGAAGATCATAGCCACCATTGGCGACTCAACGTTCTTCCACAACGGAATCCAGCCGCTCATAGATGCCGTCTACAAGAACCTAAATGTTCTCGTGATGATACTCGACAACAGAACCACTGCTATGACAGGCCACCAGCCGCACCCGGGAACCGGCGGAAGCGAGACAGGAAGGAAGTTCAACGAGATAGACATAGAGGCCCTTGTGAAGGCTCTGGGAGTCAAGTACGTCAAGACCGTTGACCCCTACGACCTCAAGGCGACGAGGGAGGCTATAAAAGAGGCGATGCAGATCGAGGGGCCTGCGGTTATAATAGCGAAGCGCGAGTGCGTCATTCCTGTGATAAGGCGCGGCGAGATCGGAGAACTCCCAGTGGTCATCGAGGACAAATGTACCGGCTGTAAGGCCTGCATACTCCTTACGGGCTGTCCAGCGCTCGTCTACGACCCTGAAACAAAGAAGGTCAGGATAGACGAGCTCCTCTGTACTGGCTGTGGAGTCTGCAACCAGACGTGCCCGTTCGACGCCATCAAGTTCCCGAGCGAGCTGAAGAAGGGGGCCTAGCCCCTTACAATTTTTAAGAAGGGAACGTTGTCAAAGTCGCTGTCAAAGGTTGCTATTTTCGTTATTCCGTGCTTAACGCACGTTGCAACGATTATAGCGTCGTTTGGAAGAAGTCCGTACTCCCTGGAGATATCTTTTAAAATCTCAAAATCGTCTTCCTCTTCCACAACTGTTATTCCAGAAAGCTGCACAAGTTCCATAACCGTGGAGTAAGCCTGCTCAAGCAGATACTGCCCTTCTTTTAGCTTCGCGAACTTCTTTGCTTCATAAACGTTCGTTATCCCCTTATCGCGGGCCAGTCTTCTGAAGACAACGTACACAGCCTCGTTTATTGCGACTTTGGACGTTACCTTCTCAGGCAGTTCAAGAATTCTCTCAGCGTTCTCGCTTATGGGCGTCTCAAAGAGGTACGAATAGAGCACGTTGGTGTCAATATAGATCACCGAACTCAGCCTCCAGCTCGTAGGCTTTGAGTTCTTCCATTTCGGCCTTACCCAGGATACCCCTCAATTTTCTGAAATCCTCAGAGGTCTTTCTCTCTAGATTTTTTCTCATGAGCTGGAGTTTGACGACCTCGAGCTCAACGAGTCTCCTAATTTCCTCGGGATCAACGTCAGCAGGAACGGTTATCTTAACCGTTACGGTAGGCACACTCCCTCACCTAGGAACATTAACTCGGGGAGACCTTTAAGTTTTGTCCTCTAAAATAAGCACTGCAGACCACCAATTTTTCCCCGCGAGCTGAAGAAGGGGGCTTAAGCCCCTATTCTTTCCACACCTCAAGCACCATGTATCTTCTCACAAGCGGATTGGGATAGAGTTCCCAGTTTATTCCGTCAGTATTGGTCTCAATTTTTCCGAAGAGTCCGCCCTCTCTCGGGTCGAGGCTCTCTCCGTATATCTCCCCGGGTTTTATATCGACTCTCATGTACCTAGGCAGCCCGACTAAGACCTTTCCGTTCTTCCTGGCGTATTCTATTGCCCACTTGGCAGTGTATATTCCGGAGTATATCTCCGCTATCCTGACGGGAACGCTCCACTTTCCTATGGCAATTATCTCAATGCCAGTTTCTTCCCAAAGCTTCTTTGCCAGCGGCTGGAGGTCTCTGGAGAGGTCTTTCCAGACTTCCTTACCTCTATCGGTTATGCCAAGCGCCTCTATCGTTGGTTCATCGAGCTTCCTGACTTCTATTCCCCCAATTGTAGAGTCAAGGTGCACGACGTCGGGCTTAACTTCCCTGGCAAGTTCAACGGCCAGATAGGCCTCGTCCCTGATGGCCTGCCTGCCGCTCATGTCGTAGTTGAAGGGGTCAGCGTACTTGACCCTGCTCAGCGAAGCCGTCCTGTAGGGCTTTTCAACGAGCACGGCGACGGTCGCTATCAGCCCTAGGGGGTTATATGCATCATCAAGAAGTGCACCACCCGTGTCAGCAGCGACTATCCTCATGGTAACCACCGAATACCAATATACTTTCACATCCAAAACTAATATGGGGTATCAATATGGGAGACGCCACGATTTATGAAGTTTTGGGAAGGTACGTTGATGGCCTCGCAAAAGCTACTCCAGTCTGCATCGCGTACGGGAGAGCGCTTCTGAATGGGGAGCTGATAACACCCGCGGAAAAACCTGTCAAATTTACAGTTTTCATGTACTCCCAAACCTTAGAGGTCGATGCCATATGGAGTGAAGACCACCTTGGAGGGCTTTCGATCAGAGGTACTCCCGCACTTCCTCAGAAGGGGTCAGTGGTCACTCTGCAGTTCCCTATACGAGAAGGAGAAGTCCTGGTAGAGCTGATGGGTGGAAGAGAAATAGGGAGAGCCCTACGGAGAGTGTCATCGTTTTGTATCGAGGGAATTGGAACAGTGATGTGGGTCAGAGGTTAGTCCTCGTCACCGCTCGGAACTCGGCAAACTCATCATTCCCCGAAGCCTCTCGAGCTCTTCCCTTAAAGACCTTACCTTTTCTTCGCCAAGAGCACTCCCCGAGTACCTCCGTATCGCATCCTCAAGCTCTGGGAACCCGCCAAGAAATCCTGGAAGCCGCTCGGGTGGAACCAGCATGCCAGTGCTCCGATACACCACAATCGCTGCCAGGGAGTAAAGGGCGTTTAGATACGACTCGTAGGCACCGCTGTAGTCTCCGCGGGAGAACATCCTATCGCCTTCAGCAATTAGCTTTTCAAACTTCGAGAGCAGCTCTTTCATCCCAACCACCGGGAGGTTTTTATAATCCTGACTAAATAAATCCTCCGGGAAAACATGAGGGCTGAAACTGCAGTTTGGGCGGCTGTCATTGCAGTTATCTTGTACGTATCATGGAGGGTTATTCTTCCCTTTCTTGAGCCGCTTTTCTTCGGGCTTATTCTAGCCTACGCTTTCTATCCTATCCACCGAAGGTTGAGAAAATTCGTTGGAAACCGTGAGTCAGCGGCCTTCATCAGCTTTACCTTCCTCGTTCTCGGAGGAACCTTAACGTTTGAACTGGCAATGATGTCCCTGAAGTTGGCATCATCGTTTGCTGGGAGCATAAGGGATGTCATTAACTGGATTCTAACTCTCCCCCTTCCAGAAGACGCTAGGACTTTCATCCTCAACATCAAGGCTGAAGCAACAACAAGAATAGCTGAGTACGTCTCAAGCAGGGCGTTTTCGATACCGCTGTACGTAATTCAACTCACCGTGTTCTTTCTTGCCTTTTATTACGGGCTCGCATATTCAGAGCAGATAGCACGAACTATCAGAGAACTTCTGCCGGAAGAAAACCGGGAATTGGGTGAGGAAATACTCACCAGCGTCCACAAAACTCTCTCTGCCCTCGTGAGGGCATGGCTCCTCCTGAACGTTGCGAAGGGCATCCTGATGACACTTGGATACATAGTCTTTGGCGTTTCTGACGTTTACACCGCAGTCATAGCTGGTTTCCTGACTTTCGCGTTCTCCTTCGTGCCGCTCTTCGAAGGCTGGATGATATGGCTGGCGGCGGCCATATACTTCGCCCTCAACGGGATGTACCTCCACGCCATCGGCATCTCAGTCTATGGCGCCTTTCTGGTCTCGCCGATGCCGGATTACACCATAAGGCCCATGCTCGTCGCCAGAGACACAGAACTGGACGAGACCCTGGTCTTCATTGGAATGGTAGGCGGAACATGGGCCATGGGGCTTAAGGGCATAATAATCGGCCCAATCGTGCTGAACGTATTGTTAGTCCTCATAAAAGAGTGGAAAAAGCTCACAGAATCTTCACACCAGCTCTCTTCATCTCCTCAAGGGCCTTCTTCTCGTCCTCGGGGTTGATGCCCTTAACTGCATCGCTCAGGAGGTAGGTCTCAAAGCCGTGCCTGACCGCGTCGAGGGCTGTCGCCTTCACACAGTACTCAGTGGCAACACCGCAGATGTAAACCTTCTCAACGCCGTTCTCCCTGAGAATCTCCGCGAGGTTCGTACCTTCAAAGCCCGAGTAGGCCTCCTTATCAGGTTCGGTCGCCTTTGAGATTATTATGGCGTCCTCTGGCAGGTCCACAACGAACTCCGCTCCAGGAGTGTTCTGAACGCAGTGTGGCGGCCACGGCCCGCCCCTCTCCTTAAAGCTGATGTGGTTCGGGGGATGCCAGTCCCTCGTGGCCACTATGAGAGCACCCTTCTCCTTGAACTTTTTGATGTACTCGTTGCATTTGGGAATGATGGTGTCGCCCTCCGGTACTGGGAGCGCCCCCCCGGGCATGAAGTCGCGCTGCATATCAACAACTATGAGGGCCTCCTTCGGCATAGAACCTCACCCGATTATATATGGAAGTTGAGACTTAAAAGGCTTAAACGGAACTCAGAACTCTGGAAGCCTGTCCCTGAACTTCGACATATCCACTCCTTTCTCCATGCCGAACAGGTACGCTAAGATGGCCTCGTCGAGGTCTCCGTAGCGTTCGCGCATCTTCTTAACGCCTTCCAGAACCTCAAGTTCGCCCCATCCAAGGGAGCGGGCAATATAAGAGACCATCTCACCGAGCAGGGAACCAGCCTCTTTCTCTTCTTCCAACTTTTCAATAACGACAAGGAGTTTCCCTTCACTCTCCTCCAGAAGACCTTCTTCGATCCATTCCTCGATGGCCTTTTTGGCCTCAGTGGGCGACATCCTTCTGAGCCTGAAGCTGAGAATACCAACTAACTCGCTCCTCGTGAACTCAGGGGAGCCTTTAATCTCGATGGCCTCCTCAAGCGGGTGCATATCCATCAAACTTATTACCTCCCCAGATTTAATAAACCTGGTGGTTGGAATGGAGATAAGGACGCATAAGCTCGCCTCGGAGAGGCTTCTTGGAAAGCCCGTGAAAGTTGGACCGCCCGAAGCTGAAGTCATTCTGGAAACTACTGAGGAGATGGCCGTTGACGAATACGGACTCGTTCACGGCGGCTTCACGTTCGGGCTGGCCGACTACGCAGCGATGCTGGCCGTGAACGAGCCGACGGTCGTTCTCGGAAAAGCAGAAGTGAGGTTCCTCAAGCCTGTGAAAGTCGGGGAGAGGCTTCTGGCGAGGACAAGAATTTTAGAGAACTCAGGAGGGGGTGTGGGGGACGGAACGTCCCCCCAAAGGAAGAAAGTGGTGAAGGGTGAAGTCTTCAACGAAAAAGGAGAAAAAGTGTTCGAGGGGACGTTCCACTGCTACGTCCTGGAGAAGCACGTGCTGGAGAAGGGTTAAGAAAGCAAAACAACCGCTCCAAACAAAGCCGCCTGGAGAACGCAGAGAGCAGTAAGAGTCCAGACTAAGGGGTTGAACTTCTCACTTTTACGGAATTCTTCTTTTCTGGCCAGTAATATCGACAGAACATCGAAGGTCAAAAAGGACAGAAAGCCTACTGCATCCATGCGAAACGCCATTAGCAATGAGAGAGTCAGACTCAGAACGCCGACCGCAGTTAGAAAGGGAGCGATGGCCCCTAGATGCTTGATCTTCTCGGGATAAAGCAGGCCAGCGAGCAGGAAAAACGACAGAGGTACTGGAAGGTAGAGGAAGAATATAACGATCATCAGACCAAAGGACACATACCTACCCTCGTTCTCAGCTGGAAGTTGGGGGAGTGAAAATCTAGCGTGGAGAACCATCAGTATCTCGGCCACCAGCATCAGAACTCCGATGGTTGCGAAAAGTACGGGGAGTGCTCTGAACCTCTTGCCCTTCATCAGTGGTAATTAGACAGAAACTCTTTTATACATTTCTATCGAAATCCGATATCGGTGTTCGATATGATAAAGAGGGTTCTCCTCGGCTTCATGGGCATCCATATACTCCACCACGCGAGCAAAGGAGAGGTGACGGGCTCGTTCATGATGGAAGAGCTGAAGAGACACGGGTACAGCGTGAGCCCTGGCACGATCTATCCGCTCCTTCACAGGATGGAGGAGTTGGGCCTGCTGGAGAGCCAGTGGGGAGTCAAAAACGGAAAGCGCGTCCGACTTTACAGGACGACACCCGAGGGGGAGGAGCTTCTCAAACGGGCAAAGGAAAAAGTCCGTGAGCTATGCTCAGAACTCTTGGAGGAGTGAGCCATGGGAAACGGAGAAAAGGGTACAAATGAGCGAAAAATCTTTGGAATAAGCTGGAACGTCTTCCTGCTCGGAATAGTCAGCTTCCTGAACGATATGAGCAGCGAGATGATAAGCCCAATAGTGCCGAGCTACCTTACCGACGTTCTCGGGGAAGGCAAGCTTATCAGCGGTTCGATTATGGGTGCCATAGAGAGCATGAGCTCCCTCTTCAAGGTGGCGTTCGGCTACGTAAGCGACCGCTTTAAGAAAAGGAAGGCTTTCGTATTCATCGGCTACGCACTCTCAACCCTCGCCAAGGGGGCCCTGGCTTTCACCCGCTCTTGGTGGGACTTTCTGACGCTGAGGGCACTTGACAGGATAGGTAAGGGAATAAGGACGGCGCCGAGGGACGCTCTAATAGCCGAGTCAAGCGAGAAAGGTAAGAGCGGCAAGTCCTTCGGCTTTCACAGGATGATGGACACGCTAGGAGCAGTAGCTGGCCCGCTCGTCGCCATAGGCATCCTCAAGCTCCTCGAAGGCCTGCCGGTTGAAAAGGCCTACCGCTACGTCTTCCTGCTGTCAGCAGTTCCGGGGCTGATCTCACTCTTAGTTATTCTGCTCTTCGTTAAGGACAGAGGGGCTGAGGTCAAAAAGAAGATAACCGGAATCTCAACGCTCAGGGACAGAAACCTGCAGCTCTTCCTCGCGGTCGTTGCCCTTGGAGCTCTCGGAAGGTACAGCTACGCCTTTACCCTCTGGAAGGCGGAGGAGCTCGGCTACACGGTCGTTCAAGGAATGGCATTCTACGCCCTCTTCAACACAATCTACGCGCTCTCGGCATACCCAATAGGCATCTACTCTGACAGGCTCGGGAAGAAGAGGATGATAACGGCTGGCTTTGCCGTTGCAGCCTTGGCTTCCCTAGCCTTTGCCTACGCCAGAGACCTGGCAACTCTGGTTGGTGCGTTCGCCCTCTACGGCCTCTACATAGCGATTGAGGACACCGTTCCGAGGGCTTACATGGCAGATCTAGCCAAGGACTACGAAAAGGGTACTATAATAGGTGCCTACCATACAGTTTTCGGTCTCTTCGTGCTTCCGGCTTCGGTGATAGCTGGCTACCTGTGGAAGACGTATTCCCTGACATACAGCTTCCTTTTTTCCGCGGCGATGAACCTGCTGGCACTCGTCCTTATGTTGCTCGTCCCCGAACGCTGATGTCATTTTGACAAACTTTTTTCCAACATTCCCATATTTTTTGTCAAAAAGACTAAAAAGGGAAGGACGTAGAAGATGCGGGTGGGGACATGAAACTTCTGGTTCTCGGCACGGGGGGCACCATAGCGAGTGCAAAGACGGAGATGGGATACAAGGCAGCGCTCAGTGCAGATGATATCCTTCAGCTGGCGGGCATTAGGCGAGAAGACGGTGCCAAGATAGAAACCCGGGACATCCTGAACCTTGACAGCACTCTCATACAGCCAGAGGATTGGGTGACTATCGGACGGGCGGTTTTTGAGGCTTTTGATGAATACGACGGTATAGTAATAACACACGGAACAGACACACTCGCCTACACTTCTTCCGCCCTTAGCTTCATGATAAGGAATCCGCCGATACCCGTTGTTCTGACCGGTTCAATGCTCCCGATAACCGAGCCAAACAGCGACGCACCCAGAAACCTTAGAACGGCACTCACCTTTGCAAGGAAAGGATTTCCCGGGATATACGTGGCTTTCATGGACAAGATAATGCTCGGGACGCGCGTTTCTAAGGTTCACTCCCTCGGCCTCAACGCCTTTCAGAGTATCAATTACCCAGACATAGCCTACGTGAAGGGTGACGAAGTCCTCGTTAGACATAAGCCCAGAATTGGGAATGGTGAACCATTGTTTGATCCAGAGCTTGACCCTAACGTTGTCCATATCAGACTTACTCCAGGGCTTTCACCGGAGGTTCTTAGGGCAGTCGCCAGGGCCACAGATGGAATCGTCCTCGAGGGTTACGGAGCAGGTGGTATCCCATACAGGGGCAGAAATCTCCTGGAGGTAGTCTCTGAGACAGCGAGAGAAAAACCGGTTGTCATGACGACGCAGGCTCTCTACGGGGGAGTTGATCTGACGCGCTATGAAGTTGGGAGAAGGGCCCTTGAAGCCGGCGTGATCCCAGCGGGCGACATGACAAAGGAAGCGACTTTGACAAAGCTCATGTGGGCGCTGGGACACACCAGAGATCTTGAAGAAATCAGAAAAATTATGGAACGAAACATCGCGGGCGAAATCACTGGGAGTTAAGCAAGCTTTTTCAGCTCATCATCTCCCACGATAAGGGGTCTCTTTGACTCAATGACATAGCTGAGCTCCCAGGTTACCTCGCCTTTGTTCATCAGCTCGGCGTAGCGTCTGGCCTTCTCTTCTGCCTCTTCAAGGCTCTCAGCCTCAATGATCCTCCTCACATACCACTTCCTGTCTCCAAAGCGGAGCTTGAACTCTGCCATGAACATGGGCACCACCGGAAAACCTAACGTTCACGTGCTTAAAAAGTTTGAGAGGCTACATAACTCAAAGCTCGGCGGCCATGTAAACGCCGTCCCGCTCAAAGGCCTCGTAGGTTTTCGTGCCTTCCTTTGTGTGCAGCTCAACGACCACTTTTTTGGGCCTCTTCTCAACTTCGACTTCAACCTTTCTGTCGCTGAGAACCTGAATGTAGGCATCTCCGCGGCGCTCGAACTCAAAGACCAGGGTATCTCCGTCCCAGCGGTGTCCCCTAAAATCGACACCGCCCATCCGAAACGTAACTTCCAGGGTAACCTTCATGTTTGTACCTCCAGTACTGATAGAGGGCGGGAGTTATAAACGTTGACATTCTAAAGTCCAAACGCGCCCTTTATGCCGTTGATTATCATCTGAACTGCCATTGATGTCAGTATCAGACCCATCATCCTCGTCATCACCTTGATCCCGACCCGCCCAAGCCGGGCCTTTATCCTGTTGGCGGAGCAGAGAACGAACCAGACGGTAATCCCAATCAGGATTATCGTCAGAATTACCGCGAACCTCTGAAGGTTGGTCGTGCTTTTGGCCATGTAGAGCATAACCGTCGTTATCGCACCCGGGCCGGAGATAAGTGGTATCGCCAGCGGAATTATTGCAACTTCCTCAAGAGTTACAACTTCCTCGCTGAACTCCTCGGTTTCTTCGTTGCTGATCTTTACCGATGACAGCTTTCCGGAGAGCATATCGAGGGCCATCCTGAATAACAGTATCCCACCTGCTATGGCAAACGCATCTGTGCTCGACCCGAAGAACTTGAATATCCACTGCCCGAGCAGGGCGAAGACCACAAGGGTTGCAACTACCGATATGGCTGTCTTAGATGCGATCTCCCTCCGCTCCCTCCAGGACAGGTCGTGGGTAACGCTCAAAAAGACGGGGACTGCACCCACGGGGTTCGTTATCGCAAACAAGCCTCCGTAGAGAAGTATCAGATACTTGAGAAACTCCACCACTTCTAACATGCCACCACCAACACCGATATGTTAAAGCGGTTAAAAATGTCCCGCCCAATTGAGCAGTTACAACAAAAACTTTTTTAAGGGCAAAAGTTACTTTTTATTGATGTATTATGGGACACACGATTTATTATAATACTTCGATACAAAAATGGTGCGGATTCAAGAAATTCATGAGGAGAGTATGTTCTGGCGTTGGTTATCAGTTAAAAGAAGAGAAAGGAACTCTCATAATATTTCCCCAGAAGAGGGGCGTCGAACCCCTCAGAATCAAAAAAGAGGGGGATGGCTTCGCTAAGACCAACCTAATCGAGCCAGAGCACTCGATATACCTGCTGATACTTCACTCGGTTTCGTCCTTTGGCTCGGTCTCCGTTTGGGAGGATTGAGTGTCAAGGTAAACTTCAAGTATCCTAATGGGTCTGGAGCTCCTGAACACCCGCTCTTCCACGAGTAGCTTAACAACAACCCCAGGCTCGGCATCAGGAACCGCGGGCACCCAGTAATAGCCGGGTTTAACGTTGGCTGCCATGTCGTCGTGGACAAAGACCTTAACCAGGTCGTTCTTGACTTCCTCGACGACGCCGTAGGTGTAGTCCCTGCCGTAGCGAGACTTAAAGTAGTGACGGAAAAGGATAACTACAAGTCCAATAACGCCAAGGTATGCGTAGTACCAGTAGGCATCCAGAGATAGCCTCCTCAAAAGTACGTATCCCACATACGAAACAAAAGCTATGGTGCTAACCACAAGATAGAACACCCGATAAGCCTCAAAATCCAAAATGTAATCAGAGTACCGCACGAGAATAAATCTCAAAACTAGGAAATAGAAAGCGCTGAGAATTATTAGGGCTAGAAAGTAACCGAGATAAGCTACAACCACGCCGGTTACTAGGTATCCTAAGAATATCAACTGGAGCAGCAAACTAGTGACCTCATGGGGAGTCATCCACTGTTTTTGTATTGGCCACGACTTGGGTGGACGAGCTGAGGGGATTGGCTTGAGCATCATTTTCATGACTCCAGCAGTTCTTTTAGCAACTTTCTCTACTCTCTCCCCAATACTATAAAGGATATCTCCCACGTCCAATTTCATTCACCCGGATGCATTATCAAATAGGGCCTTTTTAGTATAATTATCGAGTTGGAACCGTCGCTGTTCAGGACTAACAGGCGTTCCGGTAACATTACAGCTATACGGGGGAACTACGCATTTGAGGAAGTAGTAGTCAACACTGTCATAGTTATCTGGGATTGAGCCCCCAATGCTCTGAATAGCACCTAGAAGCGCTTTATCAATAGTTCGGTTAGGAACAATAAACGTTGTAAGGCCCACAGGAGTGGGCTTCATCCCAAGGGCATTTTGAAAAGTCTCAGCAAGATGAAGATAATAGCTGTGGTGGCCATTTGGATTCGTGTTCACAGTTCCTTCAAATCTCTCAAGCACAGTCGGATAGTATACTCCTGCAGAGGCATTGTCATAGAGTCCTACATAGCACCAGTTCAGGACAAGTTCGTTTATATCCTCAGATTTGTTGACATTATAGTAACCATATTCTTCTCCAGGATACGGAATTCTACATGGTTCTATTATTCTTGTGTATAGACCGTTCAGCATTCTAACAATGAACGGATCTTCAAAACCCTCAACACTTACTATCGAGTACACGTAACCGTTGGCGGGAAAATCGCCCGAGTACCGTACTCTACCTGAGCTATCAGTTATTGTTATATTCCTTAACTTCACTCTAACAGCAACGTGGAACGAGTCAACAGGCCCGATAAGCATCTCCATGTGAGAATTAAAAAGTTCCTCCGGGGTAGATGGCTCAATACTCATCCCCATTGAGGAGAGATAATTAACAAAATTAGAATACCAGGACTCCAGAGTGACACCCCCCATAGTAGGACTGATATTCCCACCTATTGTTCCATACTTCATAAGCTCTTCTAGGGCTTCAGATGCATTTGAGACAAAGCTGTGGTTGATAACGTACTCAGTGAGGGCGATGTATGCCCTCTTGAAGCTCAAATCAACGGCATTCTGAAGGTCGTCCCTTAGGGTGACAGTGCTGAAATACTGCCTCTCCATCAGACCCCTCTCAGCTTGATTCACAACGACGGCGCTGGAAATGCTCTCGTAAGTTGCGGCAAGGAGAAGGAGTGGTATCAGGAGGAGCAGCACGGTCATGTTTATTAGGTACCCCCTGCGCATCAGCCTCCCCTCCATATCCTCAGGGTAACTGTAATGGGCTCAATGGACGTTGGAACGTTCCTGATGCCAATGGCCTTCCCCTCAATCCCAACCAGCCGGATCCTTATGGGGTTCTTACTTCCACCCGGAATGTATCTACTGTCCCCGAGATGCTCCTTCCACAGCCTCTCGTCCGCCCCCAGCTGCAGGAAGAGGCGCACAATTGCATCGTCCAAGGCATATTTTGAGGGATCCAAATCCTCAACAGATTTTTTGAGGGGGGTATCCGAGGGCTTGCAGTTCCCGACTATGACGCTGTCTCTAGTGCCATCACCGTTTCCAGTTAGGTCGTACCAGTATGTTAAGTTATACCCACAGGCATTGTCTTGGGCGTAGTAGGTGAAAACTTTTCCATAGGGGGCGTAGCCGTTGAGGAAATAGTGGACGATTGCGCGACTTACCGCGGGCCTGAAAGTATAATAGTCGTCTGTACTCTCGATTTTAAACTTATTAATTGAACCATTAACCATTATATCCTTTGAGATTTTCGTGTATGCAACGCGGATCAGGTATACATCTAGGGGAAAACTGAGAAACTCCGTTTGATCTGGTCCTTCGCTTAGGGTTATATTATTAGATGTGTCAATCAAACCAGGAGTATAGATTATTCCTGTCCATACATCAACGTACCAGGGGATGGCCTTTCCGGGGAGGTAGTAGCTGAAGTGCATCTCGGTGTCATCTAAGGATTCCAAGTCGTGAGTCTCCTCAATTGGAATGTAAAATCTGCTCCCAGTAACCGTGGGATTGTATGATATTCTTATCCACGAGTAGGGGTACCCATAGAGTATCCTTTTGTTGTTCCATTCACGATGATAATCTTGCCCTGCATATAAAACTGAATCAAGGCCGTATTCGGCATCGAGCATGATAACGAGGTTGAAATTCTTTCTGGAGAGGCTTTCCAGGGTAGTGTACCTTAGCAGTCCCCTCATTATGGTTGAATTGCTAATATAAAGGTTGTTTCCTATGATGCTCGTGTTTTCATAGATTAAATTAAGGACAGTGCCGTTGGAGTAGTAAACCCTAACTTCATGTACCCCACTAAAGGTAAGGTTCATCTCAATCCCCGTTACATTACCCGGGACGAAGATGGAGTTAAGATAGTAGATACCAGTACCTTTGCTAGTTACATCGTAGAGTTTTATTAACCCAGGGTCATCGGCGTGCGGCGTTGAGGTTACGTAACCCAGATCAACCCAGCTACCGCTTCCCAGGCCAACTTCACGAGAGTCGTCATAACGCGAGACTTTCAAATACACTGTATTAGTTTCTGGCCATATTGAGGATAGGGGTATCGTAAGGTTACCTTCGGAGTTCTTCCAAGTCTTGTTGTTGAATTTGATTACATCAAAAACGTTCCCGTCTTGTCTAGTGTACACGCTGAGTACTCCATACCTTGGCCTAGTATCGGAGGGAAGGTCTATATCAAATTTAATATCAATGTTATTGTTATTGTAATAATCCTCATCTCTACAGGAGTAGCCTGGTATAATTTCAGCATAAACACCCCTTATGATTCTCGCTGTTCTGGTATATGCCTTAGAAGACGAGATAACCCAGTGCCCCCCTAACCAACTCCGCTTCCATTTCCGAGTTATTTCCACATAGACTCCCGAGTTAAGAACGATACCCAGCTGGTCCCCACTGGGGTATTCAAACAAAATCTTAGTCACTTTATATTTCCTCGTATTGCCAACACTACTCAAGTATGAAAGATATAGCTTTAAACTATACCCATCTTTAGATAGAGTAACACCCCCTTTGTATGATACACTCCACCCACCTAAATCGACGTTTAAGTCCACAGTACCACCACTGTACCTTCCCATAACCCGGAATCTTCCAGAAGAAACTTGAGTTGGTTTGCCTGAAGGCGTCTGGTACTGAATGGATAAAGAATTAACGGATAGGGTATAAAAATTGTAATCATGTCCACCCGGCCGGGGATTGGTGCAATACCCTCCTCCAGCAAGAACCCTCTGGATTCCGACGAGCTTTCTCTGCTCTGTCAGGACCTTCGTCAGATAAGCCTTCGCAACATAACCCCTAGGGCTCTGGTTGAAGAGATAACCACTGACCATCATCGTAGCCGTTCCGACGTCACTGGCATTCTCATAGGAGTTGTCAAACGTGAGGAAGGGATCCGTGTAGTTGTTGATTATGAGCTGATATTTGTAGCCCCCAGCTAGATCCCTCAATATTTCACCGAGTATTAAACTTGCGTATCCTTTAAACTCAGGATGCTTGACTGAAAGTGCCCAATATGTGGCCGCTATCTGGAGGGGAGGCATCTTTGGATCAACGTACGTTAGATTTAGGGTTCCATTGGAAATCCACGTATTGATAAGCGAGGGAGAGACGAGCTGGTCTAGGGGAACAGTCCTCAATGTTTGGAGGATTCCTTCTGCAAGCTGTTTGTTTTCGGCACGCAACTGAGTAGCGTAAATACTAGAAGAGTTCTCCGTTACTGCAACTACGCTAACCAAAACGAGAGAAACCAGTACAAGGGAAAGAATAGCGTCAAGAGTGAACACAAAACCCCTTCTCATATCACTCACCCCATACCCAGAGTTTTAAAATGGCCACACGATAAATCGGCTGCATAACGGCACCAATATTACCAACGTCCTCAATCTTGACCTGTGGGAACGTGTTATGATACACCCACAGTGAGAACGTTATACCCTCACCCATCTTAGATGAGGATGGTACAAAGCACTTCATGGGAACGATAAGGCTATTTCCTGTCCTCTGCACTACACAGTCTTGAGGGGCTTCAGTATAGTTGAACTTCGGGATAAGGGTCAAGAGTCCATAGTACAATTTAGAGTTATTTCTAACAACGACCATCACAGTATACCCAACGTATTCCCCGGTACTGAACGAGGAGATAAGGGTGAAATTACCGTCGGAATCCGGAACAGTCACATTGAGTGCCCCGAGAGGCATCCATGAAAACATTCCCTCATAAAGCAAAACTTTTTTATTGCCCGCAACGGTATAGCTCTGGTTGTACGTCCTATATGACACCCGAACAGTCCTCTCCGAATGCTGGATCCACGTTGAGTTTTCCATAGATTGTTCAATTAAGTTTTCATTGCTCACAAAAAATCCGCCCACCATAGAGATATTAACCCAAGCAGATTTTTCTGGAGAAAACTCATAAGTTACGTTAACGCTAGTAACGTTAATACTAACGGAGCTACCCTCCCCAGAGGCTCTACATTCGGGATACTGGAATTCCGGAGCGGGGGGCATAAGCAGGGAGGGGAGATCGAAGTCAAATGCCTCGTCCTTATCAGGGGGAAGAGATAACGAGCCTGTGCCGTTAATCTGGATGTCAAAGTTCCAGTTAACGGACATCATTTCAAATTCTATTTGATAAAACCATCCTTCCCAAAAATCATCCCAGTAATAATACCCAAGGAGAATCTCGTTGTTATAAATCAATACGTCTCTGTGCTTCCATCTTCCTGTCATTAAGTTGTACCTGTATCCATCAAAAGAATAGCTACTCTGGCTTGTCCCAGTCCCATTCATTGCGTACCATGTGTCGCCTTTGGCATAGAGCCATCCATTTACGTAAAAGGGATTCCCAGACTCAAGCCCGATAGGAGGCTGAGTATCGTAGTACTCGTAAACATTTCCCTTAACTATCAAAGTCCCCCTTACAGTGAGTTTGCCCGAAACATATAGGTTGCCATAAACGATAAGTTTACTGTTCCAATCTATGGTAAGATCTCCATCAACATATAAGTTACCATAAACAACCAATCTTCTGCCCGAATCAATTGTCAAGTCGCCATTAACGTGAAGATCTCTGTGGAATATATTAGTTCCCGCTACCTTCATATCCCCATTGATAAACGCGTCCCCGTATACATCAACAGTAGTACTAGGATTCTGGGAAAAGTCCCCATTAACGTAGAGCTCGTCTTCAACCTTTAAGTTCCCAGATGGCAAACTCAATGAGCCATTGACAAAGGCCGTTCCTCCCACGTAGACTCTAAGACTTGACTGTCCATTAAAGTTTCCATTTACAAAAAGGTTTCCCCCAACCCACAGCTTCCCACTGTTTCCAACAGTGGCATCGCCACCGACATAGAGGTCATTAGAAACGTTGACGTTGCCGTTGCTCTGAACATCCAGACTACCGAGAGAGTAAAGACTCTCATTAACCGTTAAGTATCCGCTTGATCGAACAGTCGTATCACCATACACATAAAGGTTTTTACCAAAAGTTGCATGTCCATTTGATCTAATATCAAGAGCTCCGCCAATATAGGAGTCATCTTTTATATTGGTAGCATAACCACTGCTTCCTATATGGGCATCTCCCGTAACGTAGATAGCAGAAGTCGATAGCCATCCAGCCGAACCAACATCGAGACTGCCATTAACAGCCAAATATTGGCTTATATTAACCTTAAAGTTGTCCCCAATCTTAGTATTTCCATATACACACACGTAATATGGATTGTAATAACTACCAAACGAAACTCCCCTATGAGTAAAATCAAACTCCCCTTGTGAACACTGGGAAGCGTTTATCAGGACAGGTGTGTCCGAGTGGTTTCCAAGCTCACCCACGCTACATGCCGTCAGTAGTTCAGCACCTGAAACAGGGGATATTGTATAGTTATAAACTAGTTGGACAGATTGATTTGGCATGGATACCATCAACTTAAAATTATATCCGTTGGAGAGATCCCACAGAGCGCTCTGAAGAGAGGGATTTCCAGCTTTCACCCCCTCAACAAGGGCCATTACTTTTGAGTAATCCAAATTGTTACCCCTAAGCGACCTTAAACCAGGAACAATTACCGAAGCTATGTTCTTCTCCCAGTCTTCAGGTTCCCCAGGACTTCTCGTTAAAACATCCAGCATGTTCTCGGCTATGTTCGCCCTCTCGTACCAGCCAACGAGGGAAGTTATCTCGTTCTTAAGGTTCTCAGAGGTCGCTGAAACAGTCCCAACCACCATTATTATTATGACGAGTGACAGCATCGCATCCAGGGAAAAAATCTGTCCCCTCCTCACGGGAACTCCCCCCACTCGTCGTTCACGCTCACGTTCAGCACAACTTCAATACCGCCGTAGTACAGCTTACCGTCCCTCTCGCCGAAGCCCCTGATTTCCTTCAGGGACTCAACCATGGCCTCGCCGACGGCGCCCACGAGTTCTTTATCTACCGTTGAGTTACTCTCGCCGAGGGTTTTAAACTTAACCAAGACTGTCATACTGTCTTCCGTTTCATTCTGGACTTTCAGACCCTCGAACACAAACCTTCCAGATAGGTAATCATAGTAGGCGGTGATATTATCATTAAGGCAGTCAAACTCAGTCCTGTTCTCGGCTATCACTCCAACGCTGACGTACGATGCGACGTCCGAGGCGACCGACCTAATTCCCGCCAGGACAGAAACTTCGGAGTTGTTCTGCATATAGGAAGGGAGAATAACGACTACCCCCATGAAGATAACGGCCATTATGAACAGCATTTCAAGGGCCGTCTGGCCCCTACTTCTTAACGCGGACATCAATGGCACCCGCCGTTTGGTTGTAGGTGGCGTAAACCCAGAGATCTGGGGACGTCGAGTTCAGCGTAACATTGGTAGTCGCCACGAGGGGAACGGGGAGGTTCTGATAGACCCTGTAGTGTTCACCCCCTATTACCGCCGAGACATCTAGGCGTCCAGATGTGGAGTTGAGCACGACGGTTATTTTATCGCCAGCCCTAAGGTTCATCGGCACAGTTTTTTTAACGGAAAAGCCAGGCCCGGAAGAGTAAACTTTAGTCACTGTGTCCCTGAGATCAATCGCAAAGACCTTGAGCTTTGACGTCTTGTCCGTGAGCTCCGCACTCTCGACCTGGCGGGACGCAAGGGAAACTAGGCTGAGCACGGTGAGGGTAATCAGGGTGAAGGCAAAGATGACGTCAATGCTCAGCTGTCCGCGTCCCATCACGACTCACCTGGGTTGATGTAGATGTGTATCTCCCCAGCGGTCTCGTTATAGGTCCACATCTCGTCTTGATGCGGATTCCACCCCGGAGTCCACTCCACAACTATCTTCAGGTAGGAAGGCAACGTCTCGGGGGGAATTACAAGACCATAGACAGTTGTGGAGGTGCTCGACCCATCAAGCTTAATTTGAGTGCTGTTCCCAAAGGTGGAGTTCCAAACGGTAGAGTTCCCGAGGAGGTTGACGGCGTATAAGGATCTGCTCCAGAATACGCTCTTATTGTCGCCACTCAGAGCAGCGTTTGTTGTTCCCGTTCTGTTTATGATCGTAATATAAACCCCATAGTCACTTCCATAGGGCCCATAGGTGATGAATATTCCAGGATCAGTAACGCTCCACGCTCTCTCAAGATAGGAGGGGTTCCTAAGATAAACCAGCTTGACGTAGGATGTAGCCTTGGATCCCGGGCCCTGGGCATAGACCTGGCTGATCGTGTTCGAGATCGTATTTGCAAGGTTTTTCTCCTCAAGGGCCGTCTGGATTTTGAGAGTTTCGACCGATGGAGTACCCTCGCTAAACGACGTGTTCCGTATGGAGTACAGGAGTAGTATCGTAAACAGCCCGAAGATTATTATGAACTCAAGCGATATCTGACCCCTTCTCACAGATGTTCCCCTCCGTTCACTACCCAATACGGCACCCTCTATTTAATCATTGCCCTCCACTTCTACAACAAAAGTACCAGAGCGCTGGTTAAACGTTTTGACGCCAAAATAATCGTTTCCAAAGAGCTTAAAGCGATAGTTCTCAGGCCTTAGCCCATGCCTTCTCACGAGTTCGGCCATCTCATCTATGAAGAGCTGAGTCAGTTCGTAGTAGCTGAGATCCATTCTATCCCTAATCCACCATCTAAGGAAAAGAACCAGCGGAGCAATTGACAGAACTGGGAGTATGACGAGAGACCCGGATAACACCAAAAGGCCTGTTGAGACCGCAATGACAGCACCATATAGGGCATAGGCAGTTTTTTCGGCCTTCTTCAAAGTCTTTACCTTCTTCACTTTAGCCTCCCAGATGTCAAGAAGGGCAGGATTGTAGAAGTCAAAGGCCGTGTGTCTCTTCCCTTTCGCTATTCTCTGCCTGATTAGATCATCCCAGTCATCCGTGTAGTATATGACTTCCCCACGAAGCCTGGCCCGCTCGGCATCTATGGAGGAGATTATCCTGATGATATCCTCCGCACTCTCGTGGGCTATGTGGGAATAGACGGACTTCTCATCGAGGTCGAGGGCAGCTTCAACAGAGTCCTTTACTATGCTCATCGGGATACCTCCCGATACTCTGCAAATCCCTCAGGATCGTCTGAGCCTGTTGCCTCCAAACTTGGGTATACATCATCAAAGTCGGGAAGGCCAGTGAGCAGTTCCTTCTTCTTTGTTTCGGCCTCGCTCTTTGCCTGCATGAAAGACCTTGCGTATTCCTTAGCCGTCCTGACGATGTTCTCAATGCTCTTGCTCTCGTATATTCCACTCAAGAGCGTGACGACCTCGACGTCCCTTTCCCGAGGATCCGGGTAGAACCCCCTGAATATCTGCTTGCCCCTTATTTTCGATGTGAGATAATCCAGTGCCTCAAAGATATCGCTGGCCTTCAAAACCTCTGGCGGTCCGTGGATGGCGACAAGACCGTAGAGGGCAGATTCAATGTTCGCATCCAGGTAGAGCCCCTCGCTTTCAAAGGACTTGATGATGAGCCTGGAGAGGTTCTTTACCTTGGAAGCGTCTGCTTTGGCATAACCTACGGTTGCAAAGCTACCAAATGCCTTCAGAACGAACTTCAGGTCGCTCGCGTCGAGGGTCTGCTCACCGGGCACGTCCACGAGAGCAAGCAGGGAGGCTATTCTCTCGACAATGGTGTAGTTTATCTTCTCGTAGGCACTGCTTATATCGTCCCCGCTCTCCTTGAGCTTGTTGTTGTCAATGGCTATGATTGAGTCCGCTACCTTGGAGAGCTTGTCTATCGTTATAGCCGCGTTTATTGTTGGCCTTATCCCTTCCTCCTTTAGTGGGAGCGCCCCGATGGCAACGACGAGAGAGTCCGGGTATTCCTCCTTGAGGGCCTCTGCCAAAACCGGAGTTCCCCCTGCACCAGTCCCGCCGCCGAAGCCGAAGGTAAGGAAAAAGATGTCCACGTCTTCGTAGCCAACGATGGAACCTATCTTCCTCATCACCAGCGGCAGGTCGCGCTTCATGGCCTCTCTTCCAAGCAGAGGGTTGGCATTAACTCCCTTGCCCCCAGTTATGCTCTCCCCTATGAGTATCCTCCTGTCGTGGGGAATGTGCTTGAGGTATTCCAGGTCTCCCCTGGATGTGTTCAGCGCGATTGTATCAAAGTCAACCAGCGCAAACAGATCAGCTATCTTCGTCCCGCACTGTCCAACTCCTATTATCAAGGCCCTCAAGACGTTATCACCCCTCGAAAAGTATTTTGACTTCATCAGGAGTTATTGCGCCGTCTCCATTGAGATCCTTAACGCTGAACACCACGTAGGCACCGTGCAGATACTTGATCATCGTTGGGTTAACGATCAGGTCAATTGCCGGGAGAACTTCCTTCTCGGCCAAGAGCACTAGAACATAACCGTCCTGGGTTCTTCCAGGGATTATGGCTACTAGATTCTCCTTTGAGTACTTTTGACCATTTATCTCGACGTAGTTGCCCGCAACAGAGATATTGACATAGGGGTTGTAGACGCTTGTGTCAAAGCTACCGAATGGACCAACAAAGATGTGATTGCCCGTGAGTTCTCTGCCCATGT
Organism: Thermococcus kodakarensis KOD1; assembly: GCF_000009965.1. NCBI lineage: Archaea > Methanobacteriati > Methanobacteriota > Thermococci > Thermococcales > Thermococcaceae > Thermococcus > Thermococcus kodakarensis. Next base: position 1,464,416 of record NC_006624.1, read on the forward strand.
CGCCCTCTTTGAGGAGCGGTACGCCGCCAAAGGACTCAATTATTCCGCTGAGTTTCTCCGCCGCGGAGGCATAATCCGGGCTGTAATGAATGTACCAAGTTCCGCTGCCCAGCTTGCTAACCACGGACGAGATAAGGACAGGCGGCAGGAAGCCCGACTCCATGGCAAACTTGAATGCCAAAGCCTTTTCTACTATCCTGTTGCTGTTCTTTATCCCCTGGAGCAACGTACTCGCCATATCAAAGTAGTTCAGGTCATATCCATGCTCTATGAGCAGTTCGAGCGCTCTAACAGTGTACTCAATCGACGGAGAAGCCGTTGAAACCTGGCCGAGGATGTTTACGCTCTTCTTATAGTGACCCCAAAAGCCATCCTCAAGCCTCTGAGCGAGGAGCCAGTCGAGGTGGGGCTTAAGTTTGGCCTCGTCCACCGTGTCTGAAAGAGCCTCAAGGACTAGCAGGGTAGTCGGTACGTCAGGGGTACTCATGATGGTGAACGGAGTGAACGGATAGTTTATGAGCAGTCCCCAGCCGCCGTCAGTAAGGGAGAGCAGCCAGCTAGCGGGAGCATTAACCCCAGTAATGTTGAATGCCTTGAGTAAGTTTATTCCCATCGCCGTCTGGAGGGGCTGTGGTATTGAGAAGAACCCCCTCCAAGCGAACTCTGAGTACCTGTATTCGTTTATGAAATCAATGACGGATTGCCTCTCCTCGGGAGGCATATCGGAATACCTGGCGAGGATTAAGGCAGTATAGTAAAAGTCCTGGGTGAGCATACCCTCTGTCTCAACCTCTTCCATAGCGGACTTCAGATGATTTTCTGCCCATGCCGTTGCCTTGTCAATTGCAACCTGAGGCTTGGGAGTGCAAAGGCTCAAAAATTCGAGGGCATAATAGGTTGGCTTGGCCCGGGAATCTTCTCCGGGGGTGTAACCCCAGCCACCATCAGGGTTTTGTAGCGAGAGAATTTCATCACACATCTGGGAAACTGTCGGATATTCCTCACTGGAGATGACGTCTGAGAGAGAAGCAAAGGCCATGACCGCAAAGGAGGTAGGAGTGACGGAATCCAGCTCAGGGAGAGGCCAAATTGGCTCGGTGAGGACGAAGGTCTCGTTATGGGAGCCGAGGCTCTCCAGTATCACCAGAGAACGTGGAAGTTCTGAGGTCATGTTTTCAGTATACAGCGTGAGAGCGTACGTGAGCATGGCCCTTTCAGTGGGTTTTAGCTCTCCTGAAAGCATGGCGTAGGCAGTTTCAATAAGAGCAGAAACGTTGGCGTAGCCGATATAGTGGTACGCAATAAGCTTAAGAGCGACCATCTTGGGGGATGTCTCATTAATGGACTCCAGATAAGAGACGGCCTTGGATACAGTCGAATCCTCAATGGTGTATCCGTTTGCACCCAACCCCCATAGCGCGACAACCGTTAAGTAAGGCTCCGCAGGGGTTTTCGAACCGTATCCCCATCCCTGACCATTGAAGGAGTCTAAAAGGTATCTGACACCAGATTTAATTTCACCGGAAACGTCAATGGTCTTAAGGGGGAGATCTTTCACAGCCCCCAGGGCCGCCAGTGCGTATCCCGTGTCGAGGGGGTTACTGATTTCATTCGGGTAATAACCCCACCCACCATCGGAGTTTTGAGCGTTTTTAAGGTAATCAACAAGCTCCAGAATAGAGCTTTCAACCGTGGACTGATTCTCAACTTTTCCATAGAGCGAAGCCATGGCCATCAAGAGCAGAGACGAGTCCCTAACGTTATTGACGTAACCCTGGGCACTAGAAAGGTAGAGCACCGACTCGTCCAACATTGAGGCGCTTGCAACGGGGGCAGTAATAATCATCACAGTAAGGATTACAAGCAGCACCCTCGAATTTGCACACATACCTTCACCACCTAAGGGAAACGTTGTCATGAGAATAAATAAAAGTTTCCCATAGAATTCCAGATTAACAATGGGAAATCAAAAGGAGAAATCAAAACTCAATCACTCAATCTTTAATGAACCTTCCGTTCAGACCTCGTCCCTGCGGATCAACGTCGTCCCTCATTATGAGGACGACCCTGCTCGGCTCGTACTCGTCCTCAATGTGGTAGCCAGGGAGGTGCTTTACCAGCTCCTCGGCGAAGGCCCTTATCTCCTCGTGCCTCGGCATGTTGTTTATCGTGAGCCTGTTCCTTGAGAAGCCCACGAACATGTAGGCCTTGGCCTCGACGAACATCGGGTTGGCGAGCCTTATGAGCTTGGCGTAGCCTTCTGGATTGTGCATGTTCTCCCCCTTGACGAGGGTCAGCCTTATCACAGTCCTCGTCTGGGCGTCGCTCATAAGCCTGAGGAACTCCTTTATCCTCTCCCAGCCGTCGGGGATCATGGGGACGTTGACGCGGTTGTAGGTCTCAAGGTCTGGGGCGGTAAGCGAGACGTAGAGCTGGGTCGGGAGCTTATCTTCTCTCTTCATTTCCTCAAGCCTCTCGGGGAGGGTTCCGTTGGTGACTATGAATGTTGTGAAGCCCCTCTTGTGGAACTCCTCGACGAGATCACCCATATAGGGGTAAAGCATCGGCTCGCCAGAGAGGCTTATGGCCGCGTGCTTCGGATTCCAGGCCTCCTCGAACTTCTCCTTTGGGACGTTAGGGTTGCCCTTGTAACCCACGAGGAGCTTCCTCTGAGCCTTTATGCTCTCCTCAACTATGAAAGCCGGATCATCCCAGGGCTGGGGAAGCTCGGTTCCCAGGAAGCCTTCCATCGGGCGCCAGCAAAAGATGCAGTTGTGGGTGCACCAGGCCAAAACGGGCGTCATCTGGAGGCAGCGGTGGCTCGCTATACCGTAGAACTTCTGCTTGTAGCAGAAGCGGCCCTTTGTAAGGCTCTCCTTGAGCCAGTGGCAGAGCTTGACGCCGCTGTGGTGGCCCACTATCGCGTAGTGCTGTTTTTTGAACAGCTCGGCTATCTCCTCGGGCATGTTGGGGGTTGATACGAAAGTTATCGCCATTAGCCTCACCTAATTCCTCTCTCTAGGTTCAACTCAGGGGAGGTTTTTAAAAATGTGATGGGTCAGAGGTGGCCAATTGAGAGATTAATTTTTGCCCAATATTTTATCGTCGAAAAATACTTCGTCAATTTGCGAAAGGTTTAAAAGCAGTCCCTTCCTTCTTCCCCCATGTTCGAGAGAATAAAGCCAACTGGAGAGCTGAAAGCAAGGGAGATTAAAATTGAGTTTTTCGAGGACGATGCCAGCGACGCCGAAAGGCCGAAGGTAAAACTCCTTCACGAGATAAAGCGCTACTCCTTGGCATAAGCGTTTATCAGCACGATGTCCTCAAAGAAGATGTGCCTCTTAGCAACAACCTCAGCGGTTAGTCCCGCTTTTTCCAGCCTTTTAAGAGTCTCTTCCACCCCCGTTATTGAACTCTGGACTATCTGAACCACTCCACCCGGCTTTAGGTAACAGGGAACCTCATCTATGAACCTGTCGAGGACTTCTCTGCCAGTTTCTCCACCAACCAGGGCAAGGTCTATCGGTTCTTCAGGTTCGCCGGGCAGATAGGGGGCGTTGAACGTTATAACGTCGAACTCACCCGAAACGTTCTCAAATAGGTCGCTGAGTCGGAATTCAACGTTGATTATACCGTTTATCCTCGCGTTTTCTCTGGCCAGTTCAACAGCTAGGGGATTAATATCAACCCCAAGGACCCAGCGGGCTTTCCTCGCCAGGAGGAGGGCGATTATTCCCGTTCCCGTGCCCATATCAAGGGCTATGTCCCCTACTTTGACGGCGAGGTTTTCAGCGAGCAGGAAGGTGTCCTCAGCGGGCTCGTACACCTGGGGATGAAGCTTTATCCTGAGGCCTTGATATTCTAGGAACATAGTGAAAAAAAGAAGGGAGAAGTTAAAGCCTTTCCGCCGGCTTGTAAATGCGCTTCTCAAAGGTGACGAAATCTGCCCAGGAAACGTGGGCGAGAAGGCCCGCCTCAAGGTTGACGCTCCTCGGGCTGAAGACGTTCTCATCGTAGGTGTAGTCCACAACTTCACCGACGAAGAAAGTGTGGTCACCGTAGTCCCTCGCATCAACGACCCTGCACTCAAGGTTGGCAGCGGCTTCCTTTATGCTTGGAACAGAGACCTTTTTTGATGGAACCAGTGTGATACTCATTTCCTTCAGCTTTGAGGGGCCGCTTTTAGTTCCCGCGATCCACACGTCATCGAGCATCTTCAGGGTCGGCACGCTGATCACGAACTCCCCGTACTTTTTGATAAGCCCGTGAGTGTACCTTCTTGGGGACACAGCAACGCCCACCATGAAGGGCCGGTGAGAGAGCACCGTAACCCAGTCCGCCGCCATAACGTTGGCTTCCTCGTCCTTTCCAGAGATCACAAGGTAGGTGCGCATGGGGTAGAGCAGACGGTACATTGGAATGCACCTCCTTTAGTTCATATCTGTTATACTCCTGCCTCAAACTTAAAACTTAATCTCACACATGCAGTCAAAATTATTCGGAAGTAATTTGAAATTATGAACAATTTTTGCCAAAGTTCAGGTCAGAATAATGAATTTTCTGGATTGATATTGACAATAGTCCCAAAAGAAAAACAAAAAGCTTATTAGATGTTCTTAAATGTATTTTGTTGCACACTTTAGAACGGAGGTGTCTATAGATGAAGAAATCAATTGCCCTGGTGCTGTCTATAGTGTTGCTGGCGGCGCTCTTTGCAGTCCCTGCAAGTGCCGGAGAGCAGAATACAATAAGGGTTATAGTCAGCGTCGACAAGGCCAAGTTCAACCCGCACGAAGTTCTCGGGATAGGGGGGCACATAGTCTACCAGTTCAAGCTGATTCCAGCGGTCGTCGTTGACGTGCCGGCGAACGCCGTCGGAAAGCTCAAGAAGATGCCCGGTGTTGAGAAGGTCGAGTTCGACCACCAGGCGGTTCTCCTTGGGAAGCCGTCATGGCTAGGAGGCGGAAGCACCCAGCCAGCACAGACCATCCCCTGGGGAATCGAGCGCGTTAAGGCCCCGAGCGTGTGGAGCATAACCGACGGCTCCGTTAGCGTCATCCAGGTTGCCGTTCTTGACACTGGCGTCGACTACGACCACCCCGACCTGGCTGCCAACATAGCCTGGTGCGTCAGCACGCTTCGCGGTAAGGTCTCAACGAAGCTCAGGGACTGTGCGGACCAGAACGGCCATGGAACCCACGTTATCGGAACAATCGCGGCCCTCAACAACGACATAGGTGTTGTTGGCGTCGCCCCTGGAGTCCAGATCTACTCGGTAAGGGTTCTCGATGCGAGGGGAAGCGGCTCCTACAGCGACATAGCCATTGGAATTGAGCAGGCCATCCTCGGTCCGGACGGGGTTGCCGACAAGGACGGAGATGGAATAATCGCCGGCGACCCGGACGACGATGCAGCCGAGGTCATAAGCATGTCCCTTGGAGGCCCTGCCGACGACAGCTACCTCTACGATATGATAATCCAGGCCTACAACGCTGGCATAGTCATCGTTGCTGCCAGCGGTAACGAGGGTGCCCCAAGCCCAAGCTACCCGGCTGCCTATCCGGAGGTTATTGCGGTTGGCGCGATTGACAGCAACGACAACATCGCGAGCTTTAGCAACCGCCAGCCAGAGGTAAGCGCTCCGGGCGTTGACATACTCAGCACCTACCCGGACGACAGCTACGAGACCCTCATGGGAACCAGCATGGCCACTCCGCACGTGAGCGGTGTGGTTGCACTCATTCAGGCGGCATACTACCAGAAGTACGGAAAGATTCTACCTGTTGGAACCTTTGACGACATAAGCAAGAACACCGTGAGGGGAATTCTCCACATAACCGCTGATGACCTTGGTCCGACAGGATGGGACGCCGACTACGGTTACGGTGTTGTGAGGGCTGCCCTTGCCGTCCAGGCCGCCCTGGGCTGATTTAAAACACTTTTTACCCTTTTCTCCATTTACTTTCCTTCCAAAAAGAGATAAAGAAAACAAGAAAGAAGACGCTCAATCAATGCTCAAGTTGAGCTTCTTCGCCTGCTCCAGCACGTACTCTCTTATCTCCTTCGCCTTTGGAAGCTCCGCCACTATCTTGCCGTTCTCTATGAGCGGCTTGAGGAGCGGCTCGACCTTTGCACCGCAGACGGGACATTTCTCAAGCTTCTTCTCCACGGGAACGCGGTGGTAGTGGCCGTTCTCGCAGCGGTAGATCTGCTTCCTGCCGCTGAGCTTGCCGCGCTTCGTTATCGGCTTTCCTTCGACTTCCACGATATCAAGGGAGAAGTCAACCGGCTTAGCGCTCGCTATTGCACTGCCCACACCAAAGGCATCGGCCACATCCGCCAGCTCCTTCAGGCTTTCCTCGTTCAGTCCTCCGCTGAGGAATATTTTGACGTGGTTGTACCCCCTTAAATCTAGCTCCCAGCGAACCTCCTCGACGATCTTTCTGAAGTTGCCGCGTCTAGAGCTGGGTGTGTCAAGTCTTACTGCGTTGAGCCTATCTCCAAGGGCCTCTGCCGCCATTAAGGCCTCAAACTTCTCGTCGCATAGGGTATCCACAAGTGCCGTCCTCGGGACTTCGGGGGGCATAACCTCGTCGTAGTACTTCCAGGCCTTCACCTGGTCGCCGATTGTTAAGATCAGCGCATGGGGCATCGTGCCAACGGGCTTTTCGCCTATCATCTCAGCTCCTAGGACACCTGAGACGCCATCACAGCCACCAATGAATGCGGAGCGGTCTATCATTGGAGCTATCGCCGGGTGCATGTGCCTTATCCCGAAGGAGTAGACGGGCTTAAACTTGGCAGCTATCTTGATCCTGAGGGCGGCGGTGGCTATGCCGCTCGCTTGACTGAGCATGCCGAGCAAAGCCGTCTCGTAGATGCCAAACTCGTCGTAGTAGCCCTCTATCTGCAGAACCGGTTCGTAGGGGTGGAATATCGTTCCTTCAGGCATCGCATAGACGTTCACAGGGAGCCCCTCGAGGAGCTTCGCAACCTCTTCTATCCCCGCTAAAACACCCCACTTCCAGCCGTGAGGAAGGCTTGTGGTGCCCACGTCTGCGAAGACCCTCTTCTTTATCCCTTTCTCACGGAGGATTTTTTGGGTGCGGATGAAGTAGACGTCGGTCGTTTTGCCCGCCTTTATATCATCCTCATGGGCAATGTAGAAGTCGCGCATGGTTCTCACCTTGGAAAATAGTTAAGCCCCTCAATATAAGGGTTTTTGGTCTCCACAGACCTTATGAGGGACGAGTTCGTAATAACCCGTGGGGATTCCTATGAGAGATCCTATCTCCAAACTCGTATCCCTCACTGGAAAGAGGGCCCTTATCACGGGAGCGGCCTCTGGGATAGGGAAGGCAACAGCACTCCGCTTCGCCGAGGCAGGGGCTGCACTTGAGCTGGTTGACATAGACGAGCTGGGCCTCAAAGGCGTCAAGAAGGAGGCCGAAGAGTTCGGCGTCGAGGTGAATACCCACCGCGTTGACATCTCGCGTAAGGTCGAGATCGATGCCCTCTGGAAGGCCCTTGAGGGGAGAGAACCCAACATCCTCGTCAACAACGCGGGCGTCTACTGGTTCAAGGACTTTACCGAAGTTAATGAGGACTTCTATGAGAGGGTGATGAACATCAACCTCCACTCCGTCTTCTGGACGTGCCAGCACTTCGTGAGGGCAAGGAAAGATGAAGGCGGCGTTATCGTCAACGTGAGTTCAATCGAGGCATTCCTGCCCTTCGCGAGGGGTCTCGTCCACTACGACGTTGCGAAGCTCGGGGTCGTCGCCCTCACGAGGGCCATAGCCAGGGAGTACGGAAAGAAAATAAGGGCCAACGTCGTCGTCCCAGGGGGTATAGAGACGGAGGGTGTAAAGAGACTCAAAAAGGAGGCGATAATGAAGTTCGACACCGAAAAGATTGGCATATCCTTCCACTTTAACGCACGCCTTCCGATGGGCCGCTTCGGAGAACCCGACGAGGTTGCAAGGGTAATCCTCTTCCTCGCTAGCGATTTAGCAAGCTACGTGAACGGGGCTATAGTTCCGGTGGACGGGGGCTTTCTGTCCACATAGAGAGCACACAGCCAATTATGACACACCACAACTCAGTGTCATCGCTTCCCATCGTTTCTCCGTCTAAGGATGGCGACCGCCACCAACGCGGCAATAGCAGCAAGACCGCTCTTGATAACTGCCCCCAGCGGAATGCCACTCCTTGGTTTTTTATACAGCGCCAAAAGCATCTCCCGAGTTAAGTCGCTGAACTGACCGTTCTTAAAGGCGTACACGCTATCATCGCCGAACACTAACCACTCTCCACAGCAAAACGCCACTTTATACTCACGCCCTTTGAGAGAACCCGGCAGCTCAACGCCCTTCCCCGATGTGAGGTTAAAGACGTGGGTTAGATTAAAAAAGAGAACCGAACTTCCGCCGGAGACCACAAGAGGGAATCCAGGTTCGACTTTCAATCCTGATAGAGTCCACCAGGGCCAGGTCGCTCCGAAACTGCCGTAATCCCTCACGTAAGCTATCCTGACAAACGAATCGTTGACGCTAAGGGAGTTTACCGGATCGAGCGAGAGGTTCCTGAGCTCGAACAGCTCAAGCCTTAGGCTGGCCCCCTCGGAATTCCCGAAAATCGGGGTGGTCGATAGGATGTAGCCCTTATTGGAGGTCACTAACGCGTGGAGTTCAGTGTAGTCGTTTTCGTCTTCAAAAGTGCGAATTTTGGCGAAGTCCGTGCCGTTGAACACCCAGACTGTCACAGAGGAATCGTTTTGAGATTCTCTAAAGAGTATCGGGCTCCCGATCCAGAAATCGGGTAGATAAATTCCCGCGTTTTCTGGAGTCCTGTTTTCTAGCCTCCTATTGTAAGTCAACACCAGCGACGAATTCTCTATGGTGAACATTCTAACCCATCCACCGTCAGCCGAGACTACCAGGAAGGTTCTGTTACCATCGACGGCTATTTCAGTTGAGTACCAGCCTGTTTCGCTAATTTTGCGCTTCGTGAGAACATTGCCATTCTCATCAACCAGATAGATCCAGGAATCAGCGAGGACCAACCAGGCGTTGAGCTGGGGCACCCATCTCTCAAGCCCCGTGACGTTGAGGGGTATGAGGGTTCCATCCTTCAGGAGGTAGTCCCTGAACTCGTAAGAACACTCCCCGTGCGCGAGGTCGTCGTTTGGTCCAGCCCCCAGGAAGGTAATGTAGTACTCCCTGCCGTTCCAGGTGATATCAAGGTCGTTGTCGGTGCACGCACTTCCCCCACGGAAGGTGTGTACGAGCTCAAACTTGCCGTGGCGGTAGAGATAGAGCTTCACTGTTACGGTGTCCCCCTTCTGAAGGAGCCAGTATTTTCCATTCCAGTGCCTCACGATGTACTCCCTGCCGAAGGGGAGCTTCTCGGCCTCGAAGGAGCGGCCGTCGTAAACCACGCCGTAGAACCCGTTTGAGGTTTCGTTGAGGAGCAGGAACGCAATTTTATCGCCTGCAGGGTAGGCGTTCACGATTTTTAAGCTACTTTCAATGCCCAGTGCCGGAGCGGGGCTCACGATCAGAAAAATAAAGACAAAAGCGAGGGCAGCGCAGGTCACCAATCGGGGCATTTCTCCCTCACCAGGTTAACATTCCTCAGGTTGGTACCATAGTAGTAAGCTCTATTGGGCCATAGTTCGCTTGTATGGATATACACCCCATCAAGCCATCCCCTCCAATAGTCCAAACCTCTGATCCGGGGTTTTATTGTGTAATTTGAGTTATTAAAGAGCTCCCACTGCTCTTTATCATCCCTGACGAGTACAGGAATCTCGACGAGATAGGGGAGTTCAGGGTTTACCTCTTGTTCCAGCCATTGTGCCAGCTGCTTGCCGTCGTTGTAGCCATTATCGTAGGACTGACCTCCTCCCCGCCGTGAATGGCGAGGGTTCCAACGAATTAACCCCTCGCTAAAGGCGGGAAGGTTTACGGGCACATTACCTACTCCCGTTACCGGTTTCGGTTCAGCCCGAGGGCACGGTCTTGTGCCCATTACCCCTACCGCAAAGCGGTTTGGGGTTATGATTTAGAGGCCAAACCCCTTGGTTTTTGACTGTCTCAAAGGGCAGTTTTTTGAAGGACGCTTGTCAACGTCCTAACCACCCCAAAGCGGAGTGGTAACCGCTCATCGGCATCTGCCCATACTCTCCATCCCTACCAGGGGCATGGAGGACTATCATGTAGTCAAACCCGAGATCCCTCAGCTTAGAGGTCGGCATGTTGGTATCAAAGACCGCGTAGCTCCCGTACTGCGGCTTGAAATACCACAGCACATACGTCGTCATGATACCACTCCACTTAGTTTTTACCTTAGATACTTATAAATTTTTTGGATTTAGCATTTAAATAATGTGATAAAATCCATGTTTCAATAATAAACTCCAATGCTATGTATCAAGACACAACAGAATAAGGGGGAAAGCGTTGATTACAGTCTGAAAGGAACCTCAGCCCCTTCTCCTTTCTCTATCTTGTGGAGCTCCCGCCTGTATGCTTCAAGCGGCCTATCTTCAACCTTAAGGTAGCCGGCGAAGGTCTTCGGCCTTTTTTCCAGCTCGTCGAAGAACTCAGGATAGCGCTTGTCGCGAACTATGTGGTGGTCGAGGATTACCTCCGCGTTCGTCTCCAGGATTATCTCGTTGAGGTTCTTAACGCCGGTTTCCCACGATCCCGTTGCTCTCGGGCCGAGATAAGTTGGGGGTCCGCCGGTTATGAGCAGGTCGGGGTTCTTTTCGATTATCCACTTGACAGATCTCCTGTTCAGCAGTTGAATATCACTGGCGTGGATTACCCTTTTGGAGCCATCGTCGATGAGAACCATCACGACGAAGCCGAGCTTACTTCCCTCGCTTCCATGCGGTACTGCCGGTGAAAACTCGATTGTAACGCCGCCAAGGTCGAAGCTTCTCCCGTCCGCGTACTCGATCTTCTTCGCTATCGCCTCTGCGTTCTTGAGGAATGCCCATGCCCTCTTTCTCTGGCTGAAGTTGATGTTTTCGGTAGGGTGTTTGATGAAGAGAATCTTTCCCGCATAGATTTCCCTCGCGTAATCCTCGCTGGAGCTCTCGTAGAGGCCTTCAAAGAAGGGGGTATGATGGTCGTAGTGGTAGTGGGAGATAGTCACGATGTCGGCCTTCCTCGCGTAGCCTTGCAGTTTCTTCCTCATCTGCTGGAGAGTTTTAAGCTCGACTTCCGCAGGAGGGAGGCCGTAGCGCTTCGGGCCGAGTGCTACACCCGGATCAATCAGTATCCTCAGCCCCCCAGCTTCAACGAAGGTCGCCAGGCTCCTAACCCCAAGGCTTTCAGATGCGAGTGGGATGACCCTCATTTTATCACCCATTAGCCATGTTGATGAGCTGATTAATAATCCTGACTACTAACTTTCGGGTGTACAAGGCATAAATTTAAATAACATCCATGTATATCATGCGGATGTCATGGGTGTGTATAAAGCGGCTGTGGTTCCTGTGGTAATATTATTCTTCATAACTGGACTACTCGGCCACAATACTGGCCGACTTAGCGATATTCCTGTTATTGGACCCCCCTGGGACCAGTTAACTACCAAAATGATAGACAGTATCTACGATGCCCTCGGAATTTACCTCGGTGTTGTTGGAGCTTTAGATAAGAGCATTTCGGATCATGTCCCCGTTATTGGCTACTATCGGGGGGATGATTATCTATCCCAGAAGCTTAACGGTACATGTGCGTATCCATACTGGAGTTGCACTGGCTTCCCCCGTGAAGAACTACCCGAGATACTTCAGTCAGAAGTCGTTCAAAACTTTGTAACTTCCGTCATTGCGGATGCTGAGAAAAGGGTCGAGGAAGCAAATGTCCCAAGAGAAGATTACCTCCTTTACCTTAGAGGCACTGCATATGAGGCAATGGTAGAGCGAGCAAAGTACTGCGCAGGTGGACCAACGAAAGATCCCCGCTATGTTGTCTCTCACTGTGGAGACTGCGATGACTGGCATGTAATAGCCTACGCAATAATCTCCCGGATAAATGAAAAGCACGATATAAACGCAAGGTATTTCCTCACAATGACTATGGACCACGCGTTTCTGACGGTTTATTATCCGGACGAAGGCATGTGGGAGATATACGATTGGTTCCCTCCGATAGGTCAGCTTTATAGTGAGAACTCTTCAAGCTACATAGAGCTTAATGGACATTGCCCGTATCTATATCAACAAGATAAATGCGTAGTAAAAATTAGAAGGTTTGGGAAATATTATGATCTCCAAGATTTTTATGCCCATGAGGGAGAAGGAAATATAGGCTATATCTACGAGTTCCCCAACTTGAGGTACGTCTCTCTGGATGATCTCCTGGCCATAGAAGGAGACCCCGTGGTAAAGCATTTAAGCGGTAACCATTAGGTAATTCCGACCGATGAGGAGTGTCATCCCTCCTGATGTCGAGATGATGACATTATCCCCACCTGAGGTGTTCCCATGCTCGGGCTGTTCAGGAAAAAGAAGGAAAAAACGGGGCCGTTCGTTTATCTGAGCGAGCCTACCCTGCTTTACAACACCAAAACGGAGAAGGCCATAGTTGGGATAATCCGTGAGAAGCTCAACACCGATAATATACTCGTTCCCTCAAAGTACGGAATGAGAGACACCAGCAAATACATCCCCAAGGCGAGCTACTTCGTAGCGATAGCTCCCCTCGGGAAGTTCACTTCTCTAGTCGGAAGGGAAGTCAGGATAGCCCTTGAGAACGGCGTCAAAGTTTACACCCTCCTGATTGCACGGGAAGGGGACGAGCTTGTTTACCTGTGGGTTGAAGGTGTTCCAGAGGACGTCGAGTGGCTTTCACCTGAAGAGACCATGGAGTTCACCAAAAGCTTCCTGAACAGCGAGTTCATGGATATTCTCAAACATGGCCTCGTTTTTGGCTCAAGAAAAAGAGAATGGTAAAGAAAAGGCTCAGGCGTTTGCTTTTCTCTTCGCCTGTATGTATTCGTGGATTGCCTTCGCAGCCTTCTTTCCATCGCCCATAGCCAAGATGACGGTCGCCTCGCCCCTTATCGCATCGCCACCTGCGAAGACACCCGGTATGCTGGTCATGAGGTTCTCATCCACAACGAGCGTTCCGTTGGTGTTCGTCTTGAGGCCGGGGGTCTCGGTGATGATCCTGTTCGGCTCGAGGCCGATTGCTATGATGACAGTGTCCGCTTCGAGGGTTACATACTCGCCGGTACCGACTATCTTTCTCTTGCCCCTGGCGTCCCTCTCATCGAGGGGTCTCATCTTCTCGAACTTCACAGCCTTGACTCTTCCGTTCTCGTCGCCTATGAACTCAACCGGCTGGAGGAAGAACTCGAACTTAACGCCCTCCTCCTCGGCGTGCTTGATCTCCTCTATACGAGCCGTCATGTCCTCCCTTCCGCGGCGGTAGGCTATGGTAACCTCGCTTCCCAGCCTGAGGGCCGAACGGGCCGCGTCCATTGCGGTGTTTCCGGCGCCTATAACTATCGTCTTCTTTCCAATTGCTATCGGCGTGTCGTATTCTGGGAACTCGTAGGCCTTCATGAGGTTGACCCTCGTGAGGAACTCGTTGGCCGAGTAAATCCTGTCGAGCAGTATCCCTGGAACGTTGAGAAGCTTAGGCGTTCCCGCTCCAGTCCCGATGAAGACGGCGTCGTACTCCTGAAGGAGTTCCTCAATGGTAACAGTCCTCCCAACAACGTGGTCCGTCCTTATCTCGACACCAAGACGCTTGAGCTTGGCCAGCTCTTGATCAAGTATCTCCTTCGGAAGGCGGAACTCAGGAATGCCATAGGCGAGGACTCCTCCGGGCTTATGGAGTGCCTCGAAGATTGTAACCTTGTATCCCATCTTCGCGAGCTCTCCAGCGGCGGTGAGGCCAGCGGGGCCAGCACCAACGACGGCCACCTTTCCAAGTTCTCCCGTGCATCTCTCCTCGAACTCGCAGAGAAGCTCTTCTTCTATTCCATGCTTCCTCGCATAATCCGCGACAAACCTCTCGAGCTTGCCGATGTTAATCGGGTCTCCGACCTTGCCCATCACACAGACGCCCTCACACTGGTCTTCCTGGGGGCAGACCCTTCCGGTTACAGCGGGTAGGGTATTGTCGTTCCAGATTATCCTCAGAGCTTCCCTAACGGCCTTGTCAGGGTTGTCGCGATACTCAACGAGCTTGCTTATGAATCCTGGAATGTTGATGTGAACCGGACAGCCCTTGATGCACGGAGCGTACTCCACCGGACACTGGAGGCACCTTTCCGCCTCTTTAACTGCCGATGCGAAGTCGTAGCCGAGGTTGACCTCCACGAAGCTCTTTATCCTCTCTTCAACCGGAACTTCAGGGGTTGGGACCCTCTCCTTGATGAGCTTCCTTCTAACGGCCATTCAGATCACCCCCTTCTCGCGGAGCTTGGCGAGGTATCTTTCCCTCGCGAGGGCCTGCTGCTCGGCAAAGCGGGAGTCTCTCCTTATCACGTCGTCCCAGTCAACCTTGTGGGCATCGAACATTGGCCCGTCCCTACAGGCGAACTTTACCTCGCCGTCGTAGAGAATCCTGCACGAACCGCACATCCCGGTTCCATCCACCATTATCTGCCTCACCGTCGTTATCGTGGGGATGCCGTAGGGCCTGGTGAGTTCGGCGAGCTTCTTGAGGCTTCCCAACTTTCCACCCGCGAAAACGATGTCAACCTTGTCCTGCTCGATCAGCTCCTTTAAGACGTCAAGATAGTGGCCCTTCCTTCCAACGCTCCCGTCCTCGGTCGTTATGTAGAATTCATCGGCAACCGGCTTCGAGAGGAACTTTTCAGGATAGACGTGGTCTTTGGTCTCGAAGCTGTGAATCGCTATGGTGTAGTTGCCCGCCTCCTTCATCGCCTTGAGTGTGGCATAGCACTCAGCTTGGGCACAGACGGCATCGGCTGCAAAAACAACGTTGCCGTAGTGTTTGACTTCAATTGGCTTCCCAAGCGGCCCGGCAACGCTCAGAAGCTCGTCTCCAACCTGCTTCTCGTACCAGAGCTTGAAGGTCGTGACGCCGTGGCGCCTTATGAACATGCCCACCCTTCCAGTGTCCTTATCCGCATAGTAAACCGACATCGGCACCCTTTCGCCCTTCTCGTCCACGATGAGGACTATAAACTGTCCCGGCTTCCAAGAGCGGGCCACGTGCGGCGCTTCAACCTCCATGAAGAAGTCTATCACTGAAAGGTTCTCCTTGGCCGTTATCTTATATCCCACAGTGCACCACCTCGAACACGTGATCAGATATGTTCACCTTTAGTTTTGAACTCAAGGTTTATACGCTTTTTTTGAACCAAAGGTTTAGAACCCCAATTTTCACCAGAAAAGCCCTGAAGAACCTTCTTCAAAGAAAGGAGAAAGCTCTATTTCGACAGGCAATACTTTTTAGTTAGTTCAGCAAACTGTGAGCAGGTGATAGTATGGTGAACATCCCGAAGAGTCACCCACGCTACTGGAGCCTCTACTACCGCGAAAAGATAATCGAAGGAATGGAGAAGGGAATGACTGCCAAAGCTGGACTAATAGCCCACGGACGTGGAGAGGCCTTCGACTACCTGATCGGTGAGAGGACGATAGAACCAGCTGAGAGGGCCATGAGAGCTGCCGTTGCGAAGTTCCTTCTGGCTGAGCATCCAGTAATCTCAGTGAACGGAAACGTTGCTGCCCTCGTTCCAAAGGAAACGATAGAGCTGGCAAAGGCCCTCAACGCGAAGCTTGAGATAAACCTCTTCTACCGCACGGAGGAGAGGGTTAGGACCATAGCAGAGGAGCTTAGGAAGTACGACCCGGAGATAGAGATACTCGGCATCAACCCGACGAAGAGAATCCCCGGCCTTGAGCACGAGCGCGGGAAGGTCGATGAAAACGGCATCTGGAAAGCCGACGTTGTTCTTGTCCCGCTCGAAGACGGCGACAGGACGGAAGCGCTTGTGAGGATGGGCAAGTTCGTCGTTACCGTTGACCTGAACCCTCTCTCGCGGAGCGCCAGGATGGCCGACATAACGATAGTAGACAACATTGTAAGGGCTTATCCAAGAATGGTAGAGCTCGCGAGGGAGATGAAGGACTACAGCAGGGAAGAACTCCTCAAGATTGTCGGGGAATACGACAACGGCAAAACCCTCAGCGACGTGCTGCTCCACATAAGGGACAGGCTAACGAGGCTGGCTGAGGAGGGGATATGGAGGAGAAAGGAGCTTGAGTGAAGCCTTTCCTTTTGTTACCTTTTTGTTGTCAGCCTTAAAAACAAAGAGAACCCCTCAAGAAGGGATAAGGGAAGATTAAAAAAGATTCACTGGCATTCACGTAGGTATTTCTCAAACACCTCAACGTACTTAAACGCGTCATCTGGAAGTATCAGGATCGCCGTTCCGGGATACCTGTCCCTGACCTTCTCAAGGGCACTGACTACGGCACCAGAGCTGAGGCCTATTAAGATGCCTTCCCTCCTAGCCACCTGGATGGAGCCCTCAATCGCTTCCCTCTGTGTTACCTCGACGACCTCATCAATGCCAGCGTCAAAAAACCACTTAGGCCTTGTTTCGAGCCGTTTTATGCCCGGAATCTTCTCGTTCTTAGCTGGAACCACCCCAATGACTTTCGTGTCGTAGCGCTCCTTGAAGTACTTTGCAATACCCGCTATGTGTCCAGATGTTCCGACTCCAGCGACTATTACGTCAGGGCTTACTCCTATGCTCCTGAGCTGTTCGTCTATCTCCCTCGCGGTGTACCTGTAGTGGGCCTCAAAGTTGTCGTCGTTCTCGAACTGGTTCAGGTTCACTGCCCCAGCTTTCTCCGCCTCATCCCTGACGAATTCAATCATTTCCCTGTCAATTACCTCGAAGTCCGTCTTCACGACCTCTGCCCCGAGGACTTTCAGAAGGGTTACTGTCGCGTCTGGAGTCGGCTTCGGCAGATAGGCCCTGAATTCAACGTTAAAAATGTTCGATATCGCTGCCATTGCTATTCCAACGTTTCCAGAAGTTGCCTCGAAAAGCCGCCTGGTGCCGTTAATGTCCCCGCGCTTCAGAGCCTTCATAACGAGGTTAAAAACAGCCCTGTCCTTTATGCTCCTGCTGAAGGGGTTAAAGAATTCCAGCTTGGCAAAAGACATCCCCCCTCTCGTCCGAAAGGGAAAGCCTGAGCAGGGGGGTCGGTTTGTACTTCTCGAAGAGTTCTATTGGGCTGTTAAAGACGTTCATCTGGAACCACCGAACCTGTTTAAAATACTTGCATTATAAATGTTTTGTTTTCGACCATATTACACAATAATGAGTAAGCCGTGGACATTCATATGGATGTGGATAAACCGCCCATTGAAATATAGAAGCGGGGGTATGCCCTCTCAACGTTAGGGTGGTTGCTAAATTTAAAAAAGCTGTCAAAACTCCTTTTCAGTTTTTTCAACGAGCTTTCTGAGGCCGTTGATTAGTTCATTCTCGTTTGAGGCCTTGGAGACGACGAGGGGTATCCTTTCACGTTCAGCAAGCTTGACCGCTAGCTCGTCTAACCTCTTGACGCCGTGCAGCACTATCACAGCTGGCTTAAGCCCCTGAACGCGGACTGCTATCATGGGGCTTCTGCCCGTGGTCACCTTTGTAAACACCAGTGCCCTCTCAGTAGTCCATCCGTAGAGCTTAAGAAATTCCTCGCTGCTCATCTCAAGGATCGCCCGTATGCTGTCAACCACCGTGTAACCGTAAATCTTTCTGTCGAGAAGGTCATGGTTTGCCGCAACCTCGCCCTTGACGGCCTCAACAACGGCTCTTATCGGAACGGGGACCGCAAACTCGCGAATATCGAGAATAGCATCCGTCGGAAGTTCGCCCTCGATGGTCTTGCTGAAGGCTCTTATGACGTTCCCGCCCCTTTTCTCATCAATTTCAATGAGGGCCTCAACGAACTTTCTTATCGTTGAAGCACCGGGACTTTTTCTCCTCCCACCCTCATAATCGCTGATGACGGAGGATGAGACTCCAAGGTAATCCGCAAGCTCGGTCTGGCTTATCCCAAATATCTCGCGCCACTTTCTCATGGTCTTACCGGGGTCAGAAGAAAGTGTTATCTCTCCCGCGATCCTCTTGGCAAGGGCTTCCTTTTCTTTCTCCAGCATAATCGTTGCTAACTCTAAAATATTATAAGTCTTTCGGCAATTGCAGAAAGAGGTTAGTGCCCAGTTGATACAACAAGAGGGAAAGATAAACCATTTTGGGCAATACCAACACAGAATTTAATGTTTAGCCTGCAACTAATCTCAAATCTGGGCTTACCTTTAAACTTCGCGAGAAAGTTTTTAGAAAAAGCTTGACCAAAGAAACTTTGCTGGGCAAAGTTTCATCAAAGTTTGTGATGCTTGACTAAAGGGCTGTTTTGATAGGATTTTCCTTATTGAATGCTGTCTTGGGTTGTGAATTCTATTCTTATTCGCTCGCTCTTTGTGAGTTTGCTTTTTAATTGACGCCCTACGGGCGTCAAAGTGAGAGAAACTCCTTTTTAGCTAGCATGTTTGAAGAATTCACTTATTTTTTAGTTTGTTTATCGCGAAAATCCTGTAGAAGTGCAATTCTAAGAAGAACCACGAGCCTTGATCAAACTCAATGGGACTGTCGTCCCATGCGTTGAAGCAGAGCTTCAACGTCGCGCAGGAAGCTTTTAGACAAAAGCTTGACCAAAAGTGCGCCCTTCTTCTCGAACTTGCTCTTCGATGAGTATATGCTTGCTCAGAAAGCAAGTTCGCTTGGGTTTACTCCCAAAATCTCTCGTTAATTGTAATTTCGAACTTTCTTTTTAGCGCTCAAAGAGCGCTATACTGTGAGGAAATCCTGTAAATCTAGCAACTCGGTAAGTAAACCCACTCAAAAGCCAGCTCATTAAAAACGCATACTACTCTTCCGCCATCCTTCAAGGACGCTTGAACGACAGTGAAAGCGGCGCTGAAGCTTTTAGAAAAAGCTTCACCAAAAAGTTTGAATGTCCTCGAGAATTGGCTTGATTCGGATTCTATTCTCTTAGTAGGTGGCCAAATAAATGCGGGTTTTCTTCTTTTTAACGCTCTTCGAGCGTTATATCGTGAGTAAACCCCTTGAAAACCGCTGATTGATGACTGAGAATCACTGGAAAACAGGAAGCTCAAAAGGACATTCTACTTTTGATGAAACTTTGCCCAGCAAAGTTTCTGTGGTGGGCCCGCGGGGCTTCGAACCCCGGACCTCCCGCTTATCAGGCGGGCGCTCTGACCAGGCTGAGCCACGGGCCCGCGAGAAAGGTTTTGGTGCCCCGGCCGGGATTTGAACCCGGGTCGCGGGATCGAGAGTCCCGCATGATTGACCGGGCTACACCACCGGGGCGCGTCCGAGATTAGAGCAGAGGGAGGGTTTATAAACTTTTCGGCTCTCTGTGCCCCAGGTTGCCGCCGTACTTGATGCACTCTTATGTTCTTTAACTTGGTGTTCCGATTTGAATATTTTAATTTAACTTTACTTTATGCCATTTTGTATTTGTTCGCCTCAGATTCCCAATATTGGCAATAACTGTTACTAAATGTCATGTATTTTAAAACAAATAAGTCAGTTCCCGCCGTTGAAAATTATTAACAACGCTATCTCACATAACTTATGTTAAGGAGTATGCAAAATTTTGGATGTTCTCTTTTGAATTTTGATTAATACACAATGTTGCGCAAGACTTATAATTGAAGACCCAATACATCCCTGGATGCCCATATGGGGGCATCCGAGAATATGGAGGTGTCACAATGAAGAAGTTTGGAGCGGTAGTGCTGGCCCTGTTCCTTGTTGGTCTTATGGCTGGCAGTGTCCTTGCAGCCCCCCAGAAGCCGGCAGTTCGCAATGTTTCCCAGCAGAAGAACTATGGTCTTCTCACCCCTGGACTCTTCAAGAAAGTCCAGAGAATGAGCTGGGATCAGGAAGTTAGCACGATAATAATGTTCGACAATCAGGCCGACAAGGAGAAGGCCGTTGAAATACTGGACTTCCTTGGAGCCAAGATCAAATACAACTACCACATTATCCCCGCCCTCGCAGTCAAGATAAAGGTTAAGGATCTTCTTATAATCGCCGGCCTTATGGACACCGGCTACTTTGGAAACGCACAGCTCTCAGGTGTCCAGTTCATCCAGGAGGACTACGTGGTCAAGGTCGCCGTTGAGACCGAGGGTCTCGACGAGTCCGCTGCCCAGGTTATGGCCACCAACATGTGGAACCTCGGCTACGACGGTTCCGGAATAACCATCGGTATCATCGACACCGGTATTGACGCCTCCCACCCCGATCTCCAGGGCAAGGTTATCGGATGGGTTGACTTCGTCAACGGAAAGACAACTCCCTACGACGACAACGGCCACGGAACCCACGTCGCTTCGATAGCCGCCGGAACCGGTGCGGCAAGCAACGGCAAGTACAAGGGTATGGCCCCAGGCGCCAAGCTCGTTGGCATTAAGGTTCTCAACGGTCAGGGAAGCGGAAGCATCTCAGACATCATCAACGGTGTTGACTGGGCTGTCCAGAACAAGGACAAGTACGGAATAAAGGTCATTAACCTCTCCCTTGGCTCAAGCCAGAGCTCCGACGGTACCGACTCCCTCAGCCAGGCCGTCAACAACGCCTGGGACGCCGGACTTGTCGTCGTTGTGGCTGCTGGAAACAGTGGGCCGAACAAGTACACAGTGGGCTCACCGGCAGCGGCCAGCAAGGTCATCACCGTCGGTGCGGTTGACAAGTACGACGTCATAACCGACTTCTCAAGCCGCGGCCCAACAGCCGACAACAGGCTCAAGCCAGAGGTCGTTGCTCCGGGCAACTGGATCATCGCTGCCCGCGCCAGCGGAACCAGCATGGGACAGCCGATAAACGATTACTACACCGCCGCTCCAGGAACCTCGATGGCCACTCCACACGTCGCTGGTATAGCCGCCCTTCTCCTCCAGGCCCACCCGAGCTGGACTCCCGACAAGGTCAAGACGGCCCTCATCGAGACCGCCGACATAGTAAAGCCCGACGAGATAGCCGACATCGCCTACGGTGCAGGTAGGGTCAACGCCTATAAGGCTGCCTACTACGACAACTATGCAAAGCTCACCTTCACTGGATACGTCTCAAACAAGGGAAGCCAGAGCCACCAGTTCACGATAAGCGGTGCTGGATTCGTCACGGCAACCCTCTACTGGGACAACAGCGGAAGCGACCTCGACCTCTACCTCTACGACCCGAACGGCAACCAGGTTGACTACTCCTACACCGCCTACTACGGCTTCGAAAAGGTCGGCTACTACAACCCGACAGCAGGAACCTGGACGATAAAGGTCGTCAGCTACAGCGGTTCGGCAAACTACCAGGTTGACGTCGTCAGCGACGGGAGCCTCGGCCAGCCCAGCGGTGGCGGAAGCGAGCCGAGCCCGAGCCCCTCACCAGAGCCGACCGTTGACGAGAAGACCTTCACTGGAACAGTCCACGACTACTATGATAAGAGCGACACATTCACCATGACCGTCAACAGCGGCGCCACCAAGATCACCGGCGACCTCTACTTCGACACCAGCTACCATGACCTCGACCTCTACCTCTACGACCCGAACCAGAACCTCGTTGACCGCTCCGAGAGCTCCAACAGCTACGAGCACGTCGAGTACAACAACCCAGCTCCAGGAACCTGGTACTTCCTCGTCTACGCCTACGATACCTATGGCTACGCAGACTACCAACTCGACGCCAAGGTTTACTACGGGTGAAGTCTTTTAACCCTCTCTTCTTTTCTTCCTTGAGGTGGTTGGAATGAGAAGGGTTCTCGCTACTATACTCATTGTGGGCTTTATGCTCTCTCTCATCTCCTCACCCGTTCTTGTCTCGGCTGAAATCAGGCCGTACGTTTACGAGCCTACAGTTCCGGACACGGCCTTTGCTGTTCTCGCCCTCTACAAGACAGGCGATTACGACAGAGTTCTGGAAGGCTGTGAGTGGCTCATGGCCATTAGGACGCCCTTTGACTCCTGGGGCTACGCTTACAGCGAGGAGCACGAGGCCAAATACACAGCTATGGCAATAATGGCACTCATCAGAGGAGAGAGCATAGCCAACGGCAGGTATAAGGATGTTATCAACAGTGCTGCATATTGGCTCATATACAAGCAGAAGGCCGACGGCTCCTGGGACGACTACCTTGATGCCGCTATGGCTGCCATAGCCCTGAAGGAGCTCCTGGGAAGCAAATACGTTGAAGAGAACATGACGGGACTTGAAGACCAGCTCAGGGAAGGTTTGAACAGAGCACTTGGCTGGCTTCAGATTAATGAACCAGAAAACGACGTGGAGAGAATATTCCGTGACATTGCGCTGGAGGATAAAGATGACCTTGAGAAGCTTAATGTTGAGGGTGAGCTGAAGGCCTACAAAGCCTTTGCACTCGCTTACCTCGGAGAAAAGGTCTCACTGGAAGGGAACTTCTCATCGCCGATGGCCGTTGCGATGGCGCTTTACGCGACAGGAGATGAAAAGTACAGGGAAGAGCTCCTCGATATGGAACACTTCGGCTTCTGGGGAAGGCTCCACTACCGCGTCCTCGACCTGCTCGACGTCTCCCAGATCAGCGGCTTTGAAGAGCTCAGAGAAATTGCCTGCCCATACCTCGAAAAAATCCCCGCCACTGAAGAGTGGCAGAAAGCGGTTTATGCCCACTACTTTGTCCTCTGCTCAAAAGAGCCGGAGCTCCCTGAGAACTACAGCTCTCTCCTTCCCTGGCAGGTAGCGGAAGTTGCGAGGATAAAGGCCCTCCTCGGAAAGCCCTACGACGATGCAGTTGAGTACCTTCTCTCCAGCCCGAATAACGGAACCTGGAAGGACTTTTACAACACCGCCTACGTCGTCTGGGTGCTCAAGAGCCTCAACGTTTCCTACGACTACGAAAAGTCTCTTCACTACCTTTCGGCTAATCTCACGTGGATGCTGAGCGAAAAGAATTCAAAGACAGGAGATCCTGTTTACTACTCGATACCGACTTACTACTTCTCGCAGGCAGCCATAGTTTTCAGCCAGTTTGGAATGAAAGATGAGCTGAACAAGACTCTCGAAGTCCTGAAGGAAAGACAGTATCCCAACGGAGCTTTTGCTTACACCCACCAGTCGGTGACGGGTATAACAACAACAGCCAGAGTTGTCTGGAACCTTGAGGTGGCGGGATTGACTGACACTGAAATTTACAGAAAGGGTGTGGCTTTCCTGAGAGATATGCTCTACGCGGAAATTCCAGAGGTAAAGCCGGAGATGGCCAATACCACTTTCCTTAGGGTAGATGAGGGGAAATACGTCGGCAACACCACGGGAAGAGTGAATCCAACTGGACTTGACGGGTACGTTGCGATTTACCCCCCAAAGAACCCCCTGATGATAAAGGCAGTTGCCGTGGAGGGCTTCAGGGCAGAGAGCCCGTGGAAGAACCGCGGACTTCAGCATGCTCTAGTAATCGTCGCGGTCGGGGTGCTTCTCGTTGCTATGTACGGCGTAGTCTGGTTTGAGAACAGGAAGAAGAGATGAAATTCTTTCTCTTTTTTAAATTTAAAATAAATCAGAAAGGCTCAGGTAGTCGAGCTCTCCTCGTCGTCGTAGAGCTCCTGACCGACGGTTATCTCGTCCTCGAAGCCCTTCGAGCCCTCAAGGGTCTGGATCCTGAACATGTAGCTCTTGTACCAGTTGTAGCTCGGCTTTACCTTTATCGGAAGGAGCCTCCAAGCCCTCGTCTCCTCGACGTAGCCCCAGTTGACGTACTCATTGAAGTTCCTGATGATGTCGGTAATGACGACGCCGAACTCGTTGAGGAGAACCCTCTGTATCTCCCTCCACTTGTCGAGGGAGCTCTCTCTTCTAGTTATTCCAAAGTAGCCGGCGCAACCTGGCCCCTTGAGGGTCGCTATGCCTCTTCCCACGAAAGCCCTGATGGCTTCAACCGTCTCGGGCGGGTCCGTGATAAAGGTGTCGAACTTGTGGAGCGCGTAGTCGGGGAGCGGCTTCCTGAGGTCGAAGGTGAATATCTCGATGTTCTCGTAGCCTATCTCGTCGGCGGCCTTCTCGATGAACTTCGTGAGCCTCTCGTCTATGTCGAGGACGGCTATCCTCTTCGGGAGACCGCTGAGCATCAAAGCGACGCTCGTGAGGTCATCGTCCCCGAGGACAAAGACCTCCTTGTTCTCAAGGTCGCCCCTGCTGTGCATAAGGGCAACTCTGGCGACGGTGGTCTCTGGAGTGACGTAGGCCTGGTCGAACTGGTGGGCCGGCTCGGGCCTGTCCCTGGTTATCTCCTTGAACTGCTCGAGAAGCTCGGAGAAGGCGTCTATCTCAACCGTCCTTCCCTGGCAGTGGGAGCAGGTGTAGTCAGCCCTGGGGCCGATTCCATACTTCTCCACCAGCTCCTTGCCCTTCCTCGTGAGGATCACCTGGTTGTTCTCAAAGGCCACGTAGCCGAGCTCGTAGAGGGCAGTAACGACAGCAACGACGAGCGGAAGCGGCTCCTCGCTGAGGTCAACGATCCTCCAGACGTCACCGCTGGCCTGAATGGCGCTCAGAACATTCTCTATCGTCCTCTCGTAAACGGGAATGGTCGTCTTCTCCTTGACCCTCTCAATTATCTCCCTCATATCTCACACCTCCAGAAGGATTCTTGGTTCGTAAAAGAACCTTGTGGAGGCCCCTTTTAAGGGTTTTCCCGCCGGCAGATTTTAAAGCTCATTCCTGAATTTAACCCCATGCTGAAGCCGGTTGGAGAGGACTTCGTGAAAAGGTACCGCCTAGAGTACAACCTTGAGGCGCTTAAAAGGGTTAGAAGAGACATCGGAGAGATTGCCCATACTCGTTTGAGAGCCCTGATAGAGTACCGCTTGAGCGGGAAGGACTTCGACCGCTCTCCGACGGGAGCAAAAGTGGCCGTAGCGTTCTCAGGAGGATCTGACAGCACTGCCACGCTGAAGGTGCTTCGCTGGGCCGGTTTTGATGCGATCCCCATAACGGTTAAACTCCCCCAGATGGGAGAAAAGACCCTCGAAAAAGCCCGGAACTATGGGGCTGTTTTCATCGAAATTCCGGAATATTTGGATATCATACGGCCCCAGATTGAAAAAGGTGCCCCGATCTGCGGCAGATGTCACGCTCTTGTAATGAGTGCAGTTGAGGGATATGCCAGAAAATCCGGAATAAAAATCGTTGCCTCCGGGGACATGCTCAGTTCCGGCTTGATCTCTATCTACCAAAAAGAGGACCTTGTAATTCTCAACCTTCCAGCGTTTCTGGCGCTGGACAAGGCTGAAATTATCGAGATAATTGGTGGGGACTACGATCTCAAATTCGGCTGTCCCCTTCTCTGGGAGCTGTTTAGAAAAGCTCCTTCAACCAAGAGGCTTTCCATCCAGAGGGTTCTGAGGGAGACGAGGGCAAGGGCTTTGAGGCCCGGGATGGCCAGGGAACTGATACTCGACATCCTCTCCCGCTGAGTACACATTCCTGTCCCAAAAGGTTTAAATGTGTATTCTCTGAGGCTCTTCAGGTGGTGTTAATGGTCACGAAAGAAGAAGTTGAGAAGGTCGTTAAGTCCATAGTTGATGAGAAGTTCATCCGCTCAATCGATGTCGATGAGAAGGGGAACGTTACAGTCACACTGGCGAAGGACACTCCCGACATTGACAACGTCCTGATAAAGCTCCACTCCGAAATTGGAAAGCTGGAAGGAGTCGGCTTAATCACAGTAAACCGCGAGAGAGAAATCAAGGAAGCCGACGAGAACGTTCAGCTCACTGAGGAAATGGTCCTTGAGAAGCTTAAGGAAGTAATCGACCCCGAAATTGGGCTTGATGTCGTCAACCTTGGGCTAATCTATGACCTTAAGGTCAACCCTGACAACACGGTTTACGTCAAAATGACGATGACGACTCCAGGCTGTCCACTTACAATGTGGCTCCTTCGCGCCGTTGAGGACAAGATACTGGAGATTCCTGGGGTTAAGGACGCTGAAATCGAGCTCACCTTCGATCCGCCATGGACGCCCGACAGGATAAGCCCCGAGTACAAGAAGAAGCTGGGTCTCTTTTGACCCATCTGGTCTTTTTTTGTTCACTGAGAGACTTTTTTAGGGCCGTTTATTCTGTTTTACACCCATTTGAGAGTCTCCGCGGTTCTCTCCGCCTACGAAAACTTTATATCCCCTCCAGTTCATTTAACCACGGTGATGTCCCATGGCTTGGAAGGTAAGTGTTGATGTCGACACCTGCATTGGAGATGCCATCTGTGCTAGCCTCTGCCCGGACGTCTTTGAGATGGGCGACGACGGCAAGGCCCACCCGGTAGTTGAGACCACCGACCTTGACTGCGCCCAGGAGGCCGCCGAGGCCTGCCCGGTCGGCGCTATAACCCTCGAAGAGGCCTGAACTGGTTTCTTCTGTTCTTCTTTCCTTGTTGTTATAAGGGTCATTGATTAAGTGCTTCGTAGGGATGGACTTCTTAGAAATCTTGAATCAAAAGAATCTCTGATATAAGTTAAGAATCAAGAAGAAAAGAGAGCTCACTTCTTCCACTCGGTATAACCACATCTTCCACAGGACCAGCGGTCCTTGTGGTTGGCCATAAAGACTCCCGGCCCGCAGCGCGGGCAGAACTTGTTCTTCCTAACGACCTTACCACCCTTGACTTCGTAGAGCTTCCACTTCTGGCTGGTCTTCTTCTTACCCTTGGCCATCTACACCACCTCACTCCTCCTGCTTCTGGACAAGGCCGTCCCTAACGAGGATGTACTCGGGCTCGATGTAGAGCATCCTCTCCCTCGTCTCGTAGGCCTTGGCGTAGCCCTTGCTGACGTTGCTTCCGAAGTAGCTCCTGATGTACTGAATAACGGTAGTGTTCGGGTCGAGGTCGAGCATCGCGACGAGCTTACCCTTCACCGCTTCCCTGCTCGGGGTAGGCTCGCCCTCATGAAGGACGTCGAAGTATATCTCCTTCCTTCCCAGGAGCTTGTTCTCCCTTATCTCGGTAACCTTAATCTCCATCACGAACCACCTCCATACTCGCGAGTATCTTGGCACACCTGCGCTTGCATTCGGGTGTTACCTTTATAAGCACTACCCCTTCATCGGGCTGGCCGTACAGGACGAGCGTTCCGAGTGGGGCGTACAAGACGGCCGGGATCGCCGCCAAGTCCTCCTCCCCGCTGACCAGGATGTGGACGTTTCTCCCCCTTTCAGCCAGCCCGAAGGCCTTCCTGACGGTGTCTAATAAAGCTTTCGTTATAGTTCCAGGGGGGTTTGTTACGGTCAGAAAAACGGCGGTGTCCTCAATCTCGGGGGAGTATTCTTTTCTCTTCGTCTTGAGATCGTAAAGGGCAATTATTGGTTTGACGCCGATCTTGAGGACGTTCTCCGTGACGACATCCCCAACAGTGACAACGGGGTGTTTCTCGAGCTCACCCCTAACCTTAAGGTAGGGTTCAGGAATCGGCCCCCTAACCAGTTCACCTAGGGGCCTCTTCAGCTCGTCCCTCAGTTCTCTAGTAAGCCTGAAGAACATTTTCACCTTACCCTGATGGCGTACTTGCCGGGAACCTTGGCGGCCTCTGGTATGCTCTCCCTGAGCTTCTTCGCTATCCTTGACTCGACATCTAGGACTATCACTAGGTCGAACCAGTCATCGCTGAGGTCCCTGCTGCCGCAGACGGGACAGCGGTCTTCAGTCGTTATGTAGTGGCAGTGCCTGCAGGCCCTCTCCTTGGCCATATTCACTCCCCCTTGGATTCTTCCTTAGCTTTTTTCTTCTCCTTCTCAATCCACTCGAACTTTCCAAGGCCAGGCTGGCGCATCGTCATGTTTATCTTGTTCTCCCTGATTACCCTGCTCTTGACGCTCACGCCGATTATCCTGGCCCTCACGTAGTCACCGAGCTTGAGAACCCTGTTGGTTTCTTTGCCAATGAACTGCCTGTTCTTCTCGTCGAAGACTACGTAGTCGTCCATGAGCTGGCTGATGTGGACGAGGCCGTCCATCGGGCCGATTCTTATGAAAGCACCGTAGGGC
This sequence comes from Thermococcus kodakarensis KOD1, assembly GCF_000009965.1. Taxonomy (NCBI): domain Archaea; kingdom Methanobacteriati; phylum Methanobacteriota; class Thermococci; order Thermococcales; family Thermococcaceae; genus Thermococcus; species Thermococcus kodakarensis. Next base: position 1,492,534 of record NC_006624.1, read on the forward strand.
ATCATCTCAACGACTTCGCCCTCGACGACCTCCTGGTTCCTCGGCTCCCAGACGAGAACGTTGAATATTGCCTCGTGATATGTAGCACCGTCGCCCGGAACGATGACCCCCTCGCTGATTTCCTCAACGTCGAGGATCGCCAGTACAACACCCTCGTCTCTGTCGTATATGCCCTCGTAGGTCTCCCTGAGGACTATCTTCGCGGCTTCCTTTGGGTCCATCGTGAACATCCTGGGTGGAATCCTCACGACGTCCTTAACTTTCAGGAGCTTGTACATGCCTCAACCTCCTTCAGAAGGGAAAAGGAGAAGGAATCACTCCTTCTTGCCGAACTTCTCCTTGTAGAGTTCGATGGCCCTGAGGATCTCTTTCTTGGCCTCCTCGGCGTTGCCCCAGCCCTCGACGGTGGTGGTCTTTCCTTGCAGCTCCTTGTACCTCTGGAAGAAGTGGGCTATCTCGTCGAGGAAGGCCTTTGGAACGTCATCTATGTCCTTCCAGTCCTTGAAGTACGGGTCCTCAACGGGAACGGCCAGAACCTTCCAGTCCTTGTCGCCGCTGTCCTCCATCTTCATTATGCCTATCGGCCTCGCCTCGACGATGGTGAGCGGATATACCGGCTCGCGCATGATGACCATGATGTCGAAGGGGTCGCCGTCGTCGTACCAGGTCTGCGGGATGATACCGTAGTCAACCGGGTAGAAGAACGGGCTGTAGAGGACCCTGTCGAGCTTCAGAAGACCTGTCTTCTTGTCAAGCTCGTACTTGTTCCTGCTCCCCTTCGGGATCTCTATAAGGGCGTAAACGACCTCTGGAACCTCCGGTCCGGGCTCAAGCTCGTGGAACGGGTTCATACCTAACCACCTCTAACCTTTTCTTAGAACTCCTAGCTTTGCTTTCCGGTTCTGCTTTTAAAGTTGTTGGTATTCGTAGACTGTGTCGCCGTCCGCTATCGAATAGACGTCGCCCTCATTACTGCCGTCGTGGACTATCGGCCTGTCCACAAGCTCAAAGACCCTCTTAAGGTCTTCGGGAGTTTTGAGTTCGACTTTTCGTGTTCCTTCAGGGGATTTGCCTTCAACTACATACTTCCTCAGTGAAGCAAGTTCGTCTTTGGGCTTCTTCTCTCTCTTTGAGTAGACAAAACCGAGCGGTGGAACCGCGAAGAGCAGGGCCATGGCGGGAAACACCTTTCTCGCAGTGGAGTCCTTAACGCTCGTCCCAACGAAGCCAACGCTGTTTTCAGTTATACTTACATTCCTCTCAACTTTCTGGTAGTCCTTGGTCGCTCCGTCAAGGCTCAGCATTCCTGAAGTGTCTTTTTTCAGCTGGATCTTCTGTGTGAATGGTTCACGTCCATTTATACTGACAGTAACAGTTAGATAAACTTCGTTCTCGGCCCTGTGCAGGTCAGTGCCTTCCCGTATCTTTTTGAGCTCTTCTCCAAGCGATGTCATGTTAAACTTCACTGGAACCGAGAATGAACCGGCGAAGTTCCCCGATGCTATCTCAGTCGTCCTGTTGAGCAGGTAAACTGGCTTCCTGTTCACCGAGACGTAGTAGTTTGAGTGCATCTCTATTTTATAACTGCCTGAAGCCCCAGGTGACGTTGAGTACCTGTATTCTCCTCTTATTACGTCGGTTATCCCCGAGGGATAATACTTCAGCGAGGTGCCGTTCTGGTAAACGGTCTCGTTCGAGAAGAGGGCGTAGTGCCTCAGTGAACCACCTTCAGAATAGGCGGTAGTGTAACTAACATCCCTGGTTGACACCGGCGTTGCGTAAGCTATAACCGAGTAAACACCAAAAAGAACCGCCAGTGAGAGTGAAATTCCAAGGCCCGCAATCAGGGCCTTCTTTTTATTTACCTTCATCTAAACCAACTCCAAATCTTCAATCGTCGTCTGAACAGGCGACGCTAACCTCTATTCCGTTGCTCCTTCCCGGGTAGCCGTCTATAGTTGCCCCGTCGTTGAGTGAGTAAGTGCCGCATGAGGTGAACTCCTGCTGGTTGCCGTTGTTAACCCTTGTGAATATCGTCACGTTGATGTGCTCGCTTCCTCCAGCCGGAACTAATACTTTCCACTTCATCTTGGTTGCAGGATGAGAGTTCCCGTTCTGTGAATTTCCGTTTCCATTGCCGTTTCCCTGGTTAGCGGCCCAGAAGCTGTACGTTCCCGAGCTCGCCGAGACTTCCGAGAGGCTGACGTTGAACTCAGCTGGTATGGTGTCCCTGACCGTTAGGTTCAGGTCGTTGTCAGTTGGGTTAGAGACTTCTATCTGGAACGTCCACTCCTGGTAAGTCTTCAAAGGTATGTCGCTCGTGTTTCCCGAGAGCAGAGTCTTCGTTATTCTCGGATCGTCGAGAACGGTAATCTTTACAGGGCAACTCTCAATCACCGCGCCCCCTCCGTCCCAGGTGGCGTAGATCGTGACCGGAACGTAGTACTCTCCAGGTGTGGCCGAGCTGGCCGCAACGTGTCCACCGAAGGTATGTGAGTCCCCAGGTGCTATGTCAACTGGTGTTCCCGTACCGCTCTCAACGTCCAGATACATTCCAGCTGGAACATAGCAATAAGCCGGTTCCAGAGTAATGCTCACGTACTCGTTTGTTATGAGCTGGTTCTCCAGCGTCATTACGTCGAAGTCCTTTCCTTCCCCATTCAGAACTATAACTGACGCAATCTCGCCGTCCGAACAGTTAAAGCCCACGTATTCGTCCTCGTGGGAGACGACCATTACGCTCGCCGCTCTGGACGATGAATATTCCCTGAAATTCCCGCTGGAGCCCACGATGAGGAAAGCCCCCATCAGGAAAACAAGAACTATAATTGCTTTCATAACCTACCATCTCCCGTTAGTTTGGATAAAATCTTCCCCTTTCTTATTGAGATCATCTCTCCCGAAATCCCGGAGATCCAGTAAAATGCAAGCATCAGTACCGAGAGTGGGATCAGGTACAGCACCAGCGGGAAGTACGGGCTGATTGAGTACGCCCAGTTTATCAGGCTGTAAGGCAACAGAGCCGGGTATGACCACACAGATACTTCTTCCCTGTAAATCCGGGTGTCCACCGGAACGGTCACGGTGAGGCTGAGGTTCTGGGCCTCTCCGCCCCCGAGACGGAAGCCGGTTGTTTTCAGCTCGACCCTACCACTGTCATCCTTGAAGAAGTAGTAGAACGGATAAACCGCGTGGTTCTCAACGCTGAGGTTCTTCTCAAAGGTTGTTCCGGGTAAGTGCCAACCATCAGTCTGTCCTCCGGCCAGGGTCGAGGAGTACGTAAACGCCAGCGTCCCCCATGATGCAATGATGACCGCCAGAAAACCCGAGATTATGAGGACTGAGACTATCCCGTAGAGTGTTTTTCCCTGAATTCTGATGAACCTCCGGCGTTTTGACCTTCTTCTGCTTCTCTCCTTTGAGCTTCCAGAGAAAGTGAGCAGGCCGCCGAGGATCACTATTATCACTATGGCATAGACGTTCGTCAGCCTTTTCCTGAGGTTCACTATGAAATCCCCACCGCCCCTGATCACCAGGGGATGGTTTGAAATCTGGACTACTTTTCCAGCAATATCAACATGCTCAACCTCGGGATACGCCCCATCCTGCTGGTCTGTAGCAACGTTGTGGTCCCCTTTGGTTATGTACTTTCCATCAACAATTGCATAAACCCTATGGACTGTCCAGCCATCTCTTCTGTGGAAGACTATAATATCCCCAACCTCAGCATTCCTTGAAAGGGGGTTTATGAAGAAGAGGTCGCCCTTGTTGATCGTGGGCGTCATGCTCTCAGAATAGGCATAAGATACTAGAATCGGCCTGTCAAGGATGAACCCCACCACTGAGGCTACGAGTATCATAAAAATTACGGCTGTAATAATGCCTTCGAGCAGTTTTTTCATCCTTAACATCTCTTCAAGATTAACAAAGTGAGGCAAAGGCCTCAAAAGGAAATCACGGGCTTCCGCATTCGCCTGCAACGGCCTCAAAGCTGAGCTGGAACTGATCCATGCCGAGGCTTGCGTTGGTGTTGTCAAAGATCATACCAACTGGCACGGGGTCTCCGTAGTTGACCGTGAACTCGAGGTTGTTTGACGGCCCTGCTATCGGACTGTCGTAGTCTCCTGCAAAGAGCAGGACGTTGTCGTGGTTGCTCTTTATGGTAACACAGATCGGATAGTTTGTCTGGTTGTTCTCCCAAAGGTCGTTGCTTACCTCGAACATTTCCTCAAAGACGTAGGTGGTGTTCGGGCTCATGCCCGTTCCGCCCCAGTCGGGGTGGTTCGGGTTATATTCGCTTATGTCCACGTAGAGCTTTCCAGCGTCGTAGGTCACGTAGGGCTGGAGTGCGGTCAGGTCAATAAGTTCGTTGTCGTCGGAGACGACATCGAAGCTCGCAGTCCTGTCGGCGGAGTAGTACCTAAAGTTAGCACCCGCGCCGACGGCCAGGAGCATTCCAACCATTAACAATGCCAATCCAAATAGTTTATTCATCTTTCATTCCTCCTTCACGGCTGACCGCAGTTTCCAGCTATCTCAGCGGGCTCTGTGCCGAGCCTGTAGGCTTCAATGTGTACCGCTGCGTTGTTGGTTGTACCTGGTGCGTCGTTCGCGACGGTAAAGTCCATACCGACCTTAACCGCGTCTCCGTTGTTCACAACAAAGCAGACGTCGTTCCTCGCCATGTCGCTGGCGTAAACTGTCTGGCCGGTTGTGCTGTCGTGGACGTCAAACTCATGTCCGTAGAACTGGATCATGGTGTTGTCGCTGGTTATCCTTACGACTATCGGCATTCCCTCTTCCCATAGGTCGTTGCTGACTTCAAACACTTCATCGAAGTTGTACTCTGAGTTCGGGCTCAGGCCCATTCCATATCCTGGGTAGTTCGGGTTGTTCGGGCTTATGTCCACAACTAGGACGCCGCCATCGTTAATGTACGCGTAGGGCTGAATTGGAGTCAGATCGATGAGCTCGTTGTCATCGGTCACGATGTTCCAATGAACGCTCCTGTCCGCGTTGTAGTCCCTGAAGTTAGCTCCAGCCCCCAAAACGAGGCCAAAGGCCACCAACAGGCCAAAAATTCCCAAAGCAAGATTCTTTTTCATTTTTTCGCCTCCTATACGGAGGCACTGTGGTACGGAAGCAGGTTCCGAAATACCAGAGGTGTTTCGACACCACATCGGTGGGCAACACAGTGCCCTTGGCGGACGACCATTACGGTCGCTCCACAATCACATGGGTCCTTCAGATATATATGAAGTTGGGGATTACCACATAGTAATCAGTCATTACCTACACATTATCCTCTGATTTTTCAGGGTTTTTTCGCTCCCTTGGTCTGGCTATGAGGTACGTCCTCCTGTGCTGTATGGCAGATACTACCAGATAAGTCACTGCAGCAAAGAGGAGGAGGACGTTGCCGAGCCATAGGGCCATGAGGGCAAAGATAACTGAGAGGCCAGCATAGAACACGCTCCAGCTTATGTCGTTCTTCTGGACAACTTCCATGTAGAGGGTGACGTTGTCAGGAACCTTGAGGAGGGTTATCCTCCCTCTGCTGAAAGTCACAATTCCCTCCCTCTCAAGCTTTGGCAGGTGCGTCTGCATAAGGCTGACATAGACGCTCTTCCTGTGTTTTCTGTCGGTGTTGCCCTCCCTCTCGGCTATGTACTCCACAACATCCCTGAGCTCAGCGCTCCCGTTTTTCCTCTGGAGGAACTCTATGAGGAGCATCCGCCTCTTGTTGCCGAGTATCATCCTGGAAGGAGCTTTATTGCTAGCCATAGCTTATCATCTCACCCTGTAGTGCTTTCTCTTGTTGTAGAAACCACTGTTGTAAAATGCCTCCACCACACCCCTCGAGACAAGATCCCTCAAGACCCTCTCAACTCGCTGACGGGTGCATTCAACTCCCATCTCGTTCAAGAACCTAGTGATAAAAGCAACGCTTAAGGGGCCCTTTTTCTTCAACAGGGCAATGATCTCGCCTTCAAGGTTTACATTTCCATTCATTCTCTCACCTTCTTGTAATTACATGATTTAAAAATGAGACATCATTCTCAACAAGTTACTAAAATCCCACTTAACACCTATTAGGCGCACCTCCTTAAAAGGGTTCTTAAAAAGTTCGATTTGCGCGCTTTTTAGTCCTGAAACAGTTTTTTGATGGCAAATTATGGGAAAAGTCCAACAGTTGGGCTGCAAGAATAAACCCCTGCCCATTGGGTTCTGCAGTTAAATATCCCCTGAGCTTCTCCCACTGGGAGCTAAGAGGACATTACTTAAACTAGAAAACAACAAAAACTTCAGGGGATTTCCAACTGCAGGGACATAGTATAGTTATTTTCCAGAAGGGGGATTACAAAGGAGAGTAAAACACGGGGTTCGAAGTTCATCTGGAGCCCAGTTGAATGGTAGCCCCGCGGGGATTCGAACCCCGGTCGCGGGATCCAGAGTCCCGCATGCTTGGCCGCTACACCACGGGGCTGTACCCGTTGATAGCTCCGATGGTGGATTTATAAATTTTACTCCTTCTAAAGGCGGTTAGGTTTTTAAGTTTCTTTTCATTTTCCCAGATGTGGGCCGGTGGCCTAGTCTGGACGGGGCGTCGGCCTTCGGAGCCGAAGGTCCCGGGTTCAAATCCCGGCCGGCCCGCCATAGAAACTTTGCTGGGCAAAGTTTCATCAAAAATCGAATGTCCTTTTGAGTGCCCAGCTTTTCAGTGATTCTCACCATAAATTGGAAATCCTCAAGGGGTTTGCTCGCAGTATAACGCCCGAAAGGCGTTAAAAATAAGAAAACCCCTATTCATCTGCAAATTTGTCATGAGAATCCCAATTCTCAGCCAATATCACGAAGACATTCAAGCTTTTGGTGAAGCTTTTTTCCAAAAGCTTCAGCGCCGCTTTCACTAGCGTTCAAGCGTCCTTAACGGATGGCGGAAGAGTAGTATGCGTTTTTAATGAGCTGGCTTTTGAGCGGGTTTACTTATCTAGTTGCTAGATTTACAGGATTTCCTCACAGTATAGCGCTCAAAGAGCGCTAAAAAGAAAGGTGAAATCGCAATTACCAAGAGATTTTGAGAACAAACCCGCGCAAAGCTGGAGAAGTTTGAGCAGAGATTAAACTTCTCCACTTTCTTTCAACGTTAGGGGGAGAAAATATCAAAAATCACCCCTCAAGAAGCTCCTTAACCGTTCTTCTGACGGCCTCGTAGCTGTTCATCTTTGGTCTCCAACCGGTGGACTTGGCCTTGCCTATGTCGAGGAGCATGAGCTTAACGTCGCCCTTCCAGCCCCTTCCGCCATCTACCCCGCCAGTAAAGCGGAACTTCGGGCTCAACCCCATCTCCTCGCTAACTATTTCTGCTATCTCCTTCACTGTTATCCAGTCGTCGTTGCCAAGGTTATAGACGTCGTAGGTCTCGCCGCTTTTCTTGAAGTGTTCGAAGATGTGGAGCATTCCCTCAACGGTGTCGCTCACGTGGAGGTAGCTCTTCCTCTGAGTTCCATCTCCAAGGATTTCCAGCTCGTTCGGGTTCTTCCGCAGTTTGTTGATGAAGTCGTATATAACGCCGTGGTTCGAGCGCTTGCCGATGATGTTCGCCAGGCGGAAGCTCAAGGCCTTAAAGCCGAATATGTGGGCGTAGCCACTTATTATAGCCTCAGCCGCGAGCTTTGCACCACCGTAGACACTTATCGGCTTAAGAGGGCCGTAGCTCTCAGGAGTTGGAATGACTTCAGCATCGCCGTAGACCGTTGAGGAGCTCGTGAAGACGAGGTATTCAACGTCGGAATTCCTCATAGCCTCCAAGAGGTTGTAGGTTATCGTGACGTTGCTTTCGTAGAGCGTTTCAGGGCTCTGGGCGCTGATTCTAACTTCAGGGTTAGCCGCGAGGTGGAAGACAACATCAACGCCTTCAATGGCCTTTTTTACGGTCTCGAGGTCAACCATGTCACCTTTTATGAACTCGAAGCGCTCGTTATCGAGCCAGTGCTTTACGTTGTCCAAGCTCCCGGCGCTCAGGTTGTCCAGAACTCTGACCTCATAGCCACTCTCCATCAGCCCGTCAACGAGGTGGGAACCGATAAAGCCAGCACCGCCCGTAACTAGGACTTTCATGTGCACCATCACCCATGTAGTTATCGAGGTCACGTTATTAAACTTTGGGAAAAGCTTTTTTACTCTAACGTTTAAGTTAAACCATGATGAAAATCTATGACATTCCCCCACAGGGAAGGGAGAAAATAAAAGTGAAAATTCAAGAAGCCCTCATGAGAAGAGAGGAAGTTATATTTGCTTATCTCCATGGTTCTTTCATCGAAGATAGGCCGTTCAGAGACATTGATGTAGCCGTTTACGTGAAGGAGAAGCTAGATATATTCTATGAAATGACGCTGGAGGATGAACTTACTGAACTAACGGGGTTTCCCGTTGACGTCCGGGTTCTGAACGAGGCCCCTATTACTTTCAGGTTTAAGGTCATAGGCGGAGAACTACTGTTCTCGAAGGATGAAAAAGCAAGGTGCAGGTTCGAGGAAGAGACCATGGCAGAGTACCACGATTACTCCTACTACCTCGAACTCTACGGGAGGGAGGCCCTTGGAATATGATAGGGACAGAGTAACGAGGCTGATGGGAGAAGCCAAGAATGCCCTTTTCAACATCCATGAACTTGCAGAGCTTGATGAAGAAGAGTTTCTAAGGAACAAGCATTACATATCTAGCGCAAAGTACAATCTTCTGGTTGCAATTGAGGCATGCATAGACATTGCGTATCACCTGATATCAAAAAACAAACTGAGACTACCGAAAGACTACTCGGACGCGTTTAAGGTTCTCCAGGAAAACAATGTTATAAGCAATGAACTGGCACGCCGCCTTATCTTAATGGCTCGTTTTAGAAACAGACTTGTGCATATATACTGGGACATTGATGACAGGATGATATACAGAATCATAACCGAAAACATAACTGATATAGAGAAGTTCTTAGAGCACATCCGTAAAATCCTCGGAGGGGATAACAAATGAAAGCCGTCATAATGGCCGGTGGCTACGCCACCAGGCTCTGGCCAATCACAAAAGATGTCCCCAAGGCCCTGCTGCCGGTGGGGGACAGGACGATACTTGACCACATATTGGAGAAGGTCGCAGAAACCGGCCTTGAAACATATATCTCCACCAACAGGTTCTTCGAGAGCAGATTCAGGCCCTTTGCCGAAAAATGGGGTGTCAAACTCATAGTTGAGGACACACTCCACGAGGAAGAGAAGCTCGGAACGATAGGCGCGCTGAAGAAGATAATCGAAGAAATAGGCCTTGACGATTATTTGATCATCGCTGGGGACAACCTCTTCTCCTTCTCGCTCCAGGACTTCCTCAAGCGATACGATGAAAAGCCCCTGATAGCGGTCTATGACGTTGGTAACCCAGAGCTCGCCAAGAGGTACGGCGTTGTGCTCCTAGAGGGGGACAGGGTTGTTGACTTCGAGGAGAAGCCGGCTGTACCTAAGTCCACGCTGATAAGCACCGGCGTCTACGCCCTCCCCAGGGATGTTATGGCTCTCATTGATGAATACCTTGCAAACGGCCACAGAGACGCACCGGGCTACTTCCTCAGCTGGCTCCTGAAGAAGGGAATCGAGATAAGGGCCTACCGCTTCTCAGAGTTTTGGTACGACATTGGTTCAGCAGACAGTTATCTTGAAGCCCTCAAGACTCTACTCAAAGAGAGCCACATCGAGGAGATCCAGATAAGCCCCTACTCTAAGATAATCCCACCTGTGGTCATAAAGAGGGGGACGAAGATACTGGGCCGTTCCATAATCGGGCCCTACGCGTACATTGGGGAGGACTGCGTCATAGAGAACTCGGACGTAAGCGATTCAATAGTTTTTAGGGGCACTATACTCAAGAACGCGACGATATGGCGCTCAATAATAGACGAAAAGTGCGAGATAAGGAACCTCGAGCTTAAGAAGAGCTTGGTCGGAGGACATGCGAAGATACAGAGGGGGGATTAGGTTTTTAATTTCCTTTCCCTACTGAAGGGTCGCCATGACCGAAAGCCTTAAGCTGAGACTCATTAAAAATGCTGGCTGGCTCTTCGGGGCCGAGGTCATTTCGAAACTCCTGGCCTATGGGGTAATAGTCATCCTGAGCAGAACCCTCGGCCCGGAGGGACTTGGCCAGTACTCGTTCATCTTCTACTATGTTGGACTTCTGGGGATATTCTCTGATCTCGGAGTTGGCTACTACTTCATGCGTGAGGTTGCGAGGGATAGAAGTAAGGCTGAAGAGCTTCTTCCCGATGTGCTTGGGCTTAAGATTGCACTAGCGCTGATCAATTTTGGGATAATTGTTGCCCTAACCCTCCAGCTCCCAAAGCCGGAATGGATGAAGGTTTTGATTGTACTTGCTGGAGCTGAGGCAGTGCTAGGATGGATAGCGTATGTATTTGTGAACATGATGTATGCCCATGAAGTTACTAAATATGAAGCTATTGCAAGAACTATTGAGAGAATCTGGGCGTTTTTTATAGGAGGAACCGTTCTCTATGTTTGCAGATCTCTCTCACCATTTATAATCACACTTCTCATTGGATACGTCCTAAGGGAACTTTTGAGGATAAAATGGGGTAAAAGATTCGTTAGAGAAATCCGCATCCATTTTGAGCCCCAAAAATGGCTCTCCCTTCTCAAGAAGTCCTACCCCTTCTGGTTCATCGGATTATTTACGCTGATCTACTACCGCACTGACATGGTGATGCTAAGCCTAATGAGGGGAGACTACGAGACCGGAATATACCGGGCAGCTTATACTCTAATCGAAGTTTCCCTATTTGTTCCGAATATTGTTGTCCCGACGACTATGCCCTCAATGGCAAGGCTGTGGCAAGAGGATCGAAAAACCCTTGAGATCTTACTGAAGAAGAGCTCTCGGATTTTGAGCGGTTTGGGCGTTCTGGGAACGATAGGGTACTACGTTTTTGCAAGGTGGGGAACTATACTTGTGTTCGGAGAAGGTTTCCTGGCAAGCGTTCCTATGCTCAGAATCTTGGCCTTTGCGGTTCCATTTATGTTCCTAAACTCACTATTTGGGAGCTTTTTGAATGCAACGGGAAGGGAACTAACGTTTACCAAGATAACGGGATTCACTGCGTTGCTGAACGTTGTGCTAAACTACTTCCTGATACTGAATTATGGAGCAAGAGGAGCCGCGATGGCGACGGTGGTTAGTCAGGGGATAGCAAGTGTTTTAAGTTTTAGAGTAGGAATAAAAAACGGGAAATATAACGGTGCCTAAGGTCTCAGTTATTATTCAGACCATCAAAGAAAGAGAAAACTGTTGAAGCATGTTGTTTAGTGTTTCGAATTAAACTTTTGTCAGGATTCTGAGATCATATGATGGCCAATAATAGCCCCATAGACTACCTCTCGATGACAACAGAGTAAGAATCTTGAACTTCTTGGCTCTAACGTATTACAGGCTAGAAACTATAAGATTAAAAATACGCATGAACAATACATTGCGTTTCTTGATGAATAGCCATTTACAAAGCTATTGAGAAGTCAGACTGTTCTACTTGTTTAAACCGCCCTTATGTTATTGACTGAATCCGCCATACGGATAATTTAAAAACAACAGGGCTCTAAGAGGCTTAGTCAATCCAACTGACCTTGCATGATTTGTCCAAAGTTTGTTTATTTTTCTCTGACTTGTAGGTTTCCAAAATTGTAGTAAGAGCTTTTTTGAGTATCTCGTCCCAGTCATACTTTTTAAGGATTAGTCTGGATATTTTCCTGTATCTTTTTTCGTAATAGGGGTAATTTTCCATAACATAGAGGAAGGTCTCATAGAGATCCCTTTTGTCACAACACCTGAATGGAATTGTATACCGCGAAATCTCTGTCTGGATGCTATCACTCACGATAGACGGCACTCCGAGGGCAAGAGCCTCCAATAAAACTAATGGAAAAACTTCATGACGAGACGGCAAAATCAATACCTTAGACTCTTTCATCATCCTCAGTACATCTTTACGTGGGGAAAATGCTTTGACTACTATATTTCCCACAACAGTATATTCTTTGTCAGCTCCAACCATTAAACCCCTATAAGGTTTGTCTTTAAAAGTATCAATCACAAGCTGGGGATTTTTTTCTTCACTAAACCTCCCTACGTAGATAAAATCCCACCTACGCCGAAATTTCCTTTGGTATAACTTCTTGACATCATCATCAATACCATTTGAAATATGGCGTATATTTGAATTTCTCCGTCCATAATACTGAAAACTGTTTTTATTGAGTAGCAGGATCAATGTATTGGGCATAGAAACATATAAATCACGAATCTTTTTGAGTGGATAGTTCAGCAACTTTCCTCTCCAGTTCAGATAAAATTTAAAGAACTTATCCCAATCTCTACCATCTATTATGACTTTTACAGGCTTCTTTACCGGTAAAAGGGATGTGTGTGCAAAAATTATATCAACATCTCTGTATTTTCTTAATGTAGCTAACTTCTGTGCAAGCTCATTTATACTGCCAAGACCATTTAGCATTGGAAGTGTTATCATCTCATCACATGACACGCAGGGGACATCCCCCACATATGAACAGATGAGATACAGATCATATTTTTCCTTAAGCTCAGTAAGAACCTCTGCAACTTTTAGCATGACTCTTTCGGCACCACCCACTGTGCCGCATCCGTGGACGTATATTTTCATTTTTTACTCACCATTTTTCTCAAAAGTGGCCTAATAGGAACGAACAAATCAACAATCCATATCAACGTCAAATATGACGAATGAGACCTAACTGGCCTGTAAGTTTTGATGTAGTCAAAGTATTTCCAAAACAGCTTACGTGCTTCCTTCCTACCGTAAGTATCCGACACGATTGTGATGTAGGTCATAAAGCTAAAAGGTCTCAACTGCCTTGCAACAACGTCGCAGACCTCACGATGTTTGCCTGACACTTCTTTGACTCTTAGACAGAGCTTATTGTAAGCTTCAAGCGTTCCCCTAATTTTCTCTTCTGGGGTTTTGCTTCTTCCTTGGACAGCCGAGCTTCTCCTTACAAGGTGGTAGAAGTCAGGTTTCGGAACAGAATACACCTTCTCAATCAATGACAGATACAAAGTGAAAAAGTATGCGTCCTCCGAGTAGCGAATGTTTTCTGGAAACCGCAAGCCGTAATCATTGATTATGTCTGCTCTCAAAAGAGAGCTACCAACACCAAACCTCGCTTTGAGCATAAGGACATCCTTCCAAGACAGTTCGCCGTGTTTTGAAGCTCTAACGTGGATTTTCTTTCCAGTTTCCTCGAAAACATCGTAGTATTCAGTTGAGACGCCACCAAAACCCTTTATATGGCTCACCGTATCTTCAAGAAAACTCTCGCTCCACCAATCGTCGCTGTCTATGAAAGCTATGTATCTACCAGAAGCAACCTCAATACCCATATTTCTACCGACAGAAACGCCACTCCTTCGCTTTGGCGTCCTTAGAACTTCAACCCTATCAGGATGTTTATCTTTAAAGTCAAGCAAAAGCTCGTAAGTGCCATCATCTGAGTTGTCGTCAACGAGTATAAGCTCCCAGTCCTCGTAGGTCTGCTTCTCTATCGAACTAAGAAGCCTTGGAACGTAGTCTCGCGTGTTGTAGACGGGAACGATGATTGATACCTTAGCCATGCATTTCCCAAATATAGCTGGGGGACAATGGTTAAAAGTTTTAGGGCATTTATCCTGGCGAGGGTGAGAATGGACAGAGTAACCAAACAGCTGATAGCCTCCAGACTCCTTTCACTGGCAAACGTTATTCCAAAAGACGAAAACAAACTCCTCTTCTACTCAACTCCCGACGTATCTGACAATGCCCTAGCACTCTTTAAGTACGTTTCCAGAAAGACCAATGATTACGAGCTGGTCTGGCTCCTGAATAATCCAAGCTCTCCATCCGTTAAGGTCCTCAAGGGAAGGTATTCTGAAGCGAAAACTGTGCCTCTCTACTCAATTAAGGGCCTAAAAGAGCTTTTGAGAGCCAAATTCATCATCACTACTGATGTTCTACCCGTGACGCCCCATTTAGGTCAAAGGGTAATCCAGCTCTGGCACGGACTTCCGGGCAAGAAGACCGGCTACGAACATCCCCTAGGCATCAGGGATCTCTACCTCTACATGGACAGGTGGACGACTGACTTCGTAACAACCTCGGAACTTGTCGTCGGTTCGTTCGTGAGGCAGTTCATGATAAACCCCCGGAAGTTCAGAATCCTCGGACAGCCCAGAAACGACGGCCTCTTTGACCACATGAAGGACTCAAAAGACACGCTCTCGTCAATACTGGGAATTGATGTGGAGGCCTATGATGGCGTTGTTCTCTACGCACCAACTTACAGGTATACCAGCTACCTGAAAGACTTTGAGGCCAGCGTCAGGGCTGTTGAGAGCCTCTTTCGGAGAGACTTCATCGAGTTCATAAGAGAGGAGAACATCCTGCTCGTCATAAAGCCCCACAAACTAGTGGCTGAGGCGGTAAAATCCAAAGTAAAAGTAAGTTCGAACGTTGTTCTCCTCACAGACGAACCGCTTCAGTCACACCTTCTCAACATAAACGACATCATGGGGGCGTTTGATATCCTGATAACCGATTACTCAAGCATCTTTGAGGACTACATACTCCTGAACAGGCCAATTGTATTCTACTTGCCAGATAGGGAAGCATTGGAGCAAAAAAGCGGCTTTCTCTTGCCGTATGAATTTTTTGCTCCTGGGAAGAAGCCCGAAACTGTCGAAGACCTCAAAAGGAGCCTGAGAGAGTACATAGACGATCCCCAGATAGATGCAGAGTGGAGGGAAACTATCAAAAACCTCCTTTACGAAGTTGGGCAGGACAATAAATCTTCGGAGAGGGTTTACAAACACATAATAAAGGGGGAATTTGAATGACAACCCTTATCCTTCTCGCGGGCGGAATCGGAAAACGGGCAAACCTCGGCCTCCCCAAACAGTACTACAGGATCGAGGAGAAAATGATAATAGAGTACACGTTGGAAAACGTGTCAAAAGTCGGAGGCATAGACAGGCTAATCCTCGTCTCCAATCCTCAATTCATGGACACGGCCCTGGAACTGGCGGAAAGCTTTCCAAAGATAGAAACGGTCACGATAGGGGGGAAGACTAGGAACGAATCAATGTACAACGGATTTAAGGAAGTTCCACCGGGAGAGACCAAGGTTATAGTCCACGATGCCGTAAGACCATTCACACCCAGGTGGGTTTTTGAGAAAATAATAGACCTCCTGGACGAGATGGATGTGGTAACAACCGTGAACCCAATAACCGGGAACCTAATAGAGCTGGATAATGGAAAGGTAAAGAGAATCCACGACCGTTCGAGATACGCCATGGGAGAGGCTCCCACAGGATACCGCTACGATGCCCTGAAGAAGACTCTTGAGACGGCACTATCACGGGGAATCCTGAACGAGATTCCCCACGACATCCTTCTCGCGATGGAGGCGGGATTCAACGTCCACGTGCTACATTGTAACTGCTTCAACCTGAAGATTACCTTCAGGGAAGACGTTGAGATCGCGAGGACCCTGATAAAAGTGCTGGAGGAGCAGCGTTGAGGCCCAGGGTCTCGGTTGTCATCCCAACTTACGGCAGGGATAGGCTCCTGAGAAGGGCCATAGAGAGCGTCCTAAACCAGACCTTCGACGATTTTGAGATCCTGATCATAGACGGTGCCCGGAGCGAATCAACGAAGGAGCTTGTGCGTTCCTACGGCGACGGAAGGCTCAGGTACATCCCCCAGCGTGGGAAGGGCATAGCGAACGCCCGCAACATCGGTGTCTTAAAGGCCCGTGGAGATTTCATTGCCTTCCTCGACGATGACGACAGATGGAGAAAGGACAAGCTAGAACTGCAGCTTGAGGCCTTCGGGGAGCTTCCCTCGAATTACGGGCTTGTCTATACCGCCTTCACGTATTACTACTTAGAACGGGACAAAGTTCTGGGGATAAAGCATCCGAAAGCGAGCGGAGACGTTTATGGACATCTCCTAAAGGACAACATAACCGGAACATCCACGATAATGGTTAAACGGGAATGCTTCAAGAAGGCGGGCCTATTCAGGGAGGACTTCGTGACCTGCGAGGACTGGGACATGTGGCTGAGGATGGCCAAGGTTTGCCGCTTTGGGGCGATAGATGAGCCCCTGGTTGACTACTCCATCCACTCCGGCCAGTTCTCATTTTCCAAGTATCTCTCGGGGCGGTACAGGATGATCGATGCCCACGGAGATATAAGACATGATCCCAGGATTCTGAGCTACCATCTTCTCCAAATTGGGGTTTTGAAACTCTTCAGTGGGGATAGGAGCGGTGCGAGGGAAGTACTGGAGGCGTTCAGGTTGAACCCAGTGATGCGTGGCAACATTCGGGATATCTTATCCTCATTCCTGGATGTGAGAACCAGGATATACATCCTCAAGTTTTTGGGGAGGCTTTAGCGAGGAAATTTTAAATTTGAAAAAGAACAAAAATCAGTCTCTTCTAAACACACCCCTGTCCAAGATTTTCTCGCCCTCGGCATAGGCGTACCTTATCACCGTTCCGTTGACCTCCGCCGGCAGCTCAAACTCTTTCAGCCCTTCGACGTTGTACCACTTCTCAAAGACCTTCGTGCCGTTGTCGAGGAAGCCCCAGATTCCGAGTCTCGTCCCGGTTGCGTTCTCGAACTGAAGGAGTGTCTCGCCACCCCTTCTCTCAACGACAACGTTCGGGTGCTTAAGCCTCAGGATTTTTATGATCCCTCCATCAGAGTAAACCAGCTCATAGGGCCCATCTGGCTTTATGAAGAGCCTCGCCAGGTTAGTGTTGAAGGCCTCCCCGTTCATGAGGATCGCGTAGTTGTAGTTGAGGTTGATGTAAAGGTAAGCCCCAGATTCGGACGGCGTTATGTTCGGTTTTATAATCTTATCTCCGTACTCGACGTAGACCTCCCGCGGTCCAAAGACATGGCCGCTGACGCTTATCTTCACGTCCCATTTTTCGCCAGGTCTTGCAACGACCGTGTAGCCCGAGTTCCTGAACACCAGCGCCCCCGCTGAAGAAACCATGGGCAGGACAACGAGGCCGTAGTTTTCACTCACGTTGCACCTCGAGCACATCATCGCGGTGTCGACTATCGTTCCAAACTTCAGAAAGTCGTAATAGGAGACGATAACGTAGTCGACGCCAAGGCCCATCGCCCAGTTCTCATCGCGCTTGCCGAGGTAATACAGGGCCACACCTGTATTGGGGGCTAGCTCAGCGACTGGTGCGCGTCTGGCATAATAGGTAACCCACGTTCCGTAGTCCCACCAGGCAAGAACGATATCGTTTTCGTTCGAGTTCTCGCCGAGCCACGTTAACGCCCTCTCCCAGTGCTCGTTCATAAACGGCTCCACTGCCGCGACCTTCTCGAAACCGATTGCAGTGTCAACGGCGGGGACGAAGAGGAGAAGCCCAAGTGCAACGGCGAGTCCTTTTCTCCCCTCAAAGCGCGGCAGAATTTCATAAAGCTCCAACAACCCGATTCCTGCCATTAAGGCAACTCCCATAGAACCTATGAATAGAAACCTCGTCCAGGTCTTGATCATGTAGAGGCTGGGAAGGACAAGCCCGAGGAGCATGAAGTCCTGAACTCTGACTTTCCCGGGCCTGAACCGGAGGAAAAAGAGGGGGGCGAGGAAAAGACCAACGGCAAACGCGCTCCAGAGGTCGTGGAAGGTCGACGGGCGGGTCTCGGATATTGGCCATTCATTGAATATTCCAAAGCCAGTTGAGAGGTCTTTCAGCCCTTCAAACCTCGCGAAGAGGAGGTAAACGGCGAGAGCACCGAACACCAGGACTGTCAGGGTCCTCAGCCTTTTGTCCCTGATGAACTTCGAGAGCGCGAGGAGGGCCAGGAGTCCAGCCAGGGCGAGGGGGACCAGGTACTTAAGATGGAAGAGCAGGTAGGCGTCCCTTACCGTGGTGAGTTCCAGGGACAGCTTTTCGGCGACCGTTTTACTCAACCACCTGTCGTACCCGAGCATGCCATAGCCAACCCTGGCCCCAAGGTAGTTCGCAATAAGGGCGCCAATCGCCGTGGAGACTGTTAGGAGTATCCCGTCGAGGATGTACCTGTCCCTACCGAGGAGAAAATCCCCGACTCCCAGAAAGACCGCGCTGGCCAGGAGAAACACGAAAATCGGGTAGTAAGCCTGCCAGAAAGCCGCCGCAAGGCCGCTTGCGAGGGCTGGCACAGCGTAGAAGGCAAGGCTTTTATGTCCAAGTCTTTCCCTCGTTGAAAACGCGTAGGCGATTCCGAGAAGCGAAATAGAATACCAGAAGAGCATGTAGTTATCGCCGCGGTAGTAGCCGGCCATTGAGCGAAAGACGTGGCCGAAGCTAACCGCTAGAAAGAGCGAAGCAAAAAAGGCCCGCTTTTCATCGTAGAGTTTCAGCAGGGCCCAATAGAACACGGCTATCGTCAAGATCCCAAAGATGACGGGCGTTATCCTAAAAGCATTGTAGAGGGAAAGGCCAAAGATCTTCAGGAGTTTGTAAACATAAGCGGGCGTTGCCCACAGGCCGAGGGGGTGAAATGTCCTCATCTGAAAGCCCCAAGGTCCGTTTGCGATTGTGAAAAAATTGAGCCACTTGCCCGCTTTTAGGGCCTCCTCTATGTAAGCGAGGTGGAAATAAGGGTCGTAGCCTAAGAGATATCTGAACCTTATGGGGATTAACCTGAGAATCAAGGCAACGGCCGTTATCATGGGGAGTGCGATTTTTGGCCTGAAGATTTTATTGAAATCCATTGTTTCTTACCTCCCGTTGTATCAACTCGTTATCATGTTTAAACCTTTTTCCATCACATTCCCACCGAGCGCATAGACTTAACTACTATGGATTCGGACGCTACAAGATAAGGTAAGCAGTATGCATTTAAGCTAATAACATAGTAGTAATATTTATAAAAACTCTCGCTCCACAGTGGCACGGTGAGATTAATAGCATGGCCAGCAGGCCCGTTCAAATCTTTCACATCTGGAAACAAGACTTCTATCGGGACGCCCTTATCATGATGGTCGCGGTCACACTCTCCAACTTCTTTAATTACCTCTACCAGCTCCTAATGGGAAGAATGCTCTCCCCCCAGGAATACGGTGAACTTTTCAGCCTGTTGTCCCTGTTCTACATATTCTCCGTGTTTTCAACAACCATAAACACTTCCATAACCAAATTTACGGCAGTTTACTGGGCAAGAGAGGAATACGGAAAGATAAAATCGATCATAATTAAGGGGACGAAAGTCCTGGGACTCTTCGGTGTCCTGTTGTTCGGGTTGATAGCCCTAATCTCCCCCATGTTTTCCAGTTTTCTCCAGATTGAGGACAACACACTTTTGCTGGTTTTGTTTGCATCGCTTCCCCTCTCAATGGTTCTCCCCATATACCAGGGAGCCTTAAGGGGTATGCAGAGGTTCTCGGCGTTGGGGCTGAGCACGTCTTCCTGGGCGTTCCTTAAGGTGCTCTTCGGTGTTTCCCTGGTTGCACTCGGCTACGGAGTTTTTGGAGGTCTACTAGGGATATTTTTGGCACACGTGGGGGCGTTTTTCTTAACACTAATGTTTCTAAAGGATCTGTTCCAGTATAGGGAAACAGGGGACCTTGAAATTCGAGACATCCTCTCATACAGCGGTCTCGCGTTTCTCGCAGTTCTTGCGTACACAACAATGTGGAATATCGACGTTATTTTGGTCAAGCACTACTTGTCCCCCTTGGAGGCGGGGCAGTATTCCGCCATCTCTGCGCTGGGAAAGATTGTCCTTTTTGCACCCGGAGCGATTGGAATGGTCATATTCCCCAAGGCCGCCGAAAAGCACGAGAAGGGAGAGGAACACTTCCAAGTGCTGCTGAGGGGAATGGGCCTGACACTCCTGATTTCAGGGGGAATAGTTTTGGCCTACGCCCTGTTTCCGGAGTTCATTATCAAAATCATTTATGGGGCAAAATATCTCAATGTCGCCCCGTATCTGTGGAGATACGGGCTGGCGATGATGTTCTTTTCGTTGGCGAGCGTAATGATTAATTATTCCCTGTCAATAGACAAGACAGATATTTTTCTTTACCTACTTGGACTGCTGACAACTGAGATAGTTATGCTATCCATTGGAAGTAAGAACATTTCTACGATTATAGACATGCTAATCGGCGTAAGTGCCTCAATACCCATTGTACTGTTTATATCTATTTGGAGGCAAAATAATGCCCAAGATATCAATACTGATGCCCGCTTACAATGAGGGGGAAAACCTTAGAAAGGCAGTTATAGAAACCATGAAAGAGTTAAAAGGGCTAGACTACGAGATAATCATAATCAACGATGGATCCAGGGACAATACCCCCGAAGTCGCAAGGGAACTCTGCGAGTCATTTAGGAACGTCCAACTAGTGAGCTATTCAAAGAACCGGGGAAAAGGGTACGCTCTAAAAAAGGGCTTCGAAAAGAGCAACGGTGAGATAATCGTGTTCTTCGATGCAGATTTGGATATTCCTCCTTCCCAAATAAAGAGGTTCATAAAGTTTCTTCAAAATGGATACGACGTTGTTATAGGTTCAAAATACCTTCCGGGAGCTAGGGTGAGGTACTCCGAGAAAAGAAGGCTATTCAGCATCTGGTACAGAACGCTCGTTAAATTACTGCTTAAGCTTGACGTCAGCGATACTCAGGTCGGACTCAAGGTGTTTAAGAGAGAAGTCCTGGAAAAGGCATTTTCCAAAGTCTTAGTCAAGAAGTACGCCTTTGATGTTGAACTTTTAACCGTGATAAATATGTATGGATACAAGATTTATGAACTGCCGATTAAGATTGAACATAAGAGTTTTAACTCCTCCATAAACTATAGGGCAATAGCAAGAATGTTTTTGGACACTGCAGCAATAGTTTACAGAAAAAACATCTTGCATTACTACAATGGTGATAAAAGATGAGGATACTATGGCTCAACTGGAAGGATATAAGACACCCCGAAGCAGGGGGAGCTGAGGTTTATACTCATGAGATTGCAAAAAGATTAGTTGAAAAAGGATATGAAGTTACCCTCTTCACTTCGTATTTTAATGGAGCTGAAAAGGAGGACGAAATTGATGGTGTCAAAATAGTCAGAAGCGGAAAAATAGTTGGTCTCTTTGATACGGTGTATTCCCACGCAAAGAGGTTCTACAGGGATAACAAAAACGATTTTGATGTAGTAATAGATGAGATAAACACCCGGCCATTTCTAACTCCAAAATACGTTGATAAGCCAATAATAGCGCTGATACACCAATTGGCAGTTGAGTTTTGGGATTATAAGACACCGTTTCCGATCAATACCCTTGGGAAACACATCCTAGAACCCTACTGGTTAAAGCATTACGTCAATGTTAAAACAATAACTGTCTCCGAATCCACGAGGAACGACCTAGAAAAGCTCGGATTTAAAGATATTGAGATAGTTTACAATGGATTGGATAGAAATATTTTAGAGAAGGTCCCCGAAAAGGAAGACGAGTTTACCGCTTTATTCGTTGGCAGGTTGACCCCAACTAAAAAGCCCGAAGACGCCGTGATAGCCTTTAAAATGCTCAATAAGGGAAAAATGTGGATTGTTGGCAGAGGCGAACTTATGGAAAAGCTTAAAAAAAGGCATAATAATGGAAACATCGAATTTAGGGGGTTCATCCCTGAGAAAGAAAAAATTGAACTCATGAAAAAAGCCCACGTATTGTTGGTTCCAGGAATAAGAGAGGGCTGGGGGAGGGTCGTGATCGAGGCCAATGCCCTGGGAACCCCAGCAATCGGTTATAACGTTCCTGGACTCAGGGACTCAATAAAGCATAGATACAACGGCTTACTGTGTGATCCAAACCCCAAGGCAATGAGCGAGGCCCTTAGAGTATTGCACGAAGATGAAGAACTCAAAAGGAGATTAAGTGAAAACGCTTTAAAGTGGGCCAAAAGGTTCAGCTGGGATGAGAGTGCGGAGAAGTTTGAGAGGGTATTAAACTCCTCAGTCGGTGAGTGAGATGGAGAATAAAGAGATGCCGCTGGTCTCTGTGATTATTCCCACGTACAACTCAGAAAAAACTATTGGAAAGTGCTTAGAATCAATCAAAAACCAGACCTACAAAAACATAGAGGTTATCGTCGTTGACAATTTTTCCCAAGATAAAACGGTTGAGATATGTAAAAAATACAATGCAAAAGTTATCCAAATCAAGAGCGAGAGGACAAAAGCGAAGAATATCGGGTTAAAAAAGGCAAATGGGAAATACGTCCTTTTTATTGATTCTGACATGGGATTAACTCCAAAGGTTATAGAGGAGTGTGTTATATTAATTGAATCAGATCCCAAAATCGGGGGGATAATAATCCCAGAGCGCTCTGTCGGTAATAGTTATTGGGTGAAGGTTAGAGATTTCGAGAGAAGTTTCTATACTGGAACTGAAATAGAATCCGCACGATTTTTCAGAAGGGATTTAGCTCTACAAGTAGGGGGATTTGATGAAGACGTTGTATTTTTTGAGGAGTCTACACTCCCTCAGAAGATTGAGAAACTTGGATTCAATGTCAAAGCCAGAATAGAATCTCATATTATTCACCATGAAGAAAACTTTTCACTAATAAAATGGCTCAAAAAGAAGTATTATTATGGACAGACAGCCAGAAGATATAAATCGAAATATAGGGAGTATGGAAACAAGCAGATAAGCTTGTTTTACAGGTTTGGGTTGTTTTTTAAAAGGAAGAGATTTTGGAGCAAACCTCATTTGGCTGCCGGAGTAATTGTTTTAAAGGGATTGGAGTATTTAGCCGCAAGTGTTGGATATTTAAAGTCATCTTAAACTTACGAAGGTGGAGAAAAATGAGGATCCCTCAGAGAGCCTTGTTCATAGCAAATGGCATTGGGGCTGAAAATGGAAAACCAGGAATAAGTGGTGGAGACATAAGATGGATAGAAATTGCTAAAAAATGGCAAGAGATGGGAATTGAAATCCATGTATTGACTCAAGACGCCGGAATAGAACTTTGCAAAAGAGTAGGGCTAACAGCTGAGTTCCACAGGATGAAAATGCCAAGCGAATATTCAATAAGGGGGTATCTTTTAAGGGCCCTTAATTCTTTCAGGATCCCCCAAGAACTCATGAGATTTGAGGGAATAATCTATGCTTCCACAGAGCATTGGTATGATGTTATTCCTGGAGCATTAATTAAAAGGAAAAATCCTCAGAACAGATTCGCAATAGTAGCTCATTGGGTTGCACCACTAATAAGGAAAGGAACTTCGGCTATAAATAGCATCCTTTTTTATATTAACCAACGCGTGGGATATTTTGTTGGTAAGAGATACTCAGATGTTTTTTTAGCAGTATCCAAACCAACTGGAAATGATTTAAAAAGAATAGGGATACCTGAGTCCAAAATAAGGGTAGTTGAAGCAGGTGTAGATTATGAGAGAATAAGACAAATTTCATCCAAAATAAAAGAGAAACAATTCGATGGAGTATTTATGAAAAGATTTGACGGTACTAAAGGCGTCTTCGATGTAGTGGAAATATGGGAACATGTAGTCTCAGAGATTCCAGATGCAAAACTGATTTTGATCGGTCACGGAACCAAAACAAATGTGAATAAATTAGAAAGAATGATTAAGGATAAGAAGCTCGAAGAAAACGTAAAAATTCTGGGTCCAATATATGATTTCGAAGAGAAATTTAAGACACTGGCAAAAAGCAAAGTGTTTCTCTTACCTAGCTATGAAGAGAATTGGGCAATAGTAATCGGAGAGGCAATGGCCGCAGGATTACCTGTAGTATGTTACGATCTACCCGAAATACGACCAATTTGGAAGGACAACGTTATCTGGATTCCAAGAGGAAATAAAAAAGAATTCGCTAAGAAAGTTGTTGAATTGCTTGAGAATGAGAATGTTGGAAAAAGAGTAGGAGAAAATGGAGCCAGATTTGTTAAGAGATATGATTGGAGAAAAATAGCTGGAAAAGAGCTGATGATAATCCAAAGGGGGGTCTGATTTTGATCCAAAAAGAGGCCATTCCCAAACTAATTACTATAGAGACAAATAAAGAGATAATCCCAGGGTTTTCAATTTCGCCTTTTTTAGTAGATGCCAAGGACACCACAGAAAAAACACCATTCTGGTTCAGATTTCAAGTGGATTCTAAGTTTCATATTAACAAACATGATGTCGTTAAAGTATTTGATAGATTTATGCTTCTAAGAGATGGTTCTATATACTACTCCAATCACATACTTCCAAAAATCATGCTTAATTTGGTATTTAGACCCAATACTAATGAGATTCAAGTTAATCCCACATACTTCTTATTAGTAAAAGAGAAGATTGGATCGGCATATCCACCTGGAGTATTGTTATTAGATTATGTCTTTGTTGAACTTCTTGTGCGTAACTTCTTTGTATTACATGCTAGCGGTATTTCGGATAATGATGGTGCATATTTATTTATTGCTCCTCCAAATACGGGTAAGACCACTACTGTGTTACAATTTCTAAATAATCATAAAAATTTATTATACGTCGGAGAAGACACTGTGATCATAGATGCTAAACGGAATTTTGTATACCCTACACCTCATACTTCAACTTTCTTCCATCATGAAACTCGCTTTGGGCATATTGAAGGACTATTTCGTGTAAAATATAAACCAACAGGAAGATCCCTTTTTAGGGGTAGAATACTAGATACTCCTCAGAATATTTCCTCAATATTTTTACTTCAGAAAGGAATAGATGACAAAATTATTCCCTTAGAGGATGTTGACCATAGATATATTATGAAAATACTACTTTCAATTCAACGGTACGAATTTTCCTGGTTCAAAAACCCTTTGCTACGTGCATCATCCTTTTTATTAGATGATTGGTACAACCTTGATGAATTACTAAACAAAGAAGAAGAACTTCTTTGGAAACTATTAAAACGAAACCAAGTTTTTTTAGTTCGCAGTTCAAATAGTTTTCGATTTTATAACATAATAAGAGATCATTTAGATATAAAACCGTAGTAAACAGGGGGTAAATATGGAAAGGATGCGTTATACATATCTACGAGTTGGTTTTATATACGCACTAGTGTCTTTCCTCTCAAATGCTTACTATATTTTTTCTCCAGGCGTTATCGGATTTAGACATGACTGGAGAATCCCGTACCTCCCTGGCCAAGTGTGGGACAGGTTTTTTGAAGCAATATTTACTTGGAATTCTATCTCTGGTAGGGGGGTGTCGGGAGTTCCAAACACTTTATTATATGAAAGACTCTTTGAGCTCGCACTAGCAGTTTTGGTCAGATTTAATGGTGAGGTATTATCAAAGATTATTGTTCCGATTATTATGTTGGTTTCTGCTTTGACCATGTTCTATTTAGGCAAGGTACTAAGATTCTCTAGTAAGTCCGCATTCTTTATGGGTCTTTTCTATATGTTGACTCCTGTACTTTATAATAGAATCATAGCTGGATATCATCTCTATAATTTTGCATATGCAATCTCACCATTGTTTTTTGCATTTTTACACAAATATGTTTATTACAAACAAAGATGTTCATATATTCTCACAGCCGCATTAGTATTTGGCATGTCGGCTGTTCAAGTGCAGTTTCCCCCAATGTTAGCGTTTATGGCGGCTCTGTACTTGTTGATATTTGCTATATCAAAAAGAAACTACTCCTCACTTATAATATCATTAAAAGCCATCGCTATTCTTATAGTGCTATTTATCATACTTAACTCTTTTTGGATTTTAACAATGTTTATGAATCCAGGATCTAAACTTGTGATAAATAAAGCAGCACCAATTGATTATCATGAAATTATGAACGCTCCTAAGCTTCTTCCAGCATTTTTAATGACTGGATATAGTCATGTTTATGATCCATTTTATCTCTATACTCACAATAAACTGCCCAGTTTAGTCATATACTCTCTGTTATCCTTGTCAATTCTTTCACTTATAGCAAGCATCTTTGCTATTAACAAAAAAGAGCAAGCATATCTCGCTGTGTACTCACTCTCATTGCTTTCTATTGGATTATTCTTTGTGTCTGCTCTAAACGGACCATTCCCCCAATTGTGGAAACTTCTCTACCTTAAAATTCCAATTCTTTCAGTATTTCGTGAGGTATATCATTCAATGTTTATAGTAACATTTGCATATACTTTACTTGTTGGAATGCTCATAGAAGAGCTTCACAAGAAACTCTCCTCTCCTAGATCGAAAAATCTATTAGTAGTGATATTATTGTTTATAATTCTATCTTCTGGATACCCTTCGTTAAATTCGTTTATGCATCAATTAAACGTATTAAATTATGGGAACAGCGACATTGAGGTGTATAATTTTCTGAAAAATGAATCAGGGATATATCGCGTAGTTTATGTACCATCCTTAAGCCCTATAAGATACCCTACTATAAATCGGGGCTCTGTGGACTTGATGATTAAATATAGCCCAAAACCAACGTTTCCACAGCATGTGACTAGGGTATTCCCTTCCGAAGGGATTTTACAATATTATGTGTTGACCTCAATTGAACACCCTGAAAGAATAGAGAATATTCATGAATTACTCGGAAAGATCAGTGTAAAATATATAATTTGTAGACCCAATTGTACATCCTATTACCCATATTACGTTCCAATGTTGAGATACCTCCAAAAAGTTTATGGTAGTACTATACTATACCACCGCTGGTTTAATACAAGCCTTCGATGTGACAATATAAAACATAGGGGACAAATATTGAACTTTAACAACATAAATTTAGTTCAGATAGATAATTCTCCGTTTATCAATGTAGGCGGGACTCCTTTGGTTTTCTCTTCATTTGACGATTTGTTGTCCGGAGTTCGTTATTTAGATAATAATTTTGCAATAATTTTGAATGTCCATTTAAGAGAATTTCCACTTATTAATAATATCAGCAACACATTTGTATTCACTAACGAACCCTTGTATGATTTATACTTGATGGACTCCTATTTGAGCACTACTTTATTTGTAACGCCAAACGCACCAAACAACAGACCTGAGAAGAGCTGGGCAACTGATTTGCTTAGTTGGTATATTAATCCCTCCATTGCTATAGCCCCTCTCTATGGAGAAAATACAGTACTCACGTGGGCCCCTCCCACGGCAGATTTACCGGAAAACATGCCTATATCCAATTTAATTGCCAGTTGGGACTTTACATCCCAAGATCAAGTTAAAGCATGGGAAAATGTCACTCCAAAAATCCAGTTTAGTGCTATTCAAACAATTTCATGGGACGAAAGTGTGCAAGCTCTTAGAGCAGAACTTTACAATTCAACTTGGGTCTGGAAGACAATTAGATCCCCTCTGATTCCGGTTAAATATGATCACGTCTACAGATTTATGTTTAAAGTTAAAGGTCAAAATACTAATGTAGTTCATGCTTATGTTAAAGAATATGATGTCAATAAAACGCTGATCAAAGGCTCTTTCTTATATTACCCTTTTATAGGTGATGGAACTTTCAACTGGAAAACAATTTCTTTCAACTACCAGCCCCAAAGTGAAGATACCCGCTATATCCAACTCCAGATATGGCATGGCCACGAAACAGATAAACCGCTACCTAACATAATCTGGATAGATGACGTGAAAGTCTATGACATAACAAACTATACCAAACCCGTAACTCTGGACATTCCCTTCAAAGTCGATAAAACTGACAATTACAAGCTTTTCATCCGCTACTTTAAGAACCAGAAGGGCGGCGCAATAAGGGTTTATTTAGATGGAACTCCAATTTATATCAAGACCAAAGACCAGCTTAACAAATTCGTTTGGGAAGATCTAGGAACATTCAAGCTTGAAAAAGGAAAACACAAGATAGTCCTTGAGAACGTTAGGGGATTTAACGCAGTTAATCTATTTGCGTTGATACCTGAAAAAGAGTACAATAAAGCAAGAAAAGAGGCCATAGAACTATTGCAGAACAAAACCATAATATATCTCTTCGAAGCAGAATCCGATTTATACAGGGAAAACACCGAGATTATAAAAGACTTCAACGCAAGTAACGGAGAGGCCATAAAATTCGACCAGAAGGGAAAAGCATGGCAAAACGTGGAGATAGTGAAAAACAGTACCTACAGACTTGCATTAAAGGGCAATGGTACATTTAATATATCCATAGGAGACTATAAGTATGTTTTAACTGTAAACAATTCAACATTTGAATATACCCCACTGTTCTACTTGAGAAATGGAGAATACAAATTAGAAATAACCCCTACATCAAAGGACGCCCTCTTGGACGTGGTCTGGCTCTACTCAACTGATAAAAACGAAACACTCGAAGAACTCTTCCAAACAAATGAAACTCCCGCCACAGTCCAGGACTACACAAAGGTCAACCCAACCCTCTGGAAGGTCAAAGTCAACGCAACAAAGCCCTTCATGTTAACCTTCGCCGAATCCTATGATCCGCTGTGGGAGGCGAGAGTTTACAAGGATGGCAAACTCGTGGAAAAAGTCTCCCCAGTTCCGGTATACGGAGTCATCAACGGCTTCTGGATTAATCAGACAGGGGACCTTGAAATAGTCCTGAGATACACTCCTCAGGACTGGTTCGAGAGGGGACTGATGGTATCCTTAACAACTTTCCTCCTCAGTGTATTCTACATCTTCTACGACTGGAGAAGAGAAAAGGGGGACAAATGGGCCAAGAGGCTAGAGAAGAAGTTCAAAAAACTAACCAGCAAAGTTAAACGAAAATTAAGCCCTTAACTAGAGAAAGTTTCGGGTCACGAGTTCAGCTTTGTGAAACTTTTCACGTTGATATTTCAAGAACAATAAACAGACTGAAGATTTGTAAAAAATTTAATAAATCCCATAGGAGATACTCAGATCGGGGAAATCACATGACGGATAAAATATTGTCTGCAGACTCAAAGTCACTTGTTATTGTACGTAAAAAGCAGTTTAAGGCAAACATTGGTGTCGCTTTATTGTTCGAAGACCCCAAAAAATTCAAAGAGAATTACATCAACTATTTTGAGAGCCTTAAAGGTAATCTCAACACTAAGAATCCAAGATACGTATTCAAAAGCAAAGACATAAAGTCGCTCTTTGGTCATGATAAATCTAACGAAATTATAGAGGACTTTGTTTCCCTAATCAATGAATCTAAAGTCACCGTTAGTTTTGTGTTCTCTATATTCAACACGAAGCGTTTAAGGGAGGTTAAATATTACTCCAAGGACAATACAGTAAAGACGGAAAAGCCCATGAAGTTTATAGACAAGCTAACGAGTTATTTCTCATACATAACCGCATGGAAATCAATAAGAGAGCTTGGACTTAACGGCATCAAAGTTTATCTGGACAATTTCGATGAACAGGAATATACCTACGCATGGGATGATATAACAGTATCTAACCGGCCAGTTATCTTCCCAAAGGGGGATCAAGTTAATCTTTTTATCTCCACTGCAGACATCATAGTCGAATACGTTTATAGGAAAATTATGGAACAAAACATCCGCCTGGGAGTTAGAGAGATGTATGAGCTTAATGAAAAGCACTTAGGTCTTGATAATTTTAAAGTATCTTATAGTGGAAACAGAGATGTTAAATACCTAGCACCATATTCACACAGGAAGATTCCAATTAGAGACTACCTCGCAAGACCAATGCTTTATGTTTTAACCGAAGGATTAATTGGGAAAGGAAGAAAGAACAGTTATAGAGAATTCCCCGTCCTTCCAATATCTTCTTAGATTTGCCTCCGATATTGGGGGAGGGTTGAAATTTATATCGCTTGAAAAAGATGCCTATAATATAAGAGAGAATGATATTATTGTTTGCTTCGGAGATGAAAGCAAGAAAAGAGCTGAGTATCTTAAAAAAGTACTTAAATATCCAATAGAGATACATTCTATATTGGAAATCATTGAACGCTACGAGACAAACGCTAACGGGGTCTGACCGATAGATTTTTATACCTGAAGATTAAACGTCATAATGAGGGTGCACTCCCGGTAGGGAGTGTGCCCGTTATCTGATCTCATATCCCCGTACTTTCTATTGTTTTATAAATGGTCTGTTCTCAAAGACTCTCCCAGAAGCAAATATCCCCGGTAAGTGAAGCCTGATCCCCTTCCGCCCCGAAGGGTGAGGCTTTCAAAAGAAAAAAGTAAATGAACAAAGAAGCTAGTCATCCGCCGGTTTTTTACGCTGATCTAGCGATAGAACGTTAGTATCACCAGAGATCTCGTGTTTCTTCTATCCCTATCTGTTTCTTTTCTTCCCAAAATCTCCCACATTAAGAAAATTTTAAAGCTCATGACCAAAATTGGGACATAAAGACTTATGCAAGAATCAAAGACTTTAATAGGTGAATCCTATGAAAAAGTTAGTCTCTCTAATGTTAATCACTATGTTGTTCACTTTCGCTCTGGCCCAGAAAGAATGGATGGGCCATGGCGTTAATATAACCCTGATGGAAAATGGAATAATAAAAGCAGCCTCCACACGGAGCGGGCTTAACACCCTAATCTCCCCACTATTTCCAATAAATACAACCCTGAAATATTCCTTCTCAATAAGGAGCGAGAGTACCAACGGCGTTTTAGCGGAGATTGCTTATTTTGACGAAAACAGAACTTTCATGTTCGCCAAGAACGTTACAGTCGTAGGAAACGGCTCGTTTGGATGGAAAAACGTCGAAATAGTCGCCCTACCAGCTGAAGGGGCGACGTTTTCTTCCCTGGTGATTGCGATAAACGGCACTGGGATGGTTTACATTGATAACTTCACCGTCAGCGAAGCTAAGCCAACAGAAAAACCAGAGATGGAGAGCACAACCCCAACTAAAACCGGGGCACCAAAAAAGACCGAAACCACAACATCTCAAGAAATTGGAAAAGGAACCATACCCTATGAAAACTCTCAAAAGCTTTCAATTGACGATGACGATATCAAAGTCGAAGTCTTTCTAAACAAAACCTACCACCCCGGGGATACCATAAGGGCGGACTTCTACATAACCAACAAAAAGGGAGTAATCTATGAGATAGACATAAGGCTCGATGTGTATTACCTTGGAATCAAAGTGTTCTCGTACGAGCACCCCTCCTGGCGCGAATACAGGGAGGGAAAAACTGTCCACATATTCCAGGAATCCAAACTCCCAGTGATCACTCCCCCCGGCAGATACACCCTGAAGTTCTACATAACTCCCGCGGGCAGGGAGACGAAAGAGCTGGAAGGGGAAATAACGGTAAAGCCAAACCTCGAATGGATTTTGCTAGTTGTGTTCTCAGCGTTTTCACTCCTCGGGATTATCCTCCTGATCAGAAGATACTGGAGGTTGCTGGTTAAAACATACAGGGAGTTTTCAATCGGACAGAGATTCGTGTTCTTCGCAGTGGTGGGACTGATAATAGCGGCGGTCATACTAGCGCTTGGGGCCGAGAACTACGCCAACGATGTGGCAATCGTGGTGTATTATCTCCTCTTAGTTGGAGTTCTAAACGAGTGGGTCGAGTACCTGGAGCCCAAGTGGGACAGGGAAAGTATAAGAGAAGTCTCCAGCGTCTACCTGCTCGCATTGTTGATGTACCTATCAAAGGACACGTTCACCGTTTATCCGGCGATAGCAATTTTTGCCCTAGGGACCGTTGTCGGCTTGCTGAGGTTACAATCAAAGAACGGTGAAACTCCACCTGGGGCTAAAGCAACAGTCCCCAAGGGTAAAGTGAGCATCGAAGAGATTGAGATAGTTGGGGAAACCGAGGAAGGATTCATAATCTACGAAATAAAGAGTAAAAGCAAAAAAGAAAAGAGCGGGTAGAGCATCAAGCCTTAAAAACAAAAATAATGAGGGAATCAACAGATGGAAGAGAGAACTAAACTAGTCCTAATCTGGGTTGTGATGATCTTTATCCCCTTATTCACATTGAGGCTTTTCCAGGATGAGATGTTATACTTGAACATCTCAATGAAAGTACTCCACTTCGAATTTCTGCCCAGATCTTCGCTCGTTTTCATTCTAACGTCGCCCCTGATGGCATTTGATAGTGTCGACCTCAGGGTGTTTCTACCCAGGGCCGCAACAGCCTTCGCAACGCTAACAGACACAATCCTGATCTATGAAATTGCCAAAAGATATCATGGAAAAAAAGCTGGATTCCTGAGTTCTCTAATGTTCCTTTTTTCATTTGTAGCTTTAAGATACGGGGCAAGATACACTCTGGAGCCATGGGGGACGCTCTTCATACTCTCGGCAATCTATTATTTCGAGGAAAAGCCCCTTACAGCATCTCTTTCAATGGGCTTGGCCTTTTGTGCGAGGGAAACTTGGCTCACAACGTATCCTTTCTTTTTGGTGTACGCGTGGAGAAAAAGGAGAAAAGAGTTCTTGAAAATTCTGATGATCTCGGCATTTCCCATAGTATTGAATTTCCTGTTTATAGCATCGATCAGTGTATACCAAAGTCCCATAGGCTACAATGCGCGAGACACATTAAATGGGGAGCCCGCTACATTGTGCTGAGACTAGCGCGGAGCTGGCTTGAATTTTCAGTTGCTTATGTCCTGATAGTTGTTGGGTTTATATACGGGACAAAACACGACAAAACACATAGGGACATCCTGTTAATGATACTGCCATCAGTGATAACGCTGAACGGAGTTAATGGATTCATCCTTAACGGCCCGTTCGAGCGCTACACCTTTGGACCATTGGCGTTAATGAGCATCTTCTCTGGGTATGGCATAATCGAGCTCTACAACAACTTTAAATCGAAAATTAAGCCCCTGAATATTCTAACTGTCGAGAAATGGATAGCGCTGTTTCTGATTGTACAGCTCATTCTCCTCAACGCCGCCGTCCTAAAGCTCAGCGACATAGGGGCAAAGGGAATTCAAGACTACGGCTACTGGTACGATAGGAAGGTGTTCAACATCCTAAAAGAGAGGGCAGCCCCGGAAGAGTTTTTCGTTGGAACCCCCCATCCCGCACTCATTGGTTTTAAAAATTGGACCTGGGCAGACAGGAACATAAAGAAGGCCGTAGAGCTCGATCCAGACTGGTTGATAACGTTCAAGAGCTGGGTTAATTTTAGGGAGAATCCCCAAGAAATCCGTGAGCTTGAAATCTATTCCGTGGGCCCATACCTGCTAATTCATGCTGAGGAGAAAGGTGCTATAAAGAAATACGTCGTTTCAAGTGATTTAAAGCTCTGGAAATTCAGGAAATAAAGCGTTTAATCGCTTTTCTCCCCGTTACTGCCATTTTTCTCCTCATCTTCTCATCCTCAAGCAAAAAAAGGATCTTTTCTGCTATATCCCGCTCATCCAGTCTAGCCAGGAGCCCGCTCTTTTTATCATCAACGATTACCGGAAATTCCCCAACTCTGCTGACTATGGCGGGAGTCCCCAAAGCGAGGGCCTCCACGACAACCATCCCAAAGGCCTCGCTCTTGGATGACGGCAAAACCAGGAGTTTAGCCGATTTATAACTGCTGATAAGCCTCTCCCTGCTCACCCGTCCAAGAAATTCAACGTTGCCTTCCAGGCCCAAATCCTCGGCTAATTTCGTGTAATAGCCTATTAGGTCTCCTCCGCCGATCACAACAAGCTTAACATCGGGGATTTCCCGCTTGACCAAAACCAAAGCCCTTAACAATAAATCGAGGTTTTTCCATCTATGGAACCTGCCAAGTTGGCCAACAAAGAGAACAGTATTCCCATCACCTCTGAAATCGGGTCTTTCAAGAATGAACGCCTCATCAATCTTCGGGTATTCCACTTTTGAATGAAACCCCTTCCTCCCCAAAATCCTCTGGACATATCGGGAAACTGATATGATTTTAGTATTCCGCAAAGTCATCTTTTCAACCGTTCTCTCATAAAACCCTGCCAGGACATCAGTCCAGGAACCCTTCTTCAGCTCGCCGGTGTGATAAACAATTGTTATAGGCTTTCCCATAAGCTTCGCAGCAAAAGAGGCAACATCCGCAAAAAACGGTACCGGTGTGTGGGCAATTATAACGTCAAAATTCTGTCTCTTAATCATCCGTATAAGCTCGAACGGCAGGAGAACCCTAACAGGTGTGTTCGAGATAATGAGGTTGGGTTTTTTTCGTATCACTTTAATATTGCCAATTTTTTCAGTTCTTTCATATAGTTTTGTTGCGCATACGACAACCACCTCATTTTCCTCGCTCAGCTCCTTTGCCATCTTATAGGCGTATCTCTCCAGCCCGCCGCCTTCTGGATAAAAATAGGGAGCAACGAGCAGAACCCTCATTCAAACTCCTCCTTCAACATTAGGGAGCTAACGAAAAACGAGAAGAATATCAGCTGGATGCTCATGGCTATCAAGGTCAGCACTATTATGGCTGACCTAATTTCAAACAGTTCCCCATAACCTAAAGCTCTCCACTTCAAGAATATTCTAATTCCCAATGTTAAACCGGCGATGAATAATATTCCCCCAAACATAAGGCCTTCTTCCAATATCGAATATCTCATGAAAAATTTCGTGATTTTATCTGGTTTATCGAGTCCTTCCCTAACGGCGTAGACCTTTCCAGAGATTCCAAAGTTTATCACCTGGAACCCAACTATGGTCAAAAGGCTTCCCAGAATCATAGTATGTACCCTGAGCGGGTCCGTATTGGAAGCGTAGGCCAGGAGAACTATCCCAGTAATCATCAAAAACAACCCCGGAAGAAGGAACAAGTGGGATGGCGAATAAAGTAGCATCAGCCTCAGATGCCTCCACCCATCCCTAAACGAACTCAGTTTGGATTCCCCAATCCTTGGGCGATAAGTTATGGGCACCTCCCTAATCTTTAAACCTGCTTTTGCCGCCTCTATGACCATCTCGCTTGCGAATTCCATTCCACGGCATTTCAGAGGAAGCCTCTGCAATGCCTCTTTTTTTATCGCCCTGAAGCCGCAGTGGGCATCGGAGACTCCAGCTTTAAAAAACAGATTGAGGACCTTGGTCAGAAGAGGATTTCCTATGTACCGATGAAGCCACGGCATTGCACCGGGTTCGATCATTCCCTTAAGTCTGGTCCCAATGACAAAATCTGCCTCATCCTTCAGTAGAGGTTCCAGCAACTTCGGAATCTCGCGGGGATCATAGCTCCCATCCGGATCCAGCATCACGATGTACTTTCCCCGAGCAACTTTGAACCCCTCAATGTATGCGTCTCCATAGCCTCTTCTTTTCTGACGGATTACCCTCGCACCCAATTCAGCCGCGATTTTGGGTGTTGCATCCGTACTTTTATCCACCACAATTATCTCATAGGAAACGCCCAACCTTTCCAGAGTCTCCTTTATTTGAGGGATTATTATTTTCACTGCATCTTCCTCGTTCATTGTGGGCAAAATCACGGAGACTTCAACTGTCATCTGCGACCCTCTCGTAGAAGTTTTCGATCAACCTCGTTATGTTATCCCAATCGTAGTTCCTGGCATACCTAACGCAATTTCTTTTAAGCTTTTTACCGTGATCCAGCGCCACTAGAATACTCTCCGCGAGAGAACCAGGATTTGGAAACGCCAGAAATCCATTGTATTCATGAACTATCAACTCAGCAGCGGCATTCAAGGGATGAACAACAGTAACAACAGGAATGCCGGATGCATTGGCCTCCAGCGCCGTTATCCCGAAACCCTCACGGATAGAAGGTAGCACAAAGACTCTTGAGGCCTTCATGTGGGAAATAACCGCTTCATATTCATCTAGAAATCCCTTAAAATCAACGTTTTCAACCAAATTGAGCTCCTCTGAAAGTCGCTCCAAACGCCTCCTCTCGGGACCATCCCCAATTATTAGCACCTTTATGTCTGGTATCTCAGTTTTGAGAATCTGGACAGCACGTACAAGCAGCTCTACATTTTTTTCACGTATCAAACGTCCAACAAAGAGTACATCATAGTCAACTCCCTCTAAACGGGGGACAGACCTTATTTTTTCAAAGTCGATCCCATTTGGTATAACCCTACTAGGAACACCAAACCTCAACAGCCGTTTTTGAGTAAATCTTGAAACCGCAATATTATGGGGGGTTAATCTAGTGGTCAGTCTCTCAACTCTCCTTCCAATACCCCCCAGTTTTCCCAGGTACTCATACCAATGCCCATCCCAGACTTCATGCCACGTGAGTACCAGGGGAGTTCTCTTTAGTATGCTGTGGAGTTTAGTCGAAAAACACGAGAAATACGGGAACTCCTGACAGTCAACTATGTCGTACTCTCCCCCAAATTTTAGAAGGAGCTTTTGGGCAAAGTACAGAGCCTCTCCAATGGATCTCCGATCTCCATGATAAAAACGCTTCCAGTTGCCAACTCTGTGTACCAATATGTCGTCCAGCTCCCCATCCCAATTCAGAGAAAACCAGTGAACTTCATGTTTTCTTGCCAGCCTTCTACCTATCTCATATACTCTTTTTTCAACTCCACCCTTTACAAAGGGATAAACCGCATCGTACACATAAGCGATTTTCATGACATTGATTGGTCACGTGCAGGCATTTAAAAAGCTGACTTTTCCCTTTAAAACAAGCCTCGTCCTTTAGGGCGGGGAGGAGGTCAGTAGCAACAACTGGTCATAAACAGTGAACTTTTAAACTCCCTCTTCCTCTTTTCCCTCATGACGAGAAAAATCGGCATTATCTTCGACATGGACGGCGTCATCTACAGAGGCAGCGAGCCGATAAATGGTGCAAAAGAGGTCATCGAGTTCCTGAAAGAAAGGAAAATACCCTTCCTGTTCCTCACGAACAACTCCACGAGAGACCCCGCAATGTACAGGGAAAAGCTCCTCTCGATGGGCATAGACGTGCCGGAAGATGTTATAGTCACGTCGGGCCTGGCCACGAGGCTCTACATGGAGAAGCACTTTGAGCCAGGAGAAGTTTTCGTTATCGGTGGAAAGGGGCTTCTCAGGGAGATGGAGCGCCTCGGCTGGGGAGTTGTTAGCCTTGAAGATGCTAGGAAAGGCGCCTGGAAGAGGATCAAGCACGTCGTTGTGGGCCTTGACCCCGAGTTAACCTACGAGAAGCTCAAGTACGGAACGCTCGCTATAAGGAACGGGGCAAGCTTCATAGGGACGAACCCGGACACGACATATCCAGCGGAGGAAGGGCTCTACCCCGGTGCTGGGGCAATAATAGCCGCCCTCAGGGCATCAACGGACAGAGAGCCAGTGATCATAGGCAAGCCAAACGAACCGGCCTATGAAGTCGTTAAGGACAAACTTGGAGACGTTGAAGAGCTCTGGATGGTCGGCGACAGGCTCGATACCGATATAGCGTTCGCAAAGCGCTTCGGCATGAAGGCCATAATGGTGCTCACGGGTGTAAGCACGCTCAAGGACGTTGCCGAAAGCGGGATAAAGCCGAACCTCGTTCTCCCCGATGTGGGGGAGCTGAAAAGGTATCTGGAGGCTGCCCTTTAGATGGACGCAGGAGAGCTCATAAAGAAGATCATCTGGCAGGAAAACGAGCTCTACAACCTATACAAGCTCGGTGAGACCTTTGCCCTCTTTGAGAGGCCCGACCTGAGGGACGACTTCGCCCAGCTCGCCGAGGAAGAACTTAGACATAGAAAGACCCTTGAAGGCCTCCTTTCGGAGGGTACAATCGAAGGGCTCCTCCTCGATTACATGGACGAGCTTGAACTGGAGCCGATGGTGCACGACGAAAGGGCACACCCCGATAGCCTCGAGGAGCTGATAGTGGAGGCATTGATAAGGGAGAAACATGCGTACGAACTCTACACAAAGCTCTCGCACATCCTGGAGGGAAGTCTGTCGCAGATATTCCGAATGATGGCAGGAGAAGAGCTGAAACACGCCTACAGACTGAGGCTTATATACGAAAAGATCGATGGATAATTCGTCCAGCATTGTGATGCCCCCTTTTTTAACATGGCTGCACCGTTATGCAAACATCACAGACATTTTTTGTCAACATGCCAAGCTGAAGCAGGGTAAGGTATATGTACCT
Source organism: Thermococcus kodakarensis KOD1 (assembly GCF_000009965.1). NCBI lineage: Archaea > Methanobacteriati > Methanobacteriota > Thermococci > Thermococcales > Thermococcaceae > Thermococcus > Thermococcus kodakarensis. Next base: position 1,530,657 of record NC_006624.1, read on the forward strand.
TTTCCTCCATAGCCCTACCCGCTGTCCATAATACCAATAGACACGTATGTGTTTATCAATTATGACAGGGGTGTTTATATGCCTGTTGAAAAAGTGATGAAACGAGACGGTAGAATTGTGCCCTTTGATAAGGAGCGTATAAGGTGGGCTATACAGAGGGCAATGCTTGAAGTCGGCGTCAGGGATGAGAAGCTTCTCAACAGGGTTGTCAGGCGCGTTGTGAGGAGGGTAAACGAGCTCTATGACGGCCAGATTCCGAACATAGAGAACATACAGGACATAGTCGAGCTTGAGCTCATGCGCGCTGGTCTTTTTGATGTGGCAAAGGCCTACATCCTCTACCGCAAGAAGAAGGCCGAAATCCGTGAAGAAAAGAAGAAGATACTCAACAAGGACAAGCTGGATGAGATTGACAAGCGCTTTTCCCTCAACGCACTCCGTGTTCTCGCTTCCCGCTACCTGATAAAGAACGAGAAGGGAGAGATAATCGAGAGCCCGAGGGAGCTTTTCGAGAGGGTTGCAATCCTTGCAGTCATCCCAGACATCCTCTACGACGAGAGGGTCTTTGACAAAAACGGCGGACACGAACAAGACGTTAGTGCCATTGAAAGATACCGCGAAAACCTCGATGAGTACGACGGAAAGTTCTCGATAGGCAGGTTCAGGCTCAACAAGTGGCACTTTGAGCGGCTCCTCAACCTCTACCGCGAGCTGGCCGAGAAGGGCCAGATGAAGCTCCCCATAGACGAAGTCCTGAAGATGCTCGAGAACGGCGCTTTTGACAATTACGAGGACGAGATAGAGGAGTACTTCAGGCTGATGACCGGGCAGTACTTCATGCCAAACACACCAGCCCTCATCAACTCAGGAAGGCCCCTTGGAATGCTCTCGGCCTGCTTCGTCGTCCCGATTGAAGACGATATGGAGAGCATCATGAAAGCGGCCCACGACGTGGCGATGATACAGAAGGCCGGAGGGGGATGTATAGACGGAAACGCCAAAATAATCTTTGAAAACGACGGCGAAGAACACATCATGACGATGGCCGAGATGTACGAGAGGTACAAAGACCTCGGCGAGTTCTATGACCCGGAGTACAACCGCTGGGGGATAAACGTCGAAGAAGTTCCAGTATACGTGAAATCCTTTGACCCATCAACAAAGGAGATCACCAAAGGAAAGGTGAAAGTCATTTGGAAGTACGAGCTCGGCGAGGATGTTCCTAAGTACGAGATAAAAACTAACAAGGGTACAAGAGTTCTAACGTCGCCATGGCATCCGTTCTTTGTTATCACACAGGACCTCAAGATTGTTGAGAAGAGGGCCGATGAACTCAGAGAAGGGGATATGCTAGTTGGCGGAATGCCAAGTGATGATGACTATGAGTTCCTTTTGGATTACTGGCTCGCGGGATTCATAGCAGGGGACGGGAGCATAGACAAATACCGCTCTCACGTCAAAGGCCACGAGTACGTTTATGACAGGCTAAGGATATACGACTACACAACAGAAACACTCGGGATAATCAATGATCATCTTGAAAAAACCTTTGGAAAGAGGTACAGCCTTCAGAGGGACAGAAACATCCATTACATTGACATAAAAGCAAAGGGGATAACATCCCACTATATAGAGCTTCTGAGAGGTATTACAAATGGGATTCCACAACCGATACTCAAAGAAGGCAGAAATGCAGTATTATCGTTCATAACCGGCCTCTTTGACGCCGAAGGACACGTTAACAGCAAACCTGGTGTTGAACTTGGAATGGTGAACAGGAAGCTGATAGAGGACATCACATACTACCTCAATTCCCTTGGGATAAAAGCCAGGATGCGGAAGAAGCCGAGAAAGGACGGCGTTGATTACGTCATGCATGTTGAGGAGTACTCCTCACTCCTCAGGTTCTACGAACTCATAGGAAAGAACCTTCAGAACTCTGAGAAGAGAATAAAGCTTGAGGAACTTCTCAGCAAACATAATGGTGGATCATTTGGTCTTACACTCAGCTTTGAAGATTTTAAGGCATGGAGCTCAAAGTACGGCGTTGAGTTCAAGACAAACGGCAGTCAGACATTGGCTATAATAAAGAACGAAAAGGTATCTCTTGGTCAGTGGCACAGGAGAGGACGCGTTTCCAAGGCCGTTCTAGTGAAGATGCTGAGGAAACTCTACGACACTACAAAGAGCGAGGACGTCAAAAGGATGCTCCACCTCATTGAAGGCCTCGAAGTCGTTAAGGAGATCAACGTCACGAACGAGCCAAAGACCTTCTACGACCTTACGGTTGAGAGGTACCAGAATTATCTCGCTGGAGAAAACGGGATGGTCTTTGTCCACAATACCGGCCTCAACTTCTCGAAGCTCCGTCCCGAGGGAGACCTTGTCGGGACCACCACTGGAGCGGCGAGCGGTCCAGTCTCGTTCATGCACCTCATTGATGCCGTCAGCGACGTCATAAAGCAGGGGGGAGTGAGAAGAGGGGCCAACATGGGCATCCTCGAGGTCTGGCACCCAGACATAGAGAAGTTCATCCACGCAAAGGAGAAGAACACGGGAACCAACGTCCTCAGCAACTTCAACATAAGCGTTGGATTATGGGAGGACTTCTGGGAGGCCCTCAAAGAGGGCAAGCGCTACCCGCTCATCAACCCGCGCACCGGTGAAAAGGTCAAGGAGATCGACCCCAAGAGCCTGTTTGAAGAGCTGGCCTATATGGCCTGGGCCAAGGCCGACCCGGGTGTTGTCTTCTTCGACGTCATCAACAGGAGGAACGTCCTGGAGCCTGCAAAGGGTGAAAAAATCCGCGCCACCAACCCGTGTGTCGTCGGGGACACGAGGGTTCTCACGCCTGAAGGATACATCAAGGCAGAGGAACTGTTCAGCCTCGCGAAGGAGAGGGGTAAGAAGGAGGCCGTTGCAGTAGAGGGAATAGCGGAGGAGGGAGAGCCCTACGCCTACTCAGTGGAGGTTCTCCTGCCCGGTGAGGAGGAAGTCAAGTACGAGACCGTCCATGGAAAGGCCCTCGCAATAGCAGACCCCGTGGCCGTCCCGGCCTACGTCTGGAAGGTCGGAAAGAAGAAGGTCGCAAGGGTCAGAACAAAGCAGGGCTACGAGATAACGGCGACACTCGACCACAGGCTTATGACTTCCGAGGGCTGGAAAGAAGTTGGAGAGCTGAAGCCGGGAGACGAGATCCTCCTTCCACGCTTTGAAATAGAGGAGGACTTCGGAAGCGAGAGCATAGGAGAAGACCTCGCCTTCGTCCTCGGATGGTTCATAGGGGACGGCTACCTCAACGTTAACGACAAGAGGGCTTGGTTCTACTTCAACGCAGAGAAAGAGGAAGATATCGCGTGGAAAATCAGGGAGATATTAGCGAAGCACTTCGGCATTAAAGCCGAGCCCCACCGCTACGGCAACCAGATAAAGCTCGGCGTGAGGGGAGAAGCCTACAGGTGGCTTGAGAGCATCATGGGAAGCAATGAGAAGAGAGTACCAGAGATAATCTACAGGCTCAAGCCGAGGGAAATAGCGGCGTTCCTCAGGGGACTCTTCAGTGCCGACGGCTACGTTGACAACGACAATGCGGTAAGGCTTACATCGAAGGACAGGGGGCTCCTCAGGGATGTTCAGGACCTTCTCCTGCTCTTTGGAATACTCTCCAAGATATACGAGAGACCTTATTCAAGCGAGTTCAAGTACACGACCAAGGATGGAGAGGAGAGAACCTACAGGGCGGAGGGCTACTACGAGCTCGTCATAGCTAACTACAGCAGGAAGCTCTTCGCCGAGAAGATAGGCTTCGAGGGCTACAAGATGGAGAAGCTGAGCCTTCAGAAAACCAAGATCGACGAGCCTGTGGTCACCGTCGAGAGTGTTGAAGTCCTTGGCGAGGAAATCGTCTACGACTTCACAGTTCCAGAGCATCACAGCTACATAAGCAACGGCTTCATGAGCCACAACTGTGGGGAAGAGCCGCTCTACGAGTACGAATCCTGTAATCTGGCCTCCATAAATCTCGCAAAGTTCGTAAAGTACGACGACGAAGGCAAGCCGTACTTCGACTGGGACGAGTACGCCTACGTCATTCAGAAAGTCGCAAAGTATCTCGACAACGCCATCGATGTCAACAAGTTCCCGCTCCCGGAGATAGACAGGAACACCAAGCTCACGAGGAGGATCGGAGTTGGCATGATGGGCCTTGCCGATGCGCTCTTCAAGCTCGGCATTCCCTACAACAGCAAAGAGGGCTTCGACTTCATGAGGAAGGCCACCGAGTACCTGACCTTCTACGCCTACAAGAGGAGCGTTGAAGCGGCAAAAGAACGCGGTCCGTTCCCGCTCTACGAGAAGACCAGGTATAAGGACGGAGAACTGCCCGTCGAGGGCTTCTACCACAGGGAGATATGGAACCTGCCCTGGGACGAACTCGTTGAGGAGATTAAAAAGTACGGCGTGAGGAACGGAATGGTGACCACCTGCCCGCCGACCGGAAGCGTCAGCATGATAGCCGACACCTCCAGCGGAATCGAGCCTATATTCGCCCTCGTCTACAAGAAGAGCGTCACCGTTGGAGAGTTCTACTACGTTGACCCCGTGTTTGAAGCAGAGCTCAAGAAGCGCGGGCTCTGGAGTGATGAGATACTCAAGAAGATAAGCGACAACTACGGTTCAGTTCAAGGCCTTGAGGAAATTCCAGAGGACATGCAGAGGGTCTTTGTAACGGCCATGGACATCCACTGGCTCGACCACATTCTAGCTCAAGCCAACATCCAGCTCTGGCTGACTGATTCCGCCAGCAAGACGATAAACATGCCGAACGATGCCACCGTCGAGGACGTGAAAGCTGCCTACCTGCTCGCCTACAAGCTCGGCTGTAAGGGCGTAACCGTCTACCGCGACGGCTCGCTGTCGGTTCAGGTCTACAGCGTCGAGGGTGAAAAGAAGAAGAGGGTTCCCGCGAAGCCGAGCGACTACGCCGTCGAGAAGCTGAAGACGATAGTAGAGGCCGAGCCGTGGCTATCGCGCTTCATCAACGTCGAGGCCATCCTTAACGGGACGAACGGAAAGGAGAAGAGCGCCCAGGCTGGAGGGCTGACATTCTCGGTTTCCCACGTCTCCGCCGTAAAACCCGCCCACGAGCACTCGCACCACGCCAAGAGGCCGGATATCCCAGAGGAGAAGATAAGGGAGCTCCTCGGAGTTGCCTACTGCCCGGTCTGCTACGAGAAGGACGGCGAGCTCGTTGAGCTCAGGATGGAGAGCGGCTGCGCAACCTGCCCGCGCTGCGGCTGGAGCAAGTGCGTCATAAGCTGAACTCTCTCCTTTTCTCCAATTTCGGCATTTTTACAAATTCCTGTCAAAGTATCATTTTTAAGGGGGAAGTTTTAACTTCTGCCACTCATTGGGAAAGTTTAAGTTTGAGAAGACGAACCGGACTTATTAAGGGGTGATGCTCATGGACAAGGTTTACCTCACCTGGTGGCAGGTTGACAGGGCCATATTCGCCCTGGCGGACGAGCTGAGGAAGAACTTCATGCCGGATGTGATCGTTGGAGTCGCGAGGGGCGGGCTTATCCCGGCTGTGAGGCTCAGCCACATCCTCGGCGACCTTGAAGTGAAGGTCATAGACGTCAAGTTCTACAAGGACATAGATGAGAGAATGGAGAAGCCGGTCATAAACATCCCGCTCCACGGCTCGCTTGAAAGAAAGAAGGTCGTTATTGTGGACGACGTAAGCGACACCGGAAAGACCCTCGAAGTTGTCATCGAGGAGGTAAAGAAAGCTGGAGCCGAGGAGGTTAAGGTCGCCTGCCTCAGCATGAAGCCCTGGACGAAGGTCGTCCCGGACTTCTACGTCTTCAGGACGGACAAGTGGATCGTCTTCCCGTGGGAGGAGTTCCCGGTCGTTGTGAGGGAGTGAGGTTTTTATTCTTCCGCTCCCACTCTTCTCGGTGATATCATGAGGGCGTTCATAGCGATAGACGTCAGCGACGAAGTTAGGGACAACCTTCTCAGGGCCCAGGAAAGGATAGGGAACAAGGCAGCCAAGATAAAGTTCGTCGAGAGGGAGAACTTTCACGTCACGCTCAAGTTCCTGGGCGAGATAGACGAGACGACCGCCGAGGAAGTTAAGAGGGCACTGGCGGAGATAGCAAAGAAACACAAGAAACACCGCGTCAGGGTGAAGGGGATAGGCGTCTTCCCGAACCCGAACTACGTGAGGGTCATCTGGGCGGGAATAGAGAACGACGAGGGGATAAAGGCGATAGCGGAGGATGTGGAGAAGGCCATGAGGAAGCTCGGCTTCAAGAAGGAGAAGGACTTCGTCGCCCACATCACTATTGGCAGGGTGAAGTTCGTCAGGGACAAGCTTGAGCTTGCCATGGCGCTGAAAGACCTCGCCAACGAGGACTTTGGGGAGTTCGAGGTCGAGGCGATAGAGCTGAAGAAGAGCACGCTAACGCCAAAGGGCCCGATATACGAGACGGTTGCCAGGTTTGAGCTGGCCGATTGAAGCTGTAAGGGGCCTGTGGACATTTCTGGAGAACTTCGGTATCCTTATTGACTGATACAAATCTTTTTCTTTCGATTGCATGCCTATGCCCCCCATTATTCAGATTTTTTCTTTTGAGATATCATAAAAGTAGACCACATCCAAGAACAATTTTTTTCATTTCAAGTTAACATAAAAAATTTAGAGAAAATGACAAAAATATTTATAAGGACAAGGATACTATAATGAATTGAAGATAAGTTATGGAGAATGAACCTAATGCAGTGGAAAATTATAGTGATAGTCATATTAGGAATGATTGTCTTGGGGGCCTCCCTCGAATTGAGCGCAGTAAATCTTGACTTCAACAATCCTCCAGCTCAGGTAATATCCCTACCTCAAGACAACGAGACCAATACAAGGGTATGCGCAAATTTTGACCCAGATACTGCATTACGAGAAATAAATATGACAATTCAAAAGCTCACATTAGATATCACTCAAAAAGAAAACAGATTGAAAGAGATCTCTAAAGAGATAAAGACAACACGGGATTCCAAGTTACTGAAGGAAATAGTTGAACTCCACAGGGATATTGAAGTGTCAAAAAGCAAAAGAGCATTCTATCAAAGAAAAGCAGGAAGCACACAGATATATAGACAATACCTAAACGGCGAAAACATTGGAGTAACAAGTGCTGAATTAAACAAATATAAGAAGACCATGCCTAACTTCAAAGACGTAAGGAACCCTGAGGACGCTATAATAAAGCTTTCAATTATGGGTGAAATGACCTTTGATAAAATAGTATTAATTGACAACAAAATAAACAGCATACTTGAAAACATCTCTTCAGGAACTGCCATGGGAGATGACGTCATCAGCAAAGTCTTTTCATTAATGAACAATCAATCAATATTATGGAATCAGCTAAGAGCGTATGCTGCATTAAGAGATAACTTACGAGTTAGATCTTTTCTCTCAAAAAATAGCAATAGCTTAGCCATCAGTGCTAATAGCGATCACAATTGTCAGTTAAAAAGTAACGGAAAAATAAACTGTAGAGAAATTCAAAAAGGCTACGACGAAGACTTTGACTGTTGTTTGAGCTTTTATAGACTCTTACCTGCGCTTAAAAGCTATCAGACTTACACCTTCATCAACCTCAGACCCGTAGCTGTGTGGGTTGGGATGTACAGTTCAGAATTCCCTAATAAGGATTACCACGTTGGAGATTGGTGCACTTACACTTTTCCCCCAGATAATAAAGAATCAACAATTATTAACATCTATTGGGAGACTGCCCAAGAAATAAGCAGAAACTGGGAGCTTAAAGTAAGTTCTGTTCAGATAAAGTTTTTTTACTCTGCTTTGGTATACCGGCAGGAAACACAGCGATATGAAGAGACAAACTTGATATTCCAATACGATTGTTATTTCAGCAAGGGAAGAGTCAGATGTCTACCTTCCTCGTCTTACGGAAAATATTTATTTACAAATCCTAGGACTCCTCCATACAAATACACCACTAAAATAGTTACTAATCCATATTGGTTAGTATGCAAGTACGGAGGAAACTGCAATGGATACGGCTGTCAATATTCAAAATGGGCAAACGCACACTGTGGAGGATGCTTTGCACCAGATAAATCCGCCAGTCAGTACTTTGCAAAATCCTGAGGGGGTACTATAAAAATGGATCGGCGTATTCTTTTTCCCCTCATTTCCATGTTTTTGGCTTTTCTTCTGTGTTCTGACATTATATCTGCCCAAAACTGGATTTTCAAGGGAGTTGCAGTCTCGGACGAAGGTATATATGCTATGACCGAAAACAATACCCTCGTTAAGCTTACTGAAAGCCTGGAACCTCTATGGGTGGTTGAGATTCAAAAGAATGCCCATATCAAACGCCTAATTCCAGCCGACAACGGCGTTCTCCTTGTCGGCGATGTTTTAGCCAAGCTCGACGGTAACGGAACCCTGCTCTGGGCAAAGAACGTGAGCGTCCGCGACGCAAGAGTTTTGCCCGATGGAGGTATTGTCTTCACAGACGGGAAGGTCGTTGGAGTGATCGACAAAAATGGAAAACCACTCTGGACAATCAAGTTCGCAACAAGAATAGCTGAAGTCCCTCCCGGTGTGAGAATAAACGCCCTTGCGCCGCTGGACGGCTACATCCTTGTGGCAGGAACCTACATTTTGCCCGACGATCCAAAGTCCCACCTTTTTATAGGGGCACTCTCCCGGGATGGAACCCTTATCTGGACCAAAGTTCTCAACACGGGATACTATGACTATCCAGATGTCGCCATCTCCCTTGGAAACAATGGGCTCGTTGCAGGGGTTTACGGCGGCGGGAGCGACGCTCCGTGGATAGCTGACTACTTTGCCTTAAGGGTGTCTCCCGACGGAAAAATTGAGTGGTTCAACTCCTACGCCTGCCCAAGAGAAGAGGACTGGGACAGGTTTTGGAGCATGAAAGTCCTCGGAGCGGCCTGTAACGATGACACCTGCGCTCTCGGAACAACGACCGGGACGTTTGTTATCAACGCCGAGGGAAAACTTCTAACGGGGCTTAACTTTTCCGGAAAAGCCCTGAGAGTGGAGAACAATTCAATTCTTCTCCTCTCGAACGGGACTCTCCTAACGGTGCCGCTGAAGGGCGCTGAGTGCCGCGCGTACTCATCCAGTGTCCAGTTCAAGGAGATCACTCCAGACGTGAAGGTCGTCCCGGCGGAGTTGAAAGTGGGGGAAGCTCATCTGCAGGTGACAAAAATAAAGGAAGCCACACGGCCAGATCGCGGAATTCAGAATACTGGAGATGGAGGCCAGGCTAAAGGAGCATACTTTGGAGTTATCTTAGCTGTGGTCTTAATCGTCGGGATGGCTCTGGTAGCTAAGCTCAGAAAGTAACTCCTACTTTTCTCTCTAACTCCACCAACAAAAGCAATAAAATACCTCAATGCGAACTCCAATCAGGTGTGAGCATGGAGATGGAAGAAGTAATCGCTGAAGTCCTCCAGAAAATCGTACCAACCGAGGAAGAGAGGGCCTTCGTTAAGGAACTGATAGGGGAGCTTGAGGGTATAGCGAGAGAAAAGGCGCAAGAGCTTGGCCTCGAGGTTAAGCCATACTTCGTCGGCTCCCTCGCCAAGGATACCTATCTCGCTGGAGACCACGACGTTGATCTCTTCTTGGCTTTTCCGCTCGACACACCTCTTGAAGAAGTGAGGGAGAGGGGACTGGAGCTTGGGAAGGAGATAGGGAAAACACTTGGAGAATACGAAATAGCCTACGCGGAGCATCCATACGTGAGGGCTAAATACAGGGACGTTAAAGTCGATTTAGTTCCCTGCTACGACGTGAGGGACTGGAAGGACGTAAGAACCGCCGTTGACCGCTCAATTCTCCACACAAAGTGGGTGAACGAGAACCTCAACGGAAAGAACAACGAGGTTAGACTGCTCAAACGCTTCCTCAAGGGGATAAAAGCCTACGGGAGCGAGATATACGTCCGAGGTTTTTCAGGATACCTCTCCGAGATACTCGTGATAAAGTACGGCTCTTTTGTTGAAGTCCTCGAAAAGGCCGACTTCATACTGAGGCAAAAGGTGGTTGATCCAGCAGGCTGGCTGAAAAGGGAACCCGAAATAGCGATGAAAACAGTAAGGAGGGAAGTTGAAGAGGACAAGCCCCTCGTTGTCATAGACCCCGTTGATCCGAGAAGGAACGTGGCCGCTAACCTGAGCTGGGAGAAGTACGGGAGGTTTTACTTCAAGGCAGACGAGTTCCTCCAAAGGCCATCGCTTGAGTTCTTCTTCCCTACGGGAAAAACTGGAGGGGACTATCTGGCGGAGCTGAGGAGAAAGGGGACTCACCTAATAACGCTTCTCTTTGACGTTCCGGAGATGGTGGACGACCTGCTCTTCCCACAGCTGGAGAGAAGCGCGAGGGGGTTTGAGAAGGCCCTTTCGAGGGAGGGTTTTGAAGTCTTAGGGTGGAACACTGGACGGTACGGTGCTGAAAAGGCCTTCGTAATGCTCGAACTCGACAGGGTTGAGAGGCCGAGGGTAAAAATCCACCCCGGCCCGGAGTTCTTCACGGAGAGAGGCAGGGACTTCTACAGAAAGAACGAGAGGGTATGGCTCGTTGGCAAGAGGCTCTACGCGGAGAAGAGGGTAAAGGAAAATATCATTGACGTCGTCAGAGAACTGCTTGAGAAGAACCAGGTGGCCCTTGGAAAGAATCTGCGGGAAACTGTAAAAGGAGCAGAGATACTCGTGGACTACGTGCCGAGGCCTTTAGAGAACGAGGCCTACCTCTTCCTTAGCAGAGAGAAGGAAGGCCTTAAACATTAGGGCCAAGAGGAGGTCTTTTCTTTTCGTTTCACGTTTTAGCTTCTCAAGACGGTTGAGGGCATCCTCCAATTTTGAGCAGAACTCCCAGCTGAATCCCCGCTGGAGGCAATCTATCAGCATTCCCTCGACTTTCTTATTCGACTTCTGTTTTTCCATGTAACCCACCGTCATAAAATTAGGAGGACAAAACTTAAAAAGCTATCCCCTGTGCTCGCACCACTCCCGGTTCTCCCAGTGACCATGCGCCTCGCCGGGTATGTGTCCAGTATCTGCGACCGCCCATTCAAGTTTATAGTTCTCTATCAGCTCCCTGAGCGACCCCCTGAGGTCGCGCTTTCCGACGAAGAGAGCCGCTCTCGTCACGACGTTGTAGCCGCTGTTTGGAACCTCTGGGGCTAGGGCGTCGGCCCAGGCTTTTTCGGTAGTTTCCCAGCCCTCAAGCGACGGAAGAGTGCCGAGGTTCCAGAGGTGGTAAAGCTCTCCAAAGTTCAGAAGCTTGAGGTAAGCCCCGATGAAGAGGCCCTGAAGCTCGCTCCCCTCAAAGTATTCCATGAGCTCTATGAGCGCCTTCGAAAGGACCGAGACGTTGCCAAAGGCCACGCGCGTGTCGAGGTTCTCCCAGAAGCGCGGACAGGAGTGGTTGGCCAGGAGCATGAGGTAGTAAACCCTACCAAGCTTAAGGGCCTTCTCTTCTCCGTTCGCCGGCTCAAGGACGTAGTCCAGGGAGGTGTCCATGCCAAAGTAGTCATAGTAGTCCCTGAAGAAGACCCTTGCGTAGCGGACGAGGAACTCCGCCGCTCTTTCACGGTCAGCACCGATGTCTTCAAGGGCCCTGAGGACTCCGAGCCTCACAACCCTGTTCAGCTCTTCGAAGAGCCTCGTGAAGGCAACCTTCCAGAGCTGGCTTATCTTCCTTCCGTTAACCGCCCTCGCAAAGACCTTACCGTCGGCCCTGCGGTAGCCGAGCCAGCGTGAATCGCTTGTCTTGCCGTCGAGGCTCAGATCGAAGTAGTCGCTCCAGGCAGAGTAGTCCTTGACGCCCATTTCAAAGGAGCACTCCCCATCAAGGCGCCTGAACTCTCCCGAGAGCTTCCGTCTGACGAACTCCATAGCTGAAACCCTCTCGACGCCGTTCTCTTCGAGGCCTTTCATCCAGGAAATGAACCTGTCGAGCTGTGCAGGGTTTCCGAGAAGGCTCTCCAGGTCACTTGCCGTGAAGACAAGGTAGGGGACACCAACGCTCTCCTTGTATTCGTCCCGTCTCTCCAGGGTCTTGCCGATCAAACCTAGAACATCGAGGGTGTTGAAGGCAAAGGCGTCGCTCAGCTCCCACTCCCTCCCGAAGACAAAGGAGTTCAGATAGCGGTTGCAGGAGTACTTTGCCTGAGGAAAGTCGTAGAGGAGCTGCCTCTCGTCGAGGAGGAAGACAAGCTTTCTGTCAGTTGAAGATTCAACTATTGAAGCGCTCTCGCGGGTGATAACTGCTTCGGGAAGCCAGTAGCCAACGACTGGGCGGTTCTCTATCAGGGGCGAGTAGAAGTCAAAGGAGACCTTAGCGAGTATTTCCTGCTCAAACCTGTCGAGGTGGGGCACTATAGGATGGAAGGGCGTTGTCGGGACAGCGTCAAGCTCCCGCAAAAGCTCCACTGTCTCCTCAAAGGCGCGCCTGCGGTAGTGGAGGAGCATGAGGAAAGTGAACGGCTCTATGTCAACGCTCACGCCCTTCATCCTGCCGAGGACGTCGTTTATGTACTCATAGGAGTACAACATGGCCCTCGTCCAGTTCTCGCCCTTGACGTACTCGTCGCGGATTTTAATCGAGACGGGGCTCTTACGCTCTTCATACTCAATTGGGGATTTCCCATCGCCGTCCTTGACGTAGACTATATCGCCGGGCTGGTAAGCGTGGAAGTGGTGGGCGTACTTCATCTCCATTGTCTCACCGTGAGTGATACAATTCGGAAGTTTATGGGCCTTTCGGAAGTCCATTATTACCCAGAGATGTCCGACAGATTAATAAAGGTGTACACTCAATTTCTCCCGGTGGAAGAATGAGAAGGGAGATAAGGGAGCTTCTTGGTGAGGAGCTGGCCAACTACCTCGAACTGTTGAGGGCAAAGCTCGCCTTCGCCGAAGAGCTGTACGGAGTCAAGATGAACTACGTTCCTCTAATCACTGAGGGAGAAGTTGTTGTCCTCGATAAGAACGACGGGGAGGTAAAGTGGCTCAGGGATAAGAGGCCTCTCACGACGGAGGAGTTCCTGAGGCTGCTCCCGAAGATAAAGGAGAACCTTGAAAGCGGCTTCGTCGAGATGCTCCTGGCTATGAACATGGGCTGCATCAACGGGCCGGGGGAGTAAATTTTTAAGCTCCCCATCGGACGACTTCCGATGAAAAAAGCCGAACTCGCACTCCTCGGTGTCACTGTCTTCTGGGGCTTCACCTTTCCCGCCATGAAGGTTAGTCTCAACTATTTTCCGCCGATACTCTTTCTCGCCTACCGCTTCGGTCTGGCTTCACTCCTCATGCTTCTTATCTTCGGGAGGAGGGCCCTAAAGCGTGAGACGTTTAAGGAAGGCTTCATCCTCGGCCTGACCCTCTTTTTTGGCCACGGCTTCCAGATAGTCGGCCTCAAGTACACGACGGCCTCGAACTCGGCGTTCATAACATCCCTCTACGTTGTATTAACACCGTTCATAGCCTACTTCATGCTCGGGGAAAAAGTGACCGGAAGGGACTTAACTTCGCTAGTCTTGGCTGTCATCGGCCTCTACCTGATATCCGGGGCGGGAACGTCCATAAACTACGGGGACTTCCTCACACTGCTCTGCGCGGTGAGCTTTGCCTTCCAGATAGTCCTCGTCCACAAGTTCGGCGAGAAGGATTATCTAAGCCTGACCTTCTGGCAGCTGTTCTGGAACTTCATCTTTTCGGCGCTCTTCGCCCTGGCCTTTGAAGAGCCTGCTTTTCCGAGGGAAGTGCTCCCGTGGGTGGGCGTCATCTACACGGCGGTCTTCGCCACGGTGATAGCCTTCACGGTCCAGCTCAAGTATCAGAGGTACACGACGGCCCAGAGGGCGGCCCTTATCTATTCTTCCGAGCCAGTGTTCGGCTCGCTCGCTGCTTACATAGCTCTGGGCGAGACGCTCTCCCTTAGGGGCTACCTGGGTGCGGCGCTGATCATGAGTGGAATTCTGAACGAGGTCAGGAAAAATTAACGAAAGGTTAATAAATTTTGAATCCAACCTTCTCTGGAGGTGAGGCCGAATGGTCCACGAGTACGTTAAGGAGAGGATTAAGGAGTTCACGAAGGAGGAGAAGGAAAAGCGCTACAAGTACCTTGGCAAGGAGGTCATCGACGTTGGAGACCCAGGCCTCGACAGCATCCCCGAGTTCTACGGCATAGCCAACGCCATCTGGAGGGACTGGAAGAACGGGGAGATAAGCACGAAGACGGCCCTCGGAAGGCTCGCGCTCCTCAAGCTCCTGACCTACAAGACCAAGAACAAGAAGATAGCAGACATACCTGAGGAAGACCTCGAGGAAGTCAGGAAGTTCATAGACTACGTCATACAGGTCATCAAGAACGAGAGCAGGAGGAAGGGAGAACCCGAGGAAGAGAGGCAGATCGAGGAGAACGCTTAAATTCTCAAACGCTGAACTCCCAGTGCCCTCCCCTCTCACACCCCCGGGAGCGGTGACCGGGGGGCGGTCGGGGAGGGCACACCTTCACAGTCCGTACCATTCAGGGTTCAGCCTCGGAACCAGGGCCATTAGGACAGCCAGCTTGTTCAATTCTTTTCTCACGAGCATTCCATGGGTCAGAACGCCTATCGCACCGATTTTTCTCTTCAGCTCGGGGTCGTTAACCAGCTCACCCATCGCAATTCCGACCTCAACACCTTCCTCAAACACCCGCCTGATTACTCCTGGAGGGTACTCAAAGCCCGGCCCGTGGCCGAGGGTTATTCTGCCCTCCCGGTCAACAACAGCACAGAACTGGACGTCCATGTAGCCGGTAATCGTTTCCGGAACCCGGTAAAGGCCGGCCTCGATGCCCACTCCAAAGTCTGCATCAGTTTTCTCAATGGCCTGTTTGGCCCTGTTGATGGCTCCCTTAACAGTCTCCTCTAGCCCGACAGGCTGGTCAGGAACTCCGCTGTCCACCTCGATGGGGACTACCTCAACGTCTCCATAAATCCCCAGGAAAACCTCTCTAACGGCCTCAACTTTGGCTGGGTTTGTTGAGCCGACGGCCACTTTCATTCTACCACCACCCCCAAAGAAAACCAAGAGGGCTTAAAGGGATTGCCCGAGAACCATCCAAAAACCTTATAAGCAGACTTCCCAACTTTGCCCGATACCCATGAGGGGGGAGTGTTTTATCCTCCGCTTCGCCCGTTTCGAGGCTTGAGACCCTCTTCTGGGTTAGCATTGACTATCATTTCTGGAGGGATTTTCCATGATCAGGGAGCCAGAGTTTAGGGAGTACAACCCAGGTCAGCTTGAGGAGAAGATAGAGGCCTTCTGGAAGGAGAACAACACCTACGAGAAGGTGAAAAAGCTCAGGGAGAACGGCCCGAAGTACTACTTCCTCGACGGGCCGCCGTACGTCAGCGGTGCAATCCACCTCGGTACGGCCTGGAACAAGATAATCAAGGACATGATAATCCGCTTCAGGAGCATGCAGGGCTACAACGTCAGGAGACAGCCCGGTTTCGACATGCACGGCCTTCCCATAGAGGTCAAGGTCGAGCAGGCCCTCAAGCTGAAGAACAAGCGCGAGATAGAGACCAAGATAGGCGTTGACAACTTCATAAAGAAGTGCAAGGAGTTCGCCCTCAACAACCTCAAGATCATGACGGAGCAGTTCAAACAGCTCGGCGTCTGGATGGACTGGGACAACCCGTACATGACGATAAAGAACGAGTACATCGAGTCGGGATGGTTCACGCTCAAGAGGGCCTGGGAGAAGGGCCTTCTCGAAAAGGACAAGCGCGTCCTCCACTGGTGTCCGAGGTGTCAGACGGCCCTTGCTGAGCACGAGGTCCGCGGCGAGTACAAGATGAGGAAGGACCCGAGCATCTACGTCAAGTTCCCGATTGAGTGGAAGGAGAAAGAGTACCTCCTCATCTGGACGACAACGCCCTGGACACTGCCGGCCAACCTCGCCGTTGCCGCCCACCCGGAGTACGAGTACGCGAAGGTTAAGGTCGAGACCGAG
Organism: Thermococcus kodakarensis KOD1; assembly: GCF_000009965.1. Lineage (NCBI taxonomy): Archaea > Methanobacteriati > Methanobacteriota > Thermococci > Thermococcales > Thermococcaceae > Thermococcus > Thermococcus kodakarensis. Next base: position 1,546,738 of record NC_006624.1, read on the forward strand.
AACGGCGAGGAGTACTGGATAATGGCAAAAGCCCTCGTGGAGAGGGTTCTCAGCGAGGTAGGCGTCAAGGGTGAAATTGTTGAGACGTTCAAGGGCGAGGAGCTTGAGGGGATACGCTACACCCATGTCCTCCTTGAAGAGTACCCAGCTCAGAAGGAGTTCCGCGAGAAGTACGAGTGGGCGCACCGCGTAATCCTCGGCGAGCACGTCACGCTTGAGGACGGTACTGGACTGGTTCACACCGCCCCCGGCCACGGTGAGGAGGACTTCGAGGTCGGCCAGCGCTACGGTTTGCCAGTCTACAGTCCGGTTGACGACGCCGGAAGGTACACCGAGGGCAAGTGGAAGGGCGTCTATGTAAAGGACGCCGACCCTGAGATAATCGAGTACCTCAAGGAGAAGGGCTACCTTGTGAAGGCTGGAGAGATAGAGCACAAGTACCCGCACTGCTGGCGCTGTAAGACCCCGCTCATATTCCGCGCCACCGACCAGTGGTTCCTCAAGGTCAGTAAGGTCAAGGACCAGATAATCAAGGAGAACGACGAGAAGGTGACCTGGTACCCTGAGTGGGTGAAAGTTAGGTACGACAACGGCGTCATGAACTCCGGCGACTGGGTCATAAGCAGGCAGAGGTACTGGGGAATCCCGCTCCCGATATGGGAGAGCGAGGACGGAGAATACTACGTCGTTGGAAGCTTTGAGGAGCTCGTTAAGCTCGCTGTCGCGATAGAGGTCAACGGCGAGAGGATAGATCTCCCGGAGGGCTATGAGGAGAAGCTGAAGATAATAGAGGAGAAGCTCGGCCCAGAAGACCTTCACAGGCCCTACGTTGATGCCTTCATCATAAAGGTGAACGGCAAGGAGATGAAGCGCGTTAAAGACGTCGTTGATGTCTGGTTCGACAGCGGAATAGCGAGCTGGGCTTCCCTGGATTATCCAAGGAACAAGGAGCTATTCGAGAAGCTCTGGCCGGCGGACTTCATAGTTGAGGGCGAAGATCAAGTTACCAAGTGGTTCTACTCCCAGCAGGCGGCTTCAGTCATAGCCTTCGACACCGTCCCGTACAGGGCCGTTGCAATGCACGGCTACGTCCTCGATGAGAAGGGCGACAAGATGAGCAAGAGCCTCGGCAACATCATAAGGCCGGAAGAGGTTGTCCAGAAGGAAGGAAGGGACCCGTTCAGGTTCTATATGCTCTGGGCAACGAACCCGTGGGAGAACCTCCGCTTCAGCTGGAAGGGCCTTGAGCAGGTCAAGAGGATGCTCAACATCCTCTGGAACGTCTACGTGCTTTCAGCCACCTACATGAGCCTAGATAACTTCAACCCAACCAAGGTCAATCCAGAGGAACTTCCCTTCAGGGAGGAGGACAGGTGGATACTCAGCAGGGTCAACAGCCTCATCGGAGAGGTCACCGACGGAATAGAGACCTTCAGGCTGACAAGAGCTACAAGGGGCATCTACAACTTCGTTGTCGAAGACCTGAGCAGGTGGTACATAAGGCTCATCAGGAAGAGAATGTGGGTTGAGGGCGACGACCCGGACAAGCTGGCGGCCTACTACACCGTCTGGAAGGTCTTTGACGTCCTTCTAAGGCTCATGGCGCCGTTCACGCCATACATAGCCGAGGAGATATACCAGAACCTCATAAGGCCCTTCGTCGGTGTGGAGAGCGTCCACATGCTCGACTGGCCGGAGGCGGACGAGAAGGCCATTGACGAGGAGCTTGAAAAAGAGATGGAGTACGCCAGGAAGATAGTCGAGGCAGGCTCAAGCGCCAGACAGAAGGCCAGGATAAAGCTCCGCTACCCTGTCAGAAGGATAATCATCGAGACCGAGGACGAGACAGTTAAGAAGGCCGTCGAGAGGATCAACAGGATACTCAGGGATCAGCTCAACGCCAAAGAAGTCGTCGTTGGAAAGGTCGAGCGCGAGCTTATCATAAAGCCGAACTTCGCGAAGGTTGGGCCCGAGTTCAAGGGCGACGCCAAGAAGGTAATAGCCTGGATAAGCGAGCACGGCAGGGAGCTATACGAGAAGGGCGAGATGGACGTCGAAATAGAGGGCAAGACCTTCCACATCACGAGGGAGCACGTAACCATCGAGGAGAAGCTCCCGGACTTCTTCGTTGCTGAGGAGTTCGATGGAGGAAGGGTCTTCGTGGACAAGACCCTCACCAGGGAGCTCCTGGCTGAGGGACTGGCGAGGGAGTTCGTGAGAAGGATACAGGAGATGCGCAAGAGGCTCGACCTCGACGTGAACGACAGAATAGTTGTAACAATCGAGACGACCGACGAGAACCGCGAGCTCCTCCAGGAGAACCTCGACTACATAATGCGCGAAACGAGGGCTGTGGAGGTTCGCTTCGAGGAGGCCAAGGGCTACGTCGTCGAGTGGCCAGAGGTGCAGGCGAAGATAGGGATTGAGAAGGTTTAACCTCTCCCTATCCTTTTTTAGCAGCAGGATTCGCGTAGGGCGCTACAACGTTCTTCGCTCCAGCTACTACCAGTATTCTGGCCAGTCCAAGGTCATCTATTTTTCCGCATTCAACGTATATGTACTCGCCGTTTTTGGTGTAAAGCTTCGAAAACACCACCTTTATGGGGCCGTTTTGCCATTTCCCCAAATCTTCAACGACGGTAAAGTTAAGCAGTCTTATATTTTCGTTAATTTTCTCAATGATGTCCTCAATGGAACACGAACAACCGGCCTCAATTAAGCGGGGTTCAGTCTCTCCACCAAAAAGGGGTTCTGGCCAGAAGGCCCATCGTCCCTTGACGAGGGGAATGAAATAGTAGGCAATCTTAACCTCTCCACTGGATGAACTGGTACTGCCCATCTCTACCTTCTCAAGTTTGGAGTTCTCACCTGAACAGCTTCCGCGTTCATACTGGAAATAATGCCTCAAACGGGCAGTATCTCCGGGCAGGATCATCTTCACTTCCCCTCCCCATACGGAGCATTGTGGTGTGATACCCAGTTTTCTGGTCCAGCTGCTTTTCTCACCGTTGAGAAACGGTGGGATTATCTCACTGTCCTCGGTTTCATACACGTATCCCTCGGAGAAAAAAACGAATCCCCCTCCAGAAATCCGTACTGCCGTCGTGGGCCAATTGGAAGAGTAAGGGATTGAGGAGAGGCAATCGGTGGAGAAGTTGCTTACCGAGAGCTTACAATCGGGATTCCTTTCTGGAAGAATATGCACAAAAAAGAGCAAAGAGAAAAGAAAAACCGCAGCACCGAAAACAAACCCCCTCTTCAATTTAAATCACCCTCCAGAAGTTACTGCCACGTAGGGGCATATTCCATTCCAGCACATCTTTATGGGTTTTACAGTTGTTATCATTGCGTCCACCCAGTTGCCGACCTTTATCCATCCCGCAGGTAGATCCTTCCATGTTGTGTGTACGTATATTGCTGGGACGCTTGAATCGTACCCAACAAAGGTCATTGAGTGTCCAACAATACTGCCATTTCTAAGTCTCCAGTGAACATTCAAAAGACCCGGATGGTTCTTATCAACTTCTCCTTTAATCGCTAAGAACAGTTGATAGTCCGAAGAGTATTCACGATTCGTGGCATCGTAGCTGTAGGTTGGATGAACACTAAGATGTCCGTCGTTATAGAGTTTCATGACCTCCCAGTAAAAGTCCTCAATTCCCTTCGTTATGCCGTTTGCCTCTGTTCTACCACTACTGTCTGTTCCCATTGTAAAGTGAAGAATATCAATTATTGCTTCCCTCATATAGGCGCTTCTAAATTGGGAGTCATAATATGCAACCACCATTGATGCCGCTATTGGGGAACAGCCATCCCAGTCACCCCACGGATCTGGCGCAGGACCCACGTTGTTAGGGTATCCAATGTTGGCGTTTCCAGTGTCAGTGGATGTCCAAGTTGGCACCCCTTCAATGATCTTTCTTGGGGAACTTTTGAGGGCATCCTTTTCCAACTTGACCCAGAGCACCTCGTTTTTCTTGGATTCTATTGAGAATCTGAATGATGCACTCGGATCGATCCTGTACTCCCTACCGGCCAAATCAACGACCGTGCCATCCTCGGTCTGAATTCCAAACATTGCCGCCCCAAGAACAACGTAGCGATAGTGCTTAATTCCTATTGTTTCCGCAATTTTGTCCAGTTGCTGGCTGACAAGCTTCCTGGCCTCGAACACCTGCATCCATCCGGGAGGCATTGTTTTTAACGCAGGTATGAACATGACGCCAACAACTTTTCCATCCTTGAGGAGGGGAACCTCATAGTAGGCGGGTCTCCCATCGGGGAAGTAAAACAGAACCAGCTTCTTCCCGATTTCTGCCCCTTTGAAGTCCATAAAGGGAAAGCTGTTAAGCTCGTTTTTTGCTAGATACAACGCCACGTTTCTGGAAACCTGCGGTAGAACTTTAGTAGAACTTTTGGCCACTTCAAGGGCAGGGTCACCGAAAACGTAGCTTTCCGTGTTAAGTAATGTCATCCCCAAAATCAAAAACATCAGCAGTATTCCCAGGCTCCTGTTCTTCAACTTCATAGAGCATCATCTAACCGAGTGGTCACTAATAATGATGTATGATGCTATATAAATTTTTCTATTTTTGCAGTTATTAGTTGAACCAACTAACGTTTTTTGTTATAACCAACTTGTAATAATTAAAATTCAAGCCGATCAAACGAAAAAAGCAAAGCAAAAAAGCAACAAAAGAGCACGGAAGTTCATTTTTCCAAAATTTTCACCTTCAGTCCGTACTCCTTAAAGCGCTCGAAGCCCTTATCGCAGGTGAAAAGGACTGAATTGTGGGCTATTGCAGTTGCGGCGATGAGTAAGTCTTTAAATGGCGGCCGCTGACCTTTCTTCGTCAGATCTCTGAAGATTGCACCCGCGATCTTTGCGGCCTCTTCGTTGAATTCGACTTTCGGTATCATTTCAAGCATTAACTCTTCCCTCTCCTTCAAGCTTCCACAGTAGAGTTCAAAGAGGACTATAGCGGGGAGCGCGTAAGTTTCACCTGGGGAAAGACCCTCTATGACTTTTCTGTTTCCCCCGAAGAGCTCTATAACGACGCTGGTGTCCAGGAGTCCATCCATTCTTCGACCTCCTTGAGCTCTTTTTTAAGCTCCTCAACCTCTTCAGGTGTTCTCGTTCCAAAGGCGATCATGAGCACATCCAGGTTTCCCTTCTTTTTTTTGCCGATCAGCTCCCTTAGAAGTTCCGAGAAGCTCTTCTTTCCCTTCATCTTTACCAGCTCGTAGTAGACGTCGTCCGCTATGGTTATCGTCTTTCCCAAGGGCACCACCTATAAGTGCATGCATGCACGAAACATATAAATCTTGTGGACTCCTAGTGGCTTTAATGGAGAGGAAGGAAAATTTTTTAAGACAATGTGTCATAATTAGTATCGTGAGAGCATGGTGGAATTCACACTAAAACTCGACATTGAGATATTCAAGCTAGCCATCGTTACGTTAGCCCTTTTCATACTGTACAAATATCACCGGATTTTTGAGACGGCTCTGCCCCCAAACCTCCTGAGAAGGGGCACATACGTCACGGTGATTTTCTGGCTCGGCTTTCTTGCCGATGTTATGAACGACATGTACCCAACACCCTTCACTAAGATCCTCGACGACATAATAATCTCCTTCGCCCTCGTTCTCGGGAGTTACTACCTGATTGACTACATGCGAAAGGTAAGGGTTAACGTTACCCCGTCAAAGGCTCTAAGCGGAGACTCAAATCTGCCAAATGGGGCACACATTATCACAGACCCAAACATCCCAGCAGTCCCCGAGCTTATAAGGGGCAAGAAGGCCATCGCACTCTCCAGAAATCCAGACCCCTTCAAGAAAATGGGTGTTCCTTACCTCTGGCTCAGCAAGGTGCCCGGTGAAAACACCATAGACCCCCTCCGCCTTCCTGCGATACTCCACAAGCTCGTTGAAAGCGCCGATAGGGACACGGTCGTCATAGTGGATGGGCTCGAATACCTGATTCTGGAAAACGGTTTCAACAGCGTGATAAAGTTTCTGACCACCCTGAAGGACAACCTCCTGCTGAAAGGTGCAACCCTCATCGTGGTTGCAGATCCAAAGGCACTGGAACCATCCCAAATGGCAATATTGAGAAGGGAGTTCAGGGAGATTCCAAAAGAAGGCCAAAAAAGTTAGAAGAGCAGAACAGAGATGGTTAAAGAAGCTCAACCTCAAAGTACTCTCCAGGGTGCTCTATCACTATCCTAAGTACTTCTCCATCGCTTCCGTCAACTATTTTGCCCCCACTGACCTTGACGGATTCAACCCCCTTCAGGGCAATTTCACTGTGGCCTGAAAGATGGTTCCTGAACGTCAGCACATCACCTTCCCACATGACCAAAGTGGCCGTGGCGTAGGCAACCTCCACGTCCCCTTTTCTAACGCCGAACGGCAGGTAGAGGGTGCCCCTCCTCTTCAATTCAATGCCATCGAGGAGGACTGGGACTTCCAGCCCCCTGTAGCTTATCCTGCCCTTTATAGGGTGCCCCCGCGGGTTTGTAACCGCAAGGTAGGCGTAGCCCTTACCCTCCATGGGAAGGACTATCATGTCCGGGTTCGTGACCTCGAAGTCCTCCCTTACCCCCTGGAGCTCCTTGAGCTTCCAGACGAACTTTCTGTGGAGGTCGTGGTGGCTCGTGTAGTACTGGAGCCTGAAGCCGAGGACTACGGCGCTCCCCCCGCCCTTCCTGACGAACGCCCCGACGGGCTTCTCCCCCAGGAAAGCTATGGGTTCTCCGCCCCTCACACCGCGCACCGTGTTCCTGACGAGCATTCTGTCTATTCCCTCCGCTGAAACGCTGAGGAACTGGATGAGGCGCGGGTTCCTCCTGGCTTTCTCCCTCTCAACTTCAACGCCGAGGAAGTCTTTAAGAGAGCTGTAGGGCTCCAGATTCTCGTCGTAGCGCGGGAGCATCGGGAGTATAACGAGGTTTCCACCCCTCGCGACGAACTCGACGAGCTTGTCCTGAACTTCCCTGGACATGAAGTCGAGGCTGTAGACCCAGAGCTGATCGTAGCTCAGGAGCTCGTCGAGAGTGACATCTTCGAGGTCAACGGCATCGAAGGGAGTATTGCTCATGGCCAAAAGCGTGAAAAGGCCCCTCTCTCCAAGGAGGTACTCGTTCAGGTCTGTGCTCTCCTCAAGGCCCTCATAGCCCCAGAGATTCAAAGCTTCGTAGGGCTCGTAGAGACCGACCGCAACTTTTGGCCTAAGCTCGGCATCGGCGAGTCCCTCGGCGGAGGTCATGGTCTCTGAGAGAGCCTTTATGACCCCGAAGTGAGGCCTCTCGGATCCATCAAGGCCAACCGGTGAGTAAACGTCCCAGGTTATCCCGTTGTGTGATTCATATCCCTCTGGATTTTCCCCGCCAACGAAGAGGTAGTAGTTGATGTTCGGTATGCCCAGAGGGGGCAGTATTGAGTACAGGAGCTCGGCCTCAGTCGGGTCTATGGTGTGCGCCAGCGAGCTCTGGGTCTCGATGCTTAGCGGTGGCGTTCCAGCTTTCCTGACGTGGTAGCGGTAGATTCCCGTCTTATAGTAGATGTGGCCGAGCTTGTCCTCCTTAAAGTCGGAGGAGCGGTAGAAGGAGTACCAGAACTCTGTCCAGACATGAATTTTGAGGTTGTGCTCCCTCATGTAGGTGAAGAAGTGCCTCCAGGCGACTTGGAGAAGGTAGGGGTCGAGAATGCTGATGGGGACGTCGAACTCCCTCGCCATCCTCTCGTATATCCAGCGGACGTACTCGTTGATCATCCAGAGCTTGAAGTGGTGCCAGTCAATAAGCTTTGGTAGGGGCTCGGAGAAACTCGTCGGAACCTTTATCTCGGAGTAGTCCTTGAAATCACCCTTGTAGCGCCTCCTGAGGTCTTCAAGGGTGTAGTTCTGCTCAAGCCACTTCTCCCACAGTCCCCCTGGCTTTGTTATTATCTCGTTGTAGTCTGTAAGGAAAGGCTGGAAGATTGTTTCCCAATATGATGGCTCATCATCGATTGAGACGCTTATTATTGGCCCCCCGTTAGTGTATAGGTACTTCCTGATCACTGGAAAGACGGCGTTGTACCACTCCCCCACGGCCTCCAGATAAGTAGGGTGGAGATACGTTATCGGCGGGTAGTAGATGTCCCTAGGAAGCGGCCCGTTCGGCCCCTTGGCCAGTATCTCCGGATGTTCGTCTATCAGCCAGTCTGGAATGCCGCCGTTCCGCCACTCGCCGCAGATATAGGGGCCCGGGCGGATTATAACGTAAAAACCAAGCTCGTCTGCCAGTTCCAGGAACCCGACTAGATTTCTCTGTGGGTGAGTTTCACCCTTGAAATCAAAGCTTCCCTTCTCAGGTTCGTGCCAGTTCCAGGCTACGTAGGTATCAACCGTGTTGAGGCCCGCTTCCCTCATCTTGAGGAGCCTGTCTTTCCACGCATCGGCGGGGACCCTGAAGAACTGGAGTGTGCCCCCAGCTATCGTAACGGGTTCACCGTCGATGACGTACCTTTTGCCGCTAAACTCAACCTTTCCCATTCCCATCACCACTTTACGACCTTACTGAGAAAGCGGGGCTGATCAGGGTTCAGGCCCCTCTTGATGGCTTTATAGTATGAGAGAAGCTGAATAATCGGAAGATGGAGGATTGGAGTGAGCAGTTCATCGACTTTGGGAAGATCGATGAAGTAGTCCGCTCCAGTATCTCCGTTGCCTATCGTCAGAACCCTAGCTCCCTGCCCCTGGAATTCCTTCGTAAGCTTCTCGTGCCAGTCGAAGGGTTCGTTAACCAGAAGGACAACTAGGGTTCCCTCGTCGGCAACCGACTTGAAGCCGTGCCTGACCTCGAAGGTCTGGTAAGCCTCGCTCCAGAAGAGTGCCATCTCCTTCATCTTAAGCATCGCTTCGAGGGCTATTGGGTAAAGGATACCCGATCCGAGGAATATGACGTTCCTGAAGTCAAACTCCCCAGTTATCTCCCGTATATAGCCCTCGTTCTTTAGGGCTTCCCTCGTCAGTTCTGAAGTCATTTCAGCATCGTAGGTTTCCAGGCCGAAGGAGGCGTTGAGAAGCTGGAGGAAGGCGAAGTAGAAGGCCGTAAAAGAGTGGGTCATGACGACGCTCTCCTCGTGGGTGGGGACTATGAGGGCGTAGTCCGCTTTCCTCGACAGCGTGCTCTCGTAGGCTGTCAGGGCAAATTTCGGAACGTCCAAGGATTCAAGGGCCTTTACGGCCTCGGTCGTCTCTCCTGAGCGCGATATTGAAACCAAAAGCTCGGGCTTCCCAACAGGGTAGTACTCCCTCGAATAAAGAAGTTCGGAGCAGGGGAGGGCCACTCCCCTGCCCCCAAGGCGGGTGGTTGCCATGGCCAGCGGCTGCGACAGGAAGTGGGAACTGCCACAACCAGTGTAGACCACTTCTCTCGGTAACAGGAAGTCGCTATTGGTTACGAACTCCTCAAAGGCCCTCTGGGCTGTTTTTATCCCCTCGGGAGTTCTCTTAATTTCTCTAAGCGTTGCGTGCATTCACTCACCCCCGTGAAGGTGGCAGGCAACCCAGTGGTTCTTCTCAACTTCAACGACCTGGGGCCTAACTTTCCAGCACTTCTCGGTTGCAAAAGGGCAGCGGGGAGCGTAGTTACATCCCCCTATCTCGTAAACGCTCCTTTCCTCCGCCTCAGGCCGAATTTCACCCTTGAATTCCCATTTTACGTTGAGGTCGGGAACGCTTTCCAGAAGCATTCTGGTGTACGGGTGAAGCGGATTCTTGAAGACCCTCTCAGTGTCCCCAAACTCCACTAAACGCCCCCTATACATTATCAGGGTCGTATCGCTAATGTAGTAACCGAGGGCCAAATCATGAGTAACGAAAAGAACCGAAGTCCCAAGTCTGTCCCTGACATCCCCCAGGAGGTTCAGAACGTCTATTCTCGTGCTCGCGTCGAGCATTGAAACGGCTTCATCCGCGACCAGAAGGGAAGGCTCGACTAGAAGGGCGCGGGCTATTAAAATGCGTTGGAGCTGACCGCCGCTGAACTGGTGGGGATATTTGCCGAGAACCTCATCGGGGTTGAGACCAACGTCCTCCAGAGCCTTTGCGATCAGCTCCTCCCTCTCCCCGTGACTTAGGTCCGGAAAGAACGAGTCAAAAATCATGTCAAAGGCTCTGTCAACTGGATAGACCGGGTTGAAACTTGCAAAGGGATCTTGGAATACAGCTTGTACCTGCTTGTAGTAGGACTTAAGCTGTTTCTTGTTAAATTTCATGATGTCCTCTCCTTTGAACAGAATCCTTCCAGATGTCGGAGGAAGGAGGCGAAGTATTATTCTTCCGATCGTGGTTTTTCCGCTGCCGCTTTCCCCCACGAGGGATATTATTTCACCCTCCCGGATGTTGAAGCTAACATCGTCAACGGCCTTGATCTGAAAACCACTGATGAATCCCGATGTAAACACCCGAGTTAAGTGTTCAACCCTGACGAGAGGCTCACTCATTTTTCTCACCTCCATAGAGATGGCAGGCCACTATGTGGTCATCACCAACACTGAATACCCCCGGTTCGACCCTTTGGCAGACCTCCATGGCGTAGGGGCACCTTGGATAGAAGCGGCAACCCTTTGGCGGGTTGAGGAGGCTGATTGGCGTACCTGGAATGCCCTTCAGCTTTGCCCGCTTGTAGTGCACGCCTATCTTAGGCAAGGACTCAATGAGAAGGGAGGTGTATGGATGTGCTGGAGAGTCTATTATTTCCTCTGTAGGCCCGATCTCTGCAACCTTACCGGCGTAGAGGACCATCACCCTGTCCGCTATCTTATCCAGCAGTGCCAGGTCGTGGGTGACGAAGATGATGGACTTGACGATGCCCTCCTTCATGAAGTAGTGGAGGAGTTCGAGAACGACCCTCTGAGTTGTAACGTCAAGCGCTGAAGTAATCTCGTCGGCGATGAGCAAGTCGGGATTCATGAGGGTTGAGACTACCATAGTTGCCCTTTGCCTCATTCCACCGGACAGCTCCACTGGGTACATGTCCGCAACCTTATCACTGAGTTTGACCATCCTAAGCCTCTCCCTGAGGAGTTTCTCGACCTCCTCCCTGTCCTCTGCCCCGTGTTCCCTCGCCAAATCCCAGACTATGTCCTTGATCTTCTTAGTTGGATTCAGAGCGTTCATGGCATACTGGGGAATTATCGAGAGCTCAGTGTACTTTATTTTACGTTCTTCTTCCTTGCTCAGCTTCATGAGGTCTCTTCCCTTGAAGATCGCCTCTCCTCCCATATGGATCATGGGGGGTTTTCTGAGGATAAGGGAGTGAACGAGGGTGGATTTGCCGCACCCACTCTCTCCTGCTATTCCGAAAACCTCACCCTTCCTAACGTCAAAGGAAACCCCATCAACGGCCTTGACGAAGCCCATTGGAGTCCTGTAGTAGACTTTAAGGTTCCTAACGTCAAGAATTGCCGTCATTCGCCACCCCTCCTGAGCCTCGGATTGAACACTTCCTCCATACCGAGGTTGATGAAGAACAGCGCCGTTATGATCAAGGTTATGATGAGCCCCGGCGGTATGAACCACCACCACTGCCCGAACTGGAGGGCGTTGTAGGCTATCGCCTTCTGGAGTATCGTTCCGAGGGATACCGTTGTCGTCGGTCCGAGGCCGATGAAGTCGAGGGTCGCACTGGCCAGTATGGCACCGCTGAACTGCAGTATCCCGGCCATGAAGACGTAGGATACCATGTTGGGCATTATCTCGCCGAAGATTATCCTGAGATCACCCTGGGCGCTCAGCTTCGCGAGGCTGACGAACTCCCTCTCCTTGAGCGAGAGGGTCTGCGCCCTAACGGCCCTGGCAACCCACGGCCATCCCGTTATTCCTATTATCAAGGCCTGGACCTCTGGACTTCTGGCGGAGAGGTAGGCGGCGATTAGGACGAGCAGGACTATAGAGGGTATAACGAGCATTATGTTGGTGAACATCATGAGCGTCTCATCGACCCAGCCACCCTTGTATCCCGCTATGAACCCGATGGTTATCCCAAGGATCGTTCCTATTATAGCCGCCAGGAAGGCCACCCAGAGGCTCGTTCTAAGGCCCGTGACCAGCTGGGCGTAAACGTCCTTCCCAAGGGCATCCGTACCTAGGAGGTGAGTGACTTCTACCCTGTTGCCGAGGTAGGTGATCAGCGTCTCGTTGCTCATGGGCGGGAGGACCTTGGTGGAGTACGTTGCCACTTTGATGCTCGTGTTCGGTACCCTTTCGTAGTACAGACCGTCGCCGCTGAAGGGCGTGAACAGACCCCCGATCAGCGAGAAAACGATGAAGAACATCAACACGCTGAAGCCGAACACGAACTTCTTGTTCCTGAACGCTATTTTAACCGTGTCAAGCCTGCCCCTTCTCGCCATTTTCAACCCTCCGTGTAGCTGGCCCTGACGCGCGGATCTATGAAGGCGTAGATTATGTCTATCAGAAAGTTAGCCAGGAGAACCGCTATGACCACCATTAGAAACGCCCCTTGGAGGAGGAAGTAGTCCTGGCTCAGGGCCGCGTTCATTATGAGAACGCCTATCCCAGGGTAGTTGAAGACTATCTCTGTCGCTATAGCTCCAGCAACCATGAGGCCCAGCTGGAGGGCCAGTCCTGTCACCTGGGGGAGTATTGCGTTCCTGTATGCGTGCTTAGTTAGGAGTCTCTCACTGCCGCCGAGGGCCTCAAGATAGCGGACGTAGTCGGCCTCAAGCTCGTAGATTATCATGTTCCTCATTCCTATGGCCCAGCTTCCGATCATGACCGTGAAGAGGCTGAGGAACGGCAGTATCCAGTGCTTCAGAAAGTCGCCAACAAAGCTCAGGGAAATCGAGGGTACGAGGCTTGGATCGTAGGCCCCCTGGTAGGGAAGCCATCCAAGCTCAACCCCCACAACGTACACCAGCAGCATGGCAAACCAGAAGTAGGGCATGCTCGCGAGGAAATAGAAAACGGGCATGGCGTACCTGTCATACATCTTATTTTTACCCGCAAGCGCACCAAGCCAGTTTCCGACCAGCCAGCTCAAAACGATCGCGGGCAGGAGGATTACAATATCATAGGGGAGGGCGTGCTTTATTATATCCGCGACTGGGGCACGGTAGAGTATGCTATAGCCCAGATCCCCGTGGAAGAGGCTCGACCAGAAGTTTAGGAACTGCTTCCAGAGAGGCTGATCGAGCCCGTAAAGCCTCTCATAGAACCGCACCAGAGCATCGTTAACACTGCCCCCTGTGCCCGCCTGGGCCATCATGCCCTCTATCGGGTTGCCGGGCATTAACCTTGGGAGCAACCAGTTAAGCGTGACCGCGAACAGGAAGGTTATCAGGTACACGAAGGTTTTGCGCATGAGGTACTTTCTGAATCCACCAGAGGCCATGCAACTCCCCTCCATCGGTCGAGAGACAATAAAAATGAGGAAAGACTCAGCGGCGTCTCCTCAGCAGCAACGGAATCACGGCCAGTCCCACCACGACCGCTGGGCCGCAGATGCCGCCGCCGTTGCTTGAGGATGTGGTGGAGCCCGAACCGGTGTTGGTCTTTTCGGATGTTGGGGTTTTGCTGGTGGTTGTCTCACTGGTCGTGGTTGTAGTTGTCGAAACCTCCTGAGCATTGGCGGGCTTGACGCCGAGGAGCGCAAGGGCGGTACCCCATGTGCCGTAGTTAGTCCAGAAGATCGGAACGCCGTAGGGGTTCTTCTCGTTCGGCCAGTTGATCCAGTACTCGGTGTTGGCCTCGTAGAAGAGCGTTGCCATGTAAACGGGAACCGCAGGAACGTCCTGGAGCCATATCTGGCAGAGCTGCTTTATGTACTGGGCCTCCTTGTTCTCATCCACGGTCTTTCCGAACTCCGCTAGAATCTGATCGACCTGTGGGTTCTCGTACTTTCCGTAGTTTGCACCGCCGTCCTTTGAGAGGAGCATGTTGAACACGGCGTAGGCGCTCGGCTGGAAGGTGCCTGACCAGTGGAGCGCAAGGTCGAAGTCACCGTTCTGGAGGCTCTTAACGAAGAAGTTAGTCCAGTCTCCCTTCTCTATCTCGACTTCAATCCCCACGGCCTTGAGCTGGTTGGCTATTATCTCACCCGCCTGGAGCCAGTCGTTACAACCTGCACAGGTGACAAATTTGAGCTTGAGCGGCTTGCCGTTGTACTCCCTTATTCCATCGCCGTCGGTGTCCTTGACACCAGCCTCATCGAGGAGCTTTATCGCCCCGGCAACATCACCGTACTTCCATCCGTACTGACTGATGAGACCGTCGATACCAACCTTATCGCCCCATTTCTTGAGGAGACCGGGGCCGAAGGGAACCTCCTTCGGAAGGTCGCTTATCGGACCCTGGTTGACGATCTGATATGGGTTGATGGCCATCGCTATTGCCCTTCTAACCTTCGGGTTGTCGAGCGGAGCGTGCTTGGTGTTGAAGTACAGGAGAACGGGGGCAACGGGCGGGAAGTAGGGGTACTTGTCGAGCCAGCTCACGAGCTTGGGGTTCTTCTGCTTGGCCGAGACTATGTCGATGTAGTATGTACCGACGTCGAGGTCACCCTTGATGAACATGTTCGCTGCCTGGTTGTTGTCGGTGACGTAGAGCTGGACGATGTACTTCGGTCCGGGCTTTCCAAATACCTTAACACCCCACCAGTCGTCGTTCCTCTCGAGGATGGCCTTCTCCTGGCCGACTACCTCCTTGAGCTTGTAGGCACCAGAACCGACGAGGTACTTCATCTCATCGCCGGTGAAGGTCATCTTGGGTATGTCCTCGGGGTTAATGTTCTCGAAAACGTGCTTCGGGACTATGAGTGCACCCTGTCCCCAGCCGAAGAACATCTGAAGCTGCCAGAGCTGGTAGTTAGGGGTTCCGTCGAAGATGAACTGAACCGTCCTGTCATCAACGACCTTTATCTCCTTGAGGCCAAGGTCGCCCCAGTTCCTAAGGCCGATCTTCTCATAGTATTCATAGGAGAACTTGACGTCTTCAGCAGTTAGGGGTTCGCCGTCCTGCCACTTCAGACCCGACCTAAGTTTAACCTCAAAGACGTTGTCGCCAACCCACTTGCCGCTTTCGGCAAGCCACGGCTTGAGCTCGCCCGTCATGAAGTTGAACATGAAAAGTGGCTCGAAGACGAGGCCGTCTATTCCAAGAACCGAACCTCCAGTGAAGGGGTTGGCGTTCGTTGGGGGTGCACTGTTGGCAGTGTAGAGGGTCTCGTTCCTCGGCAGGCTCTCTGCGGCCAGACCGTACCCAGCCTCGAAGAGGCCGAGAATGAAAATCGCCACAAGGGCAACCGCGGTAGCTTTCTTCATGGACACCACCACTTATAAGGTTGGTCAATTTTATATTTTTGGACATCTATATAAACTTATCTATTTTTGGGCATCTTAGCAATTATGTGGACAAAGCGCCAAGAAGTGGAGGGACGCCCACTATGAGCATTGCAATACTGATCCGTCCAGAAATACCAAGAGCTGTCAGATCCTACATATTGCGGTTACGAAAATTATAAAAGATGCCATGATTATAACCATTCAGGTGGAAGTATGAGGGAGTTTGCATGGGGCGTTGTCCAGTCGGCGTTTCAGTTTGAGATGGGAGATCCATTGAGGAGGTTTATAGACACTCGGACGGACTGGTGGCACTGGGTCCGCGATCCGCTCAACATAAAGAACGACCTCGTGAGCGGGCACCTGCCCGAGGACGGCATAAACAACTACGGCCTCTATGAGATAGACCATCAGCTTGCAAAGGATATGGGACTGAACGCCTATCAGATAACGGTTGAGTGGAGCAGAATCTTTCCGTGTCCGACTTATGGAGTTGAAGTGGACTTCGAGAGGGACTCATACGGACTCATAAAAAGAGTGAAGATCACAAAGGAAACCCTCCACGAGCTTGAGGAAATCGCGAACGCAAAGGAAGTCGAGCACTACAGAGAGGTTCTCAAAAACCTAAAGGAACTCGGCTTTTCAACTTTCGTAACCCTAAACCACCAGACGCAGCCGATATGGCTCCACGATCCAATCCATGTGAGGGAAAACTTTGAAAAAGCAAGGGCTAAGGGATGGGTCGACGAGAGGGCCATCCTTGAGTTCGCCAAGTTCGCCGCTTTTGTTGCCTGGAAGCTTGGGGATCTAGTCGACTTCTGGGCAACCTTCGACGAGCCAATGGTTACGGTTGAGCTTGGCTACCTCGCTCCCTACGTCGGATGGCCGCCGGGGATACTTAACCCGAAGGCAGCTAAAGCAGTTATCATCAACCAGCTCGTTGGACACGCAAGGGCCTACGAGGCAGTTAAAACCTTCTCAGACAAGCCCGTCGGAATAATACTCAACATAATCCCCGCTTACCCCCGCGACCCCAACGACCCTAAGGACGTTAAGGCAACGGAGAACTACGATCTCTTCCACAACAGGATATTCCTCGATGGAGTCAACGAAGGGAAGGTTGATCTTGATTTCGATGGGAACTATGTCAAAATCGATCACTTGAAGAGAAACGACTGGATCGGCAACAACTACTACACCAGGGAGGTCATTAGGTACACGGAACCCAAATACGAGGAGCTCCCGATAATAAACTTCGTGGGGACCGAAGGGTACGGTTACTCCTCGGAGCCTAACAGCGTCTCGAAGGACAACAACCCCACGAGCGACTTTGGCTGGGAGTGCTTCCCGCAAGGAATGTACGATTCGATAATGATAGGAAACGAATACAGGAAGCCGATATACATAACGGAGAACGGCATAGCCGATTCGAGAGATCTCCTAAGGCCGAGATATATAAAGGAGCATGTGGAGAAGATGTTCGAAGCAATTCAGGCTGGGGCCGATGTGAGGGGATACTTCCACTGGGCCCTGACCGACAACTACGAGTGGGCAATGGGTTTTAAAATCAAGTTCGGCCTCTATGAGGTTGATCCAATAAGCAAGCAGAGAATACCCCGCCCCAGAAGCGTGGAAACATACAAAAAGATAGTGCGGGAGGGATTACCTTGAAGACCATCGCCGTTGACGAGAACACCTGGAAGAAGATAAAGCTCCTGAAGGACAAGCTCGACGCCAAGTCCTACGACGAGGTTCTCCAAAGGCTCATAGAGACCTGGCATCTAGTTGAGCTCGACAAAAAGGTCGAGAAGATCATAGTTGAAGACGACGAGGCAGATGTACTCCTGAGGGTCATCAAGGAGAGGGATAAGAAATGACCCTGCCCGACAGCATACTCTTCGATGCGACGGCACTGATAAAAATGCATACAGCTAGCAGGAGGCGGCTTTTGGAGGTCACGCTGGCAAAGTTCAACGTCTTCGTTCCGATAATCTCAGTTTACAAGTACTTAGTCTCCAAAGCCTACATAAACCGCAACGTTGAGGACGAGTTCAGAATCCTCAACGAAATATACACAATCCTCCCCCTCACGGAGGAGATAGTACTCCACGGGGCAAAGATCGAGGCAAAGCTCCTCAAAAAGGGCCTAAGGCTGGACGTTGACGACATCCTCACAGGGACGTTTGCCATAAAGCACAGGATGCTGTTAGTGACGGCGGATCCAGAGAGGTACAGGGCGTTGACCGAGTTTGGACTGGACGTTATGGAGCTCGACCACTTCCTAAGAGAGGTGGAGAGGATAGTGGCCTCCAGCCTGTCTTAGGACCGAAGGCCGCCAGAAACATCAGATAACGTGCGCGAACGGACATATGTGCAGGAAGATGCCAGGAACGAACCTTATTCCTTCTGCATACCTGTGTCCACTCATTTTTCCATAGTACAAAGCTATCGTTCTCAAGTAGGGCTCCCAAAGCT
Source organism: Thermococcus kodakarensis KOD1 (assembly GCF_000009965.1). NCBI lineage: Archaea > Methanobacteriati > Methanobacteriota > Thermococci > Thermococcales > Thermococcaceae > Thermococcus > Thermococcus kodakarensis. The sequence goes on from NC_006624.1 coordinate 1,564,567, forward strand.
CCCACACATCCTCCGGGAACTGGCTCTCGTGTGTCCTAACGGCCCTGAGCTTAACCTCCATGACATCACTTATATCAACGAAGTAGTTGGGTTTGTGGGTGTAGTAGAAGCCAACGGCCTGTATGCTGTGGGGGTCAAGACCCGCGATTAAGTCGGAGCGGTTGAAGTTCGGAAGGCCCGCGAAGCTGACAGCTTCAATTCCGAGAAAACCTGCATGCCTGTGATCAGGGTGGCCCTCGTAGGGAAGCCACGGGTCTGGCATCAAAACGATCCCGGGCCTTTCCTTTCTTATCACGGTAACTATCTCCTTTCTGACCTCCCGCGTGTAGGGAAGCTCCGTGTCGCCAAAGTCAAGGGCATGTATCTTCTTAACTCCAAGGATCTCGGCGCTTCTCTTCTCTTCCTCAAGTCTCCTAAGGGCCAGCTCGTGCCCGGAGACTTCTCCATCGGTTGTTCCCATTGAGCCGTCTGTGAGGAGGAGATAGACGACATCTATTCCCGAATCGGTGAGCTTCTTTATCGTGCCGCCGAGTCCGATGGCACAGTCGTCCGGATGCGGCTCTATGCAGAGGACTTTTTTCACGTCATTAAAGGGCTCGTTGATCTTGAAGTCGAGTTTGCTCAGCAGAGCAGAGAAAGCTTCGTCAAAATTGTTGAACTCCTCAAACACCATAACCGACACCCCACACTCCAGAGCCTCGGGTTTTATATAATTTCATGATTTTATAACCTTTTTGGAGTGTTAAATATGCCGCTGTTTGGCCCCAATTCTGACGCCATAAAGGCTATCTAAGCCGGGATATCGATAATATATAAAATGCCATAAATGTAATTTTGAAAACATTTATAAGCATGGAAGTTCATGTAAAATATGCAACATCTCCCAAAACATTCAAAGCTCAAGGGGTGTTGTGTGTGAAGAAGATTTGGACTTCAATAGTTTTGACCGCAGTGCTCCTGCTGTCCCTGGTCCAGGTGGGCACTTTCCCCTGGGCTTCAGCGGCGGAGAGCGTAAGCCTGAGCGGGAGCGCTATAGCATGGGACGTTGTGAACCTGACTTGGAGCCCGTACAGCAGCGCCAAGGCGTACGAGGTGTACAGGAGCACGGATCCCTCCAACCTGTTCTCACCGAACAACCTGCTGGTGGTCGTTAACTGGAGCAGCTATCCGAAATATGAGCCAGGGAAGACATACAACCAGGGCGATGTCGTTGAGTACAACGGGAAGATATGGCGCGTTAAGTACTGGACCCAGAGCGTTCCAGGAAGCGACGACTCCTGGGAGCTCGTAGGGGATGTTGTCCCAACCACAAGCTACCTCGACCAGTATCACCTGAAGGCAAACACAACCTACTACTACGGGGTCGTCCCGGTTCTCGCCGATGGAAGCAGGGGAAGTCCCTCGAACGTCCTCGCCATAACGACTCCCCTCGAACCTTACAGGGTCATAGTCTACTACATCTCCTGGGGAAGGTACGCGAGGAAGTTCTACGTGAGCGACATCCCCTGGGAGAAGGTTACCCACGTCAACTACGCCTTCCTCGACCTCAAGGAGGATGGAACCGTTGCCTTCTACGATACCTACGCTGATCCTCTCAACCTCGAGGCCATGAAGGAGTACAAAAGGAAGTATCCAGCCGTCAAGGTTCTCATCTCAGTCGGCGGATGGACTCTCAGCAAGTACTTCTCGGTGGTCGCCGCAGACCCGGCCAAGAGACAGCGCTTCGCCGAGACTGCCATAGAGATCCTCAGAAAGTACAACCTCGACGGAATTGATATCGACTGGGAGTACCCGGGCGGCGGAGGTATGGCGGGCAACTACGAGAGTCCCGACGACGGTAAGAACTTCGTTCTTCTCCTCAAGGATTTGAGGGAGGCCCTCGACAAGGCCGCAAAAGAGGACCACAAGGACTACCTCCTAACGGCCGCAACGCCGGCCGATCCGGTTAAGGCTGGCAGGATAGATTGGGTGGAGGCGAGCAAGTACCTCGATTCAATCAACATCATGACCTACGACTACCACGGCGCCTGGGAGACCATAACCGGCCACCTTGCCCCGCTCTACTGCGATCCAAACGCGCCATACACCGATGAGAACGTCAAGTACCACTTCTGCGTCAACTACACCGTCCAGTGGTACATCCAGCACGTTCCCGATAAGACCAAGATAACCGTCGGCCTGCCCTTCTACAGCAGGAGCTTTGCCAACGTCCCGCCCGAGAACAACGGCCTCTACCAGCCCTTCAGCGGCACCCCAGCTGGAACCTGGGGACCGGCCTACGAGACCTACGGAGTTATGGACTACTGGGACGTTGCCGAGAAGAACCAGAGCAGCGAGTACGAGTACCACTGGGATCCGATAGCCCAGGTGGCCTGGCTCTACTCCCCGAGCAAGAGGATATTCATAACCTTCGACGATCCCAGGGCGATCGGGATAAAGGTTGACTACATGCTGAAGAACGGCCTCGGCGGAGTGATGATATGGGAGATCACAGCTGACAGGAAGCCCGGGACCAACGACCACCCGCTTCTCGATACTGTTCTCCAGCACCTCGGCGAGAAGCCGCCGGCGTGGATTCCGGACACCTACTACATCGGCTCGAACATCCCGAGCAACATAACCGTTCCAGAGCCGACGCCACTGCCGCCGAGCAACGAGACAACCCCTGAGGACAATCAGACCAATCCAAACCCATCACAGGGAAATGAAACCAATCCAAACCCGTCACCTGGAAACGAGACCACACCCTCGGACAACCAGACGACTCCATCCACCGGGGATTTTGTCAAGCCGGGTTCTTTGAGCGTCAAGGTAACCGACTGGGGCAACACTGAATACGATGTCACCCTCAACCTCGGTGGAACCTATGACTGGGTCGTCAAGGTCAAACTCAAGGACGGTTCAAGCGTATCGAGCTTCTGGAGCGCGAACAAGGCCGAGGAAGGCGGTTACGTCGTCTTCACGCCGGTGAGCTGGAACAGGGGGCCGACGGCAACGTTCGGATTCATCGCCACTGGAAGCGAGTCCGTTGAAGCGATTTACCTCTACGTAGACGGCCAGCTCTGGGATGCCTGGCCCTCAAACACCCAACAACCGGAGGAAAACCAGACAGTCCCAAGCCCGTCACCTGGCAACGAGACGACTCCCACACCCTCCCCCGGAAACGAGACCGCACCCTCAGAGAACCAGACAACTCCGTCCACGGGAGATCTAGTCAAGCCGGATGCATTCAGCGTTAAAATCCAGGACTGGGGAAGCACGGAGTACGATGTAACCCTGAACCTCGGTGGAACTTACGACTGGGTCGTTAAAGTCAAGCTCAAGGACGGATCAGCCGTCTCAAGCGTCTGGAGCGCTAACAAGGCCGAGGAAGGTGGTTACGTAGTCTTCACTCCCGTAAGCTGGAACAAGGGACCGACGGCAACCTTCGGCTTCATCGCCACTGGCAGCGAGCCCGTTGAGGCCATGTACCTCTACGTAAACGATCAGCTCTGGGACGTCTGGCCAGAAACCGCATCAGCCCCGGGCAACGAGAGTACTCCATCCGACAACCAGACCAATCCGAATCCATCACCGGGCAACGAAACCAATCCAAATCCCAGCCCAGGAAACGAGACGGGCCCGTACGTTCCAGCAGGCCCAGGTCTTCCCGAGCACTTCTTCGCCCCATACATCGACATGAGCCTCGGCATACACAAGCCGCTCGTTGAGTACTACAACCTCACGGGAACACCGTACTTCACACTCGCCTTCGTCCTCTACAGTTCAGTCTACAACGGGCCGGCCTGGGCTGGAAGCATTCCCTTGGATGCCTTCGTTGATGAGGTAAAAGGGCTCAGGGAAGCTGGGGGAGACGTTATTATAGCCTTCGGGGGCGCAGTTGGCCCCTACCTCTGCCAGCAGGCAAAAACTCCAGAACAGCTCGCCCAGTGGTACATTCAGGTCATAGACACCTACAACGCCACATACCTCGATTTTGACATCGAATCTGGTGTAGACGCCGACAAACTTGCGGATGCTCTCCTGATCGTCCAGAGGGAGAGGCCGAACGTCAGGTTCAGCTTCACACTCCCGAGCGACCCGGGAATAGGTCTCGCGGGCGGATACGGAATAATAGAGACCATGGCAAAGAAGGGGGTCATTGTCGACAGGGTCAATCCGATGACGATGGACTACTACTGGACGCCAGCAAACGCCGACAACGCCATAAGCGTGGCCGAACACGTCTTTAACCAGCTCAAGCAGATCTATCCTGACAAGAGCGACGACGAAATATGGGGCATGATCGGCCTGACTCCGATGATAGGAACCAACGACGACAAGAGCGTCTTCTCGCTCCAGGATGCCGAAAAGCTCGTCGACTGGGCAATTCAGCACAAGATACGCTCCCTTGCCTTCTGGAGCGTTGACAGAGATCACCCAGGGCCGACAGGAGAGGTCTCACCAATCCACAGGGGAACCAGCGACCCCGATTGGGCCTTCAGCCACGCCTTCCTGAGGTTCATGAAGGCATTCCAGCCGGTTGCCAGCACGGCTCAGGTGGCAGTTGCAGTTCCAGTTTGACCCCTCTCTTCTCCTCTTTTGTCCATAATGAAATTGGAGAAACAGCTAAGGAAGCGGAATCCTTTCCACCTCAAGTCTGTCCCACGTCGGGTATTCTTCCACGATGAAGAACTTCACATCGCCTTCTACCGCATCGGCAAGCTCAACGGCGACCTCTTCAGGCATCTCTATCCTGCCCTTCTCGCGGTTGATGTGGAGCCACTCACTTGGAACCTCCGCTTCCTCAACGAGGAACTCGTAGAGCTCGTCAAGGTCGTCGTATTCCGCTATGCCGAAGCGGAGCGTTCCCTCTTCCGTTACCTCCATGTAGGGCCTTGCCACGTTCCTCGCCATCCTCCTCAGCCTGTTCTTCAGCTGGACTGCATCCTTCAGCTTCGCCGTGCAGAGGTGGTAGCTCAGGGAGGTGTTCTCCTCACCCCACTCCAGGAATTCAAGGCCAAGCTCGAGCGAGCCCTTTATGGCGGAGCTCTCGTCGCTGACTGGCTGGAAGCCCATGTCAAGGAGCGTTTTAAGCGTCATCTCGCTGAACTCGAGCTCGTTCACGTTCAGGAACTTAGCGCCGTGCTTGTCTAAAAACTCCGCGTACCACTTCATTCTGTCAAGCTGTCCTGGAATCGAGGGAATCTCCCCTCCAACGTCCCAGTCAAAGTCGAAGGCCTTCCGTATGTTCTCTATCTCGACCTTGAAGAGCTTTGAGTTTGGGTTGAATAAATCTGGGTGGAACCTTATTTCGTCCAGTCCGGCATCGTAGAGCTTCGAGAGGGCCTTTTCGGTTGCGAGCGCTCCAGTGGTGTAGAGGTGGATGTGGAAGTCCTTCCCAAAGTTCTCCTTCAGCGTTCTTATGTACTCGACCGTCCTCTCAAGCCTCGCCAGAGGGTCTCCTCCCGTAATTCCAGCACCTTTGGCTTCCTGAATTCTCGCTTCCTCAATGACGTCATCAACATTCTTAACAGGTCTCTCGTTGGCGTAGACAACGTCCCCCCTTCTCCAGGGGCTCAGAGGGCAGTAGAAGCAGTCCCTCGGACAGACACCTGTGGTGAAGAGGACGAGCTTCTCACCCCTAACGCAGAGCTGACAGCCCTTGGGGAGCTCTCTCACAGCGTATGAAAAGTAAGGCGTCTCCCAGACCAACCATCTCACCTCGCAAGCCCAGGTAGGAGGAGGGCTTAAAAAGGTTGGTGGACAAATCCGTGAAGGTGTTGGGATGAGGGAGAAGCCGAAGTACCTGCCGCCGACGCTCAGGGACAAGAACAGATACATAGCGTTCCAGGTTATTGGGGAGAGGCCCTTCAAGAAGGACGAAATAAAGAAAGCGGTCTGGGAGGCCAGCCTCTCCGCCCTGGGGTACCTCGGCTCGGCGAGGGCAAAGCCATGGTTCATCAAGTTCGACGAGAAAAGCCAGACTGGAATAGTTAGGGTTGACAGGAAGCACGTTGAAGAGCTCCGCTTTGCACTGACCATGCTCACAGAGATAAACGGCTCAAAGGTCATCTTCAGAACTTTAGGCGTTTCGGGGACGATAAAAAGATTAAAGAGGAAGTTCTTAGCCGAGTACGGGTGGCGCTAGCGGAGGAAGGGAATAGCCTTGTCCACAGCGTTCTGATATACCCTCAAGTACCTCCTGCAGGCCTTCTCCCACGTGAAGTCCTCTCTTGCCCTCCTCTTCCCGTTCTCCCTGAGCCTCTTCAGGGTTTCCTCATCGAGTTCAGATGCACGGATTATCGTCCTCGCGAGGGCAAATGCATCCCTCGGCGGAACGAGAAGCCCCGTCGCCCTCTCTGGGTCGGCGTCGAGGTCAATGACTGTGTCTTTGATGCCCCCCACTGCACTGCCTATCGGAATTGCACCCAGGCACATCGCCTCGAGCTGGACGAGACCAAAGGGCTCAAAGTAGGACGGGATTACCACGAAGTCAACCGAACCGTAGAGCTCCCTAACAGTCTCCCTCGACAGGAGCTCGGTTATCACTTTCACGTTCTCCGGGAAGCGCCGCTCGGTTTCTCTGGCCCAGCTTTCAAGCCCTGGATCGCCTTTGCCCACTATCAAGAAGCGAAGGCTTTTAAATGCTGGGTCGGTTGATAGAAGCTCGATTGCCCGAAGGAGAGTGTCAACTCCCTTCTGGGCCCTGTCGAAGCGCCCTATGAACATGAACGCCTTTCCATCAGAGAGTCCGAAGCGCTGGAGGATTCTCTTCCTTCTCTCCTCCCTCGGCAAATCCTTGCCCTCAAGGAACTCCTCGTTCCAGTAGGAGCAGTCAATACCGTTGAAGACGTGGGTTACCTTGCCGTCGAAGTTTTTAAAAAAGCTCCACTCCTCCCACAGGTAGCTCCTGCTGACGGTAGTTACCGCATCCGCTATGTAGCCAGCTGTGTGTTCGGGGTCGAGGTCGGGGAACGGCGCCAGCTCGCCGAGGTTGGCCTCGTGGAAGTAGCTTGCGGGGACTTTTGCCCTGTTGAGCCTGTGGACTGTGAAAACCGCCCTAACCCCGAAGTACTTCTTCAGAAGGCCCAGGGCAAAGACGGTGTGCCAGTCGTGGGCATGGACTACATCGGGCTTGAACTCGCCGATGAGGATGTTCATGAGCCCTGCGCTGGCCTTCCCGAAGAGGACGGCCTTCTTGAGCAAATCTTCCCAGCCCGGATAAACATCCAAATCCAGGTAACTCCCACCGAGGGAATAAACGATTACGCCGTTCTGTTCCCGCTTTCTGACTTTCACTTCAACTTCCCTACCCTCAAGGAGAACCCTGAAAGAAGCAAGCTCTTCGCCGAGCTTCCTTCCGTGGTCTGGCGTGAAGACCACGACCTCGTTTCCAAGCCCAGCGAGGCCCTCCCCAATGCTCGTTAGGGCCTCAGCGAGACCACCGACCTTTACTGGAAGATACTCGAAACCGAGCATTAGAATTCTCATTTTTCTTCACCAGCCATAGGTTGAAGTTTAGAAATTAAAAATGATGGGTCACTCAAGGAGGATGAACTTCTCCCCCTCGACGTCCTCAAAGTAGCTGCCTATGCCGCCGACCTTCAGCTGCTTGCCGTTGTACTTGAAGGTAACGTTTGCCGTAAGGGGCGTGTACTCGTAGTCAACGATTTCCCCATCCAGGGTCACGGGCTCCTTGGTGTCTATGAGCTTCCCGACTATCTCGGCTTTTCTCGGGAGGCCTGCAAACTTGAGAACGGTTATCAGGGTTCTGATGTTTACCAGCGAGACCGGCTTCTGGAGCCTCTCGTAGGCGAGGGGCTTTATTACCTCGCTGTTGTCGAAGTATATCGTGTAGAACCAGTGCATATAGTTCTGGATTATCCTCGGGCTTTTTGCCCAGAAGGAGTAGAACTTCTCCCTCCTCCTGTCCTTGGGCAGGGCACCGAAGAAGAGGGCGTAGTCGATGTCGCCGATTATCCAGCTCGCCATGAGCCAGGGTGCTCCGCCGCTTCTGGCGAGGATTATGTTGTCGCCCTTGAGCCAGTTCGGTATCTCGTCTCCGAAGTTGCTTATGATTACGAAGATTACGTCCTTGCGGTTCTTTATCTCGCCCTGGAGGAGCTTCAGAAACTCGAAGGGCGTGTTTATCAGAACCTCGTGCTTTGCAGTCCTTATGACGTGCTCGGCCCTCTCAAGCGTGTTGTCAAAGCCCTGTATCGTCCAAATCTCCGGGAGTTCCTCACCGTGAGCCTCACGGTAGAGGTCGAGGAAAGCCTTTTTGAGGGCCTCAATGTCCTCGATGAGTTCCTCCTTAATCCTTTCAAGCACGACTTCAGGGTTCACTGGCTTATAGAGCCTCGGAGTGCCCTGCATGACATCAACGAAGCCCTTCCTGTGGAGGGAGCTTAGAACGTCATAAACTCTCGTGTGCGGAATCCCGCTCTCCTTCGTTATGTCGGTTGCCTTGCTTGGCCCGAGCTTGAGGAGAGTTATGTAGGCAAGGCTCTCGTACTTGGTGAGGCCGAGCCTCTGGAGCTTTTCAATTATCTCGTCTTCCCTCATGGCTTAACCCCCAAAGACATTTAAGTTCACTGGCATCAGTTTAATCATCACCAGTGATACAAGGTGGTATGAGTGTATAAGGTTTTCGGGTTTGAAGAAAACTTCATCCACGGCAGAGTGGCGAGGGTCGAGTTCTCCCTTCCAGACGCCGGAAGGTGGGACTACGCATACCTTCTGGGTAACTTTAACGCCTTCAACGAGGGCTCCTTCAGGATGAAGCACGAGGATAAGAGGTGGATAATCGAAATCAAGCTCCCGGAGGGCCTCTGGAGGTACGCCTTCTCCGCTGGCGGGGAGTTCCTTCTTGACCCCGAGAATCCAGAGAAGGAGCTCTATCGGAGGCCTTCATACAAGTTCGAGAGGGAAGTGAGCTTGGCTAAAATAGCGGGCAATGATATGGTTTTTCACAGGCCCGCCCTTCTCTATCTCTATTCCTTTGGGGACAGGACTCACGTCCTCTTGAGGAGTAAAAAGGGCAAAGTGGATGCAGCTTATTTGGTGACAGACGATACGCACGTTAAAATGCGGAAGAAGGCAGATGGGGAAGTTTTTGAGTACTACGAGGCGGTTTTACAGGAAACCGAAAAACTGAGATACTCCTTCGAGGTCTTCCTCAAAGAGGGAAAAAGCCTAACCCTCGGCCCATTTGAGGCGGCACCATTCAGGCTTGACGCTCCCTCGTGGATTCTCGATAGAGTCTTTTACCAGATAATGCCCGACAGGTTTGCCAAAGGCAGGGATCATGAACCCCCTTTTCTCAGCTGGGAATACTACGGTGGCGATCTCTGGGGCATCGTTGAAAAGATCGACCACCTTGAGGAACTCGGCGTCAACGCCCTCTATTTAACGCCAATCTTCGAATCCATGACGTACCACGGCTATGACATAACCGACTACCTCAGAGTCGCGGAGAGGCTTGGTGGGGAAGAAGCGTTTCGGGAGCTCGTGAAGGCCCTTAAAAGCAGGGACATCAAGCTTGTACTCGACGGCGTTTTCCACCACACCAGCTTTTTCCACCCCTTCTTCAGGGACGTTGTGGAGAGAGGAGAAGAAAGCGAATACGCCGACTTCTACCGCGTTAAGGGGTTCCCTGTCGTTTCAGAGGAGTTCATAAGAGTTCTCAAATCGGACCTTCCGCCGATGGAAAAGTATCAGACGCTCAAGAAGATGGGCTGGAACTACGAGTCCTTCTTTTCCGTCTGGGTAATGCCGAGGCTCAACCACGACAGCCCGAAAGTCAGGGAGTTCGTTGCAAGGGTTATGAACTACTGGCTTGAGAAGGGGGCGGACGGCTGGAGGCTCGACGTTGCCCACGGCGTTCCACCAGGGTTCTGGAGGGAAGTTCGAGAAGGGCTTCCGGACGATGCATACCTGTTCGGTGAAGTTATGGACGACCCGAGGCTCTACCTCTTCGGTGTCTTCCACGGTGTCATGAACTATCCCCTATACGACCTCCTTCTAAGGTTCTTTGCCTTTGGAGAAATCGGCGCTACCGAGTTCATCAACGGGATTGAGCTACTGAGTGCGCACCTCGGCCCGGCGGAGTACTTCACCTACAACTTCCTCGACAACCACGACACGGAGAGGTTCATAGACCTGGCCGGCAAGGAGAGGTATCTCTGTGCCCTCACGTTTTTGATGACGTACAAGGGCATTCCGGCTATCTTTTACGGCGACGAAATCGGCCTAAGGGGTTCAGGCGAAGGTATGTCGGCAGGGAGGACACCGATGTCCTGGGATGAGGAAAAGTGGGATTTCCAGATACTCCGGCAGACCATGAAGCTGATAGAACTGAGGCGCTCTCTGAAGTCGCTTCAGGTGGGGAGCTTCAGGGTCATCGGGGCTGGAGAGAAATGGTTCGTGTATGAAAGAAAAGCTGGATCTGAGCGGGTTTTGGTCGGAATAAACTGTTCCTGGAACGATGTAGAGACCCCAGTGCCTTCTAACGGGAGCAACGAACAGATAAAAATCCCCGCTTTCTCTTCAATCATCAGAGTGAAAGACAGCATGAATGTACACATCGGTTCAGACCTGCAGGAATGAGCCAGGAAGCGCAAGGTATATATATCACCCACGATGATACTCAAATGCAACGAGATAACTAGGTGATAAACAATGAGAAAAGGCATCTTTGCCCTCCTCCTTGTGGGGGTTCTGTTCCTGGGTGTCGTGGCCAGCGGCTGCATAGGCGGTGGGGAAACGACGACTACCCCAAGCACCAGCCAGAGTCAGACGACCTCGTCTCCAACAGAGACCACTTCCCCGACCGAGACCACTACTACCTCACCCACCGAGACCACCACCGCTCCTACTGTTGAGTGCGGAAGCGGCAAGGTTGTTATCTGGCACAATATGCAGCCGAACGAGCTTGAGGTCTTCCAGAGCATAGCAGAAGAGTACATGGCCGAATGCCCGAACGTTGAAATAACCTTCGAGCAGAAGCCTAACCTCGAAGACGCCCTCAAGGCAGCCATCCCGAGCGGACAAGGCCCAGACCTCTTCATCTGGGCCCATGACTGGATTGGAAAGTTCGCCGACGCAGGCCTTCTCGAGCCAATCGACGATTACATTACCGACGACATCCTGAAGGACTTCGCCCCGATGGCCGTTGACGCTATGCAGTACAAGGGGCACTACTACGCAATGCCCTTCGCGGCTGAGACCGTAGCAATAATCTACAACAAGGCCATGGTCAGCGAGCCGCCAAAGACCTTCGACGAAATGAAAGCCATCATGGAGAAGTACTACGACCCAGACAACGAAAAATACGGAATCGCCTGGCCAATCAACGCCTACTTCATCTCAGGCATCGCCCAAGCCTTCGGAGGATACTACTTCGACGATGCCACAGAGCAGCCTGGCCTTGACAAGCCCGAGACCATAGAGGGTTTCAAGTTCTTCTTCACCCAGATATGGCCGTACATGGCCCCGACTGCCGACTACAACACCCAGCAGAGCATCTTCCTTGAGGGCAGGGCGCCGATGATGGTTAACGGCCCGTGGAGCATTAACGACGTTAAAAAGGCTGGCATTGACTTCGGTGTTGTTCCACTCCCGCCGATCACCAAGGACGGCAAGGAGTACTGGCCGAGGCCCTACGGTGGTGTGAAGGACATCTACTTTGCGGCAGGCCTGAAGAACAAGGACGCCGCCTGGAAGTTCGTCAAGTGGTTCACAACAACTCCAGAGGTCATCAAGGAGCTCTCACTCCAGCTCGGTTACATTCCAGTCCTCAAGCCAGTGCTTGAGGATCCAGACATCAAGGCTGACCCGGTCATTTACGGCTTCGGTCAGGCGGTTCAGCACGCTTACCTGATGCCCAAGAGCCCGAAGATGGGCGCGGTCTGGGGCGGCGTTGACGGTGCAATAACCGAGATACTCCAGGATCCGGCCCACGCCGACTTTGAGGCCATCCTCAAGAAGTACCAGGAGAAAATACTCCAGGACATGGGCTCAAGCTGAGCCGCTTTCTCTTTTTATTACCTTATGGAGGTGCTGAAATGAAGAAGACGACCGCTGCTGCACTGATGCTCATACTGCCCGGAATGGCCGCGTTCCTGTTCTTCAATCTCTGGCCGATAGTCTACTCGATTTATTTAGCGTTCACGAACGCCCAGCTTGGAAACTTCCCCATCTACAACCCCCAGAGCGCAGTTGAACCCATGCATTTCGTAGGCCTAGAAAACTTCAAGTGGGCACTCTCTGACGACAAGTTCATCAACGCCTTCAAGTGGACGTGGATATTCGTATTCACGAGCGTCACACTGAAGGCCCTCGCAGGCCTATTCCTCAGCCTGCTCTACAACAGCAAGTACGTCAAGGGCAAGGCCATCTACAGGTCGCTCCTCATAATCCCCTGGGCGCTGCCGCTCCTCTTCTCGGTAACCGTGTGGAAGTTCATGTTTGATCCCGTTTTTGGCCCGATTAACCTTGTGCTCAAATCAATCGGCATTACCGGGCCCGACTGGGTGAACAACCCAACCTGGGGCTTCGTGGCCCTCAACATAATCGAGGTCTGGCTGGCCTATCCGTTTATGATGACCGTAATAACCGCCGCACTCCAGTCAGTTCCGGACACGTTAATCGAGGCGGCCATCATAGACGGAGCAAACTACTGGCAGAGAATTTGGAACGTCGTCGTCCCAATAGTTGGAAAGCCGATAGCCTTCGCGACCATACTCACGAGCGCCGCGAGCTTCCAGTACTTCATGGTGCCGTACATCTACAACGCGGGCCTCTTCGAGGACAGGTTCCTTCTGCTCTACGGCTTCAGGAAGGCATTCGGCGCCAGTCCGCACTACGGCAGGGCCGCGGCGATAATGGTGATAGCCACGCTCATCCTGGCGGTCTACATGTACGTGAACGTTAGGATAACCAGACTCCAGGAGGGTGCCAGGGGATGATGGGCCGTAAGAGATCCGAGATGCTCAAGAGCTTCGTCCTGACGTTGCTGGCTATCTTCATAATGTTCATAATCCTCTTCCCAGTGTACTACATCTTCACAGTCTCGATAAGCCCAAAATCAACGCTCGCAACGACCGAGCTGGAGCTCATACCAAAGCAGGTCACCCTGGATTCGTACAGAGAAGTCCTCTTTGGATTCTCCGGCGACAGGTTGATGGAGGACTTTGAAGGAAGGATAACCGGAAAGGGAACAATTCAGAACGGCAAGCTCTACGTAACAGACGGCACCTTAATCGGAACTGTAAAATACGGGCCTTTCACGGGCTTGAAGTTTGAGATTCCAGTTTCCAGGGCAACTTTCACCGTCAACGGCGGCTCCGGCAGTGGGGACTTCAGTGGAAATGTTAAAGGCACGATAATCCTGACGAGGATCAACGACGACGGAACTATAGGCTTTGGAATAGTCAGGAACGTCACACTCACAGAGGGGACGATTAACGGAGTAAAGGTCAGCGGACAGATGGACGGGTACATTAGAGCGAGGGACACCGGAAAAGCAGAATTCACTGCCCTGGGCAAGTTCGTGAACTCCAACTTCTTCAAGTACCTGAAGAACAGCCTCATCCTGGCGACCCTTACGGTAGTACTGGCACTGATCTTCGTCGTCCCGGCGGCCTACGCCTTTTCAAGGCTCCAGTTCTTCGGCAGGGAGCACATACTCTACTTCTACCTGATGTTCACGCAGGTCTCGGGCGGTCTCGGGATAGCGGGACTTATAGCCCTCTACGGAATGCTCGTCAAGCTCGGCCTCTACGGCAAGCTTCCGGTGCTGGCCTTCATCTACGCCGCAGGAAGCGTGCCCTTCAATACGTGGCTCCTCAAGGGATACATAGACTCGATAAGCCCCGACTTCGACGAAGCAGCACTCGTTGACGGTGCAAACTACTTCCAGATAATCAGGCACGTGCTCCTTCCAATGGCACTCCCGGGAATAGCGACGGTGGCAGTCTTTGCGTTCATCGGCGGATGGACGGAGTTCATCCTGGCAAGCCTCCTCCTGGGTCAGGAAAGCCAGCCGCTGGCGGTGTGGATATACTCACTCCTGGGTGGAATCGGCAGGGGAATTGACTGGAGCTACTTCGCTGCTGCGGCGCTGCTGTTCGCCCTGCCCGTGTTCGTGATGTTTATCCTCGCCCAGAACTACATAAGGAGCGGCCTCACTGTTGGAGGCCTTAAAGAGTGAGGTGATAAGATGAAGAAGCTGGTTTCCCTTTTCCTTACCATTTTGGTGCTTGGAAGTATAATAGGAGCGAACGCCAAGTTCGCGCTGGCGGAAGAACCAAAGCCGCTGAACGTCATAATAGTCTGGCACCAGCACCAGCCCTACTACTACGACCCGATCCAAGATGTCTACACGAGGCCATGGGTCAGGCTCCACGCTGCCAACAACTACTGGAAGATGGCCCACTACCTAAGCGAATATCCCGATGTGCACGTTGCAATCGACCTTTCGGGTTCACTCATAGCCCAGCTCGCTGATTATATGAACGGGAAGAAAGACACACACCAGATAATCACCGAGAAAATAGCCAACGGGGAGCCCCTGACCGTCGAAGACAAGTGGTTCATGCTCCAGGCTCCTGGAGGGTTCTTCGACCACACTATACCCTGGAACGGTGAACCCGTAACTGACCAGAACGGGAACCCGATAAGGGACTTCTGGGACAGGTACACAGAGCTTAAGAACAAGATGATGAACGCTAAGGCCAAGTACGCCAACCTTCCGCTGGAGGAGCAGAAGGTTGCTGTAACAAACGAGTTCACCGAGCAGGACTACATCGACCTGGCCGTCCTCTTCAACCTCGCCTGGATAGACTACGACTACATAATGAACACCCCCGAGCTCAAGGCCCTCTACGAGAAGGTTGACGAAGGTGGCTACACGAGGGACGACGTTAAGACCGTCCTCAACGCTCAGCTCTGGCTTCTCAACCACACATTCGAGGAGCACGAGAAGATCAACTACCTCCTCGGCAACGGGAACGTTGAGGTCACCGTCGTCCCCTACGCCCACCCGATAGGGCCGATACTCAACGACTTCGGATGGGAGAGCGACTTTGACGCTCACGTCAAGAAGTCCCATGAGCTCTACAAGAAGTACCTCGGAGACGGAAGGGTTACTCCCCAGGGAGGCTGGGCGGCCGAGTCAGCCCTCAACGACAAGACCCTTGAAATCCTAGCGGAGAACGGCTGGCAGTGGGTTATGACCGACCAGCTCGTCCTCGACAGGCTCGGCGTAGAGAAGACGATCGAGAACTACCACAAGCCCTGGGTGGCCGAGTTCAACGGAAAGAAGATCTACCTGTTCCCCCGTGACCACGCCCTCAGCGACCGCGTTGGCTTTACCTACAGTGGAATGAACCAGTACCAGGCGGTTCAGGACTTCGTGAACGAGCTGCTAAAGCTCCAGAAGCAGAACTACGACGGCTCTCTCGTCTACGTTGTCACTCTCGACGGTGAGAACCCCTGGGAGCACTATCCGTACGACGGCAAGCTATTCCTCGAGGAGCTCTACAAGAAGCTCACCGAGCTCCAGAACGCTGGACTGATAAAGACGCTCACCCCAAGCGAGTACATCAAGCTCTACGGCGACAAGGCGAAGGAGCTCACTCCGAAGATGATGGAGCGCCTCGACTTCACTACTGAGGACAAGGTGAATGCACTTCTCAAGGCCAAGAGCCTCGGAGAGCTCTACGACATGGTTGGAGTCCAGGAAGAGATGCAGTGGCCCGAGTCAAGCTGGATTGACGGAACGCTCTCCACCTGGATAGGCGAGCCCCAGGAGAACTACGGCTGGTACTGGCTCTATCAGGCAAGAAAGGCCCTCATGGAAAACAAAGATAAGATGAGCCAGGACGCCTGGAACAAGGCCTACGAGTACCTCCTCAGGGCAGAGGCGAGCGACTGGTTCTGGTGGTACGGCAACGACCAGGACAGCGGCCAGGACTACACCTTCGACCGCTACCTGAAGACCTACCTCTACGAGATCTACAAGCTGGCGGGAGTCGAGCCCCCGAGCTACCTCTACGGAAACTACTTCCCTGACGGCCAGCCATACATTACGAGGGCGCTCGACGGCCTTGGAGAGGGAGATAAGAAGGAGTACTCAAGCGAGTCAGCCCTCGCTAAGGGAGTTGAGGTCTACTTCGAGGGCGACGGCATCCACTTCCTTGTTAAAGGCGATCTGAACGAGTTCGAGGTCAGCCTCTCCAGCCCGGACGAGAGGATCGGCAACACGTTCACAATCCTCCAGAAGAGGCCGACCGAGCTGAGGTACTCGCTCTTCCCACTCTCAAAGGACAGCGTTGGCATGCTGATAACGACCCACGTGGTCTATAAGGACGGGAAGGCCGAAGTTTACAAGGCCAAGGACTACGAGACAAGCGAGAAAGTTGGAGACGTTACGGCCAAAAAGACCGACGCCGGAGTTGAAGTCGTCGTTCCATTCGACTACCTCTCCAATCCGAGCGACTTCTACTTCGCGGTATCAACCGTAAACGAGAACGGTGAGCTGGAGGTAATAAGCTCACCGGTCGAGCTCAAGCTCCCCGTCCAGGTCAAGGGTGCAGTCATTGCTGACATCGCTGACCCTGAAGGAGATGACCACGGGCCTGGAACCTACACCTACCCAACTGACTCGGTCTTCAAGCCAGGTGTCTTCGACCTCCTCCGCTTCAGGATGCTCGAACAGGCCGACAGCTACGTCATGGAGTTCTACTTCAAGGATCTCGGCGGCAACCCGTGGAACGGTCCAAACGGCTTCAGCCTCCAGATAATCGAGGTTTACCTTGACTTCAAGGAGGGAGGAAACAGCAGCGCAATAAAGATGTTCCCGGATGGGCCAGGAAGCAACGTGAATCTCGACCCGTTCCACCCCTGGGATGTAGCCCTCAGGATCGCTGGCTGGGACTACGGCAACTTGATCGTCCTCCCGAACGGCACTGCCATACAGGGCGAGATGCAGATTTCAGCCGATCCAACCAAGAACTCAATAGTTGTGAAGCTCCCGAAGAAGTACTTCCCAGGAGTCTCTGACTACGGACTCTACGCCAGCGTCCTCGTAGGTTCGCAGGACGGCTATGGTCCGGACAAGTGGAGACCAGTTGCCGTTGAGGCGGAGCAGTGGAAGGGCGGTGGCGCCGACCCACAGGCAGTCATTGCCGGTGTCGCGCCGAGAGTTTACGACATGCTCGTCCCAGAGGGCTTCAAGCCAACCCAAGAAGAGCAGCTCAAAAGCTACGACACAGAAAACGGAAAACTAGCGACCGTAGTTATGATACCTCTCGTCGAGGGCACCGGCGGAGAGAAGCCCACCGAGACCGAGACCCCCACAAAGACGACCACAACGACGACGAGCAGCACCGAGACCACCACTACAAGCACCACCGAGACAGCCACAAACCACCACGACTACTACAACCACATCCCCAGGAGGAGGCGGAAGTGGCAGCGGATCCACCACTACCAGCACCTCCCCAGGCACCGGCGGTGGTGAAGAGGGTGGCGGAATCTGCGGCCCGGCGTTCCTCGTCGGTCTCGCAGTAGTACCGCTCCTCCTCAGGAGGAGGCGCTGATCCCTTTCCAATTTTATTTGGGGGTGATAAAATGGCGGAAGTAAAGCTCATCAACGTCTGGAAGCAGTTTGGCGACTTCACGGCCGTTAAGGATATGAACCTCCACATAAAGGACGGCGAGTTCATGATACTCCTCGGTCCGAGCGGCTGTGGAAAAACCACTACTCTGAGAATGATAGCTGGCTTGGAAGAGCCGACGAAGGGCCAGATATACATAGGAGACAAGCTCGTCGCCGACCCCGAGAAAGGTATCTTTGTCCCGCCCAAGGACAGGGACATTGCCATGGTCTTCCAGAGCTACGCTCTCTATCCGCACATGACCGTCTACGACAACATAGCATTCCCACTCAAGCTGAGGAAGGTTCCAAAGGACGAGATCGACAGACGCGTCAGGGAAGTCGCTGAGATGCTCGGCCTCACGGAGCTCCTCAACAGAAAGCCAAGGGAGCTTTCAGGTGGACAGAGACAGCGTGTCGCCCTTGGAAGGGCCATCGTGAGAAAGCCGCAGGTCTTCCTCATGGACGAGCCGCTCTCGAACCTCGACGCCAAGCTGAGGGTGAAGATGCGTGCCGAACTCAAGAGGCTCCAGAGGCAACTCGGCGTCACCACCATCTACGTCACACACGACCAGGTCGAGGCAATGACGATGGGAGACAGGGTCGCCGTCATCAACCAGGGCCAGCTCCAGCAGGTAGGAACGCCTGAGGAGGTCTACGACAGGCCTGCGAACACATTCGTTGCAGGCTTCATTGGAAGCCCGCCGATGAACTTCATGGACGCCACCGTTACAGAGGACGGCTTTGCAGACTTCGGCGAGTTCAGGCTGAAATTCCTCCCAGATCAGTTCGAAGTGCTCCGGGAGAAGAACCTCGTCGGCAGGGAGGTCATCTTCGGCATAAGGCCCGAGGACATCTACGACGCCCTCTTCGCCCAGGTCAAGATCCCAGGGGAAAACATGGCCAGAGCACTCGTGGAGATCATTGAGAACCTCGGTGGAGAGAAGATAGTACACCTGAGCATTGGTGACGTTACCTTCCTCGGCAAGTTCCCTGCCGAGTCAAGGGTTCAGGAAGGCCAGGAAGTTGACGTCGTCTTCGACATGAGGAAGGCCCACGTCTTCGAGAAGGGAAGCGGGAAGGCCGTCTTCTGAAGGTTTTTAAACCTCTTCTCCCATTTTTCTCCATGCCAATCGAGGACTTCGCGGATTTTATAGCATCCAGGGTTCCGAAGGGAAAAGTCGTAGAGCTCGGAATAGGCTTTCAGTTCAAAGTGGCTCTAAGGTTAAAGGAGCTTGGCTACGACGTTCTTGCCGTTGACTGGAATCCCGCCTCGGTTGAGAAGGCCGGGGAGCTCGGGATCAACGCCGTTCGGGACGACCTCTTCAGCCCGAACCTAGAACTCTACCGCGGGGTTAAAGCCCTATACTCAGTCCGACCCACTCCTGAGATAGTGAGGTCCATCCTGGAACTTGGAAAAAAGCTGGGTGTTCCCGTCTATATTCTCCCGCTCGCCGGGGACGTCATGCCGAAAACCATGCGGCTCATCAACTACCGAGGCCTGGCCATATACGTGAAAGATATTTAAGGTTCGTCTCAACTCCCTACGGTGGTGGTATGAGGCTCTTTGGAACAGCGGGGATACGTGGAACCCTCTGGGAGAAAGTTACGCCAGAGCTCGCCATGAAGGTTGGAATGGCAGTCGGGACCTACAAGAGCGGGAAGGCCCTCGTCGGGAGGGACGGAAGGACTTCTAGTGTAATGCTGAAAAACGCCATGATCTCTGGTCTTCTGAGCACTGGGATGGAAGTCCTCGACGCGGACTTGATTCCCACTCCCGCACTAGCGTGGGGAACGAGGAAGCTCGCGGATGCTGGGGTTATGATAACGGCCAGCCACAACCCTCCCACGGACAACGGGGTAAAGGTCTTCAACGGCGATGGGACGGAGTTCTACGTCGAGCAGGAGAGGGGGCTTGAGGAGATAATCTTCTCCGGGAACTTCAGAAAGGCAAGGTGGGACGAGATAAAGCCCGTTAGGAATGTGGAGGTTATCCCTGACTACATAAACGCGGTTCTGGACTTTGTTGGCCATGAAACGAACCTTAAAGTCCTCTACGACGGTGCCAATGGCGCCGGAAGCCTCGTCGCCCCCTACCTCCTGCGAGAGATGGGGGCGAAGGTCCTCAGCGTCAACGCCCACGTGGATGGCCACTTCCCGGGCAGGAAGCCGGAGCCGAGATATGAGAACATAGCCTACCTCGGAAAGCTGGTGAGGGAGCTGGGCGTTGACCTCGCGATAGCCCAGGACGGGGACGCTGATAGAATAGCCGTCTTCGACGAGAAGGGGAACTACGTTGACGAGGACACCGTTATAGCGCTCTTCGCCAAGCTCTACGTTGAGGAGCACGGCGGCGGGACTGTAGTTGTGTCAATAGACACGGGCTCAAGGATAGACGCGGTAGTTGAAAGGGCAGGCGGAAGGGTCGTGAGGATTCCGCTCGGACAGCCCCACGACGGCATAAAGCGATATAAAGCCATCTTCGCCGCTGAGCCCTGGAAGCTCGTCCACCCGAAGTTCGGACCATGGATAGACCCGTTCGTAACGATGGGTCTCCTCATAAAGCTCATAGACGAGAACGGCCCGCTGAGCGAGCTCGTCAAGGAGATTCCAACCTACTACCTGAAAAAGGCTAACGTCCTCTGTCCCGACGAATACAAGGCCGAGGTCGTTAGAAGGGCCGCCGAAGAGGTCGAGAGAAAGCTCTCCAGCGAGATAAAGGAAGTGCTAACTATCTCGGGCTTCAGGATTGCCCTGAACGACGGCTCGTGGATACTGATAAGGCCGAGCGGAACCGAGCCCAAGATAAGGGTCGTGGCTGAGGCTCCAACCGAGAAGAGAAGGGACGAGCTGTTCGAGATGGCTTATTCAACAGTTTCTAGGATTGTAAAGGAAGCCGAAAAGAAATAAAGACTCAGACGAACCTCGCCGGCCTCAGGGTCCTTACCGCTATTTCCTTTTTGTTAACAGTTATCCTGAAGCCTTCCTTGGCGACGTACGTCTTTACGCCGGTTACGTTCTCGATGTACTTTGCCTCCTTGTAGGGGTTGGCGAAGTGCATCTTCATCCCGATGTGGCTCATCACGAGGACTTCCGGCTTTTTCTCCATGCTCTTGAGCATCTCAACGGCGTCGTCAGTGCTCAGGTGGTAAGGAATGCCCATGTCCCTAGGTCTCGTTATTGCCGCTATCAGAACCCTAGCCCCATCATGCCAGCGGACGAGGTCGTCGAAGTACGCCGTGTCTGGAATGTAGGAGATATCACCGAGGGACGTCCTCATCCTGAAGCCTATTGTTGTTGGGTCGGAGTGCTTGCTCGGGGTTATCAGTAACTCCTCGTCTCCGATTGAAATCTTGCTTCCCGGCTCTGGGATGTGCACGCTCTCAAGGACGTTTATGTGATACTGGCTTATCGCCGGCGTGTGTTCCTCGTCGCCATAGACAACGCTCTTCGATGCTATCAAAACACCCCTCTTCTTCAGCGCTCCGCCGGTCATTGCCTCGACCATGACCTCAAGGTCGTTGCAGTGGTCGACGTGCCTGTGGGAGACGAAGATTGCATCCAGCTTCCTGGGGTCGAGCTTGTAGCGCCAGCTCCTGACCAGTGCTCCTGGCCCTGGGTCAACGTAGATGTTCCTGCTGGCCGCTATGTGGAATCCTCCCGTGGAGCGGAACTGGGTTATGGTGATGAACCTCCCCCCTCCGCTCCCGAGGAACGTAATCTCTATCAAAGGGACACCTCCCAGTTCTTTTGCAGACGTAAGAGTATCGCCTAGGGGGTATATAAGACATTGCCTACAGTCACGTCCATCAGCCCGCAATGGGGGAACCCGCCACTGCAACACAAGTTCGACGTCAAACCAGAAAACATCTGACAATACAAAACGTTTTTATAAACCGGAGTACAAAGTGATATGCCATTTACTACAGGGGGTGCAACCCATGGAGTTCAAACCATATATTCCCCCAGAGAAATCCCTGCCTGAATATACCGTAAAGGCGTTTGTTCTGGGCGTCCTTCTATCGATAGTGATGGGTGCTGCCAACGCCTACCTCGGAATGTACGCAGGAATGACCGTCAGTGCAAGCATTCCCGCAGCGGTTATCTCAATGGCGATACTCTTGGCTTTCAAGGACAGGAACATCCTTGAGAACAACATGGTTCAGACGGCGGCCTCCGCAGGCGAATCGCTCGCTGCTGGAGTCATATTCACCTTCCCTGCCCTAGTAGTTCTCGAGTACTACACCACGTTCCCATACTACATCGTGACAATCATAGCAGCGCTCGGTGGCTCCCTCGGTGCACTCTTCACGGTCGTACTGAGAAGGGCTTTTATAGTCGAGGAGAAGCTCCCCTATCCAGAAGGTACCGCCTGTGCCGAAGTTCTTATAGCTGGCGATAAGGGTGGAAGCCACGCCAAACCGATATTCTACGGTGGAATCTTCGGCGGCATCTACAAGCTCCTGGGCCAGACGGGCCTGTGGAGCGGAACAGTTGAGACCGCCAAGATGATAGGTTCCCGCGTCTACTACTTCGGAAGCGACCTCTCCGCGGCCCTCGTTGCCGTCGGTTACATTGTTGGTCTCAACATAGCGTTCCTGGTATTCCTCGGTGGTGCAATAGCATGGTTCATAGCGATACCCCTCTATGCAGGCCAGATGGGCTCAACCGACATGAGTGCCCTCGACCTTGCCTGGACGATATGGAGTACCAAGATCCGCTACATGGGTGTCGGTGCGATGGTCGTCGGCGGCCTGTGGAGCCTCATCAAGCTCAGGGGGCCGATAACCAGGGGCATCAAGGCGGGTCTTGAGGCTGCAAAGAGAAGGCAGGCTGGAGAGGCAGTTCTTAGAACTGAAGAAGACCTTCCGCTCAACTACGTCCTTATCCTTATAGCAGCCTTTGCAATACCGCTGTTCCTGCTCTACTACCACATCATAGGCTCAATCGGAATTGCCGCAGTTATGGCCGTGATACTCCTTATCGTCGGCTTCCTTGGAAGCGCGATAGCTGGCTACCTCGCGGGTGTCGTCGGGTCATCAAACAATCCAGTTTCAGGAATCACCATAATGAGCCTTCTCTTCACGGCCCTTGTGCTAAAAGCCCTTGGCCTCTCCGGAACTGAGGGCATGGTGGCCACGATCCTCGTCGCGGCGGTTATCTGTACCGCAGCTGCCATAGCAGGCGACACGATGCAGGATCTCGCAACAGGTTACCTCGTTGGAGCGACGCCGAAGAGACAGCAGGTCTTTGAAATCATTGGAACGTTTGCCGCGGCCCTCGTTATGGCTCCCGTGCTCAACCTCCTCATAGAGGCCTACGGAATAGCCGGAACACCAACAGCCAAAGAAAACGCCCTCGCGGCACCCCAAGCCTTCCTCATGGCCAAGGTCACCGAGGGTGTCTTCACCGGAAACCTGGAGTGGAAGATGGTCTACATAGGTGCAGGCATTGCAATAGCCCTCATAATCGTTGATGAGATACTCGCAATGAAGAAGGCAAAGTTCAGGACTCCCGTCATGCCCGTTGCGGTCGGTATCTACCTGCCGCTCAGCCTTGGTGTCCCAATATTCATAGGCGGTCTGATAAGGCACTTCGCCAGCAAAGCCAAGGGCAACGGTGGAGAGGACATGACCGACGCTGGAGTCCTCGGTGCGGCAGGACTAATAGCCGGTGAGGCCCTAATGGGCATTATCTTCGCGGCCCTCATCGTTGCCAACGTAGCGCCGAGCGTCGGGTTCACCAGCAACGTCCTTGGAGTCCTCCTCCTAGCCGGAATTGTTATCTGGCTCTACATGATGGGCAAGAAGAAGTGATTTCTCTTTTCCACTTCTTTGATTTAATTTTGCACCCGGAGGAATAACCATGGAGGAGTACCTGAATTTAATTCCAGTAAGAAACGAGAAGATCAAGCTGAGGAAGATTGACGGAAAATATTACCTCCTCATCCCCATGGACTCGATGCTTGACTTTCTCGCGAGAAAACTCCATGGGGATTACCGAAGAATAGAACTCGACGAAGTGGGTGCGTACATATGGGAGCTCTGCGACGGGCGGAGAACGGTCAGGGAAATCGGAAAGGCCCTCAAGACCCGCTTTGGGGACGAAGTCGAACCCCTCTACGAGCGTCTCCTTGTTTTCCTGCTCAACCTCCACAAAAGGTATCTGATTACGTTTATTAAGCCCAATGAAGAAATCGAAAATGGTGATTACCATGAGCGAAGTTCTTGAAAAAGTCTCTCTGGAGATCGACAGGCTCCGGGATGAGATGGTAAACACCCTTATAGAACTCATCAAAATCCCGGCCATAAGCCCCGACTACGGTGGCGAGGGAGAGTACGACAAGGCCCAGAAGCTCCTCGAGATAATAAAGGACTGGCCCTTTGACAGGGTCGAGGTTTACGAGGCCCCCGATGAGAGGGCAAAGAACGGCGTTAGGCCGAGCATTCTAGCTTACTACTACGGAGAAGAGGGCGAAAAAAGCCCGCGCCTCTGGATTCTGACTCACCTCGACGTTGTCCCACCCGGAGACCTGAGCAAGTGGACGGTGACCGAGCCGTTCAAGCCCGTCGTCAAGGACGGAAAGGTCTACGGAAGAGGATCAGAGGACAACGGACAGAGCCTCGTCGCTTCCCTCTACGCGGTCAGAGCCATGATGAACCTTGGAATCAGGCCGAAGAGGACTGTAATCCTCGCCTTCGTCAGCGATGAAGAGACTGGAAGCCACTACGGCGTTGAGTGGCTGATAAAGAACCATCCAGAGCTTTTCAGAAAGGACGACCTAGTCTTAGTCCCGGACGGTGGAAACGAGGACGGAACATTCATTGAGGTAGCTGAGAAGAGTATCCTCTGGTTCAAGCTGAAGGTTAGGGGAAAGCAGGTTCACGCAAGTATGCCTGACAAAGGCCTTAACGCCCACCGCGTCGCCCTTGACTTAGCTTACCACCTCGACAAGCTCCTCCACGAGAAGTACAACAAAAAAGACGAGCTGTTTGAGCCTCCGGAGAGCACCTTTGAGCCAACGATGGTCCAGAATCCAGCCGATTCTCCAAACATAGCTCCAGGAGAACACGAGGTCGTCTTCGACTGCAGGGTTCTGCCGGATTACAGCCTCGATGACATTCTCAACGACGTTAAGGCCCTCGCCGACGAGGTTAAAGAAAGGCACAAGAGGGAGATAGAAGGCAAAGTTCTGCCCGAGATAGACGTTGAAATCCTCCAGAGGCTCGACGCTCCAGCTCCAACGGATCCGAACAGCGAGATAGTTGTTCTCCTGAAGGAAGCCATCAAAAAGCTCCGCGGAAAGGAGGCCAAGGTTGGAGGAATCGGCGGTGGAACCTTTGCGGCCTTCTTCAGGAAGCTTGGGGTTCCTGCGGTGGTCTGGGCTACGCTCGACGAGACCGCCCACCAGCCCAACGAGTACGCCAAAATAGACAACATGGTGGAAGACGCGAAAGTCATGGCAGCGCTGGCGCTTCTCTGATGTTCTTTTCCTTCAACTTTAACCGCGGTTGAAACAATCGAGATGTATTTATACTCCCAACCCATAGTAATCTTGGTGATCGCATGAGGCGTACAGTTCTGCTTGTTACAGTTCTTCTCGTTTTCATTGGGGGATGCCTCGGTCAGATGGAGAATCCCAGGCCCACAAATAACCCATCAACATCACATCCATCGGACTCTTACTCCACCTTACCCACAACAAAGTACGACGTCCTGAAAGAGGGGCAGGAAAAGCCTGTGGTTAACGCGATCAACTCCTTCACATTTGACCTATACAAAGAGCTGGCAGGGAACAATAACAACGTCTTCTTCTCGCCCTTCAGCATCGAGACGGCCCTTGCCATGGCATATGAGGGAGCAAGAGGAAAGACCGCAGAAGAAATGAAGAGGGTCCTACATCTTCCTGAAGACGATGATGCGAGGTGGACAGGTTTTAGGTATCTTCTACTTTCCCTGAAAAGTCCCGAAGGCTCGCCTTTCATCCTCAGGAGCGTCAATGCACTCTGGGTTCAGAGGGGATATTCCCTACGGGAGGAGTATCTGGGAATTGTGAAGGAGTTCTACCTCGGGGAGGCAAAGGAAGTAGACTTTCAGGGCAATCCCGCGGAAGCGGCGAGGGAAATAAATGAGTGGGTTGAGGAACAGACGAACGGCAGGATAAAGGACATCGTATCGGGCTTAAGTCCCCTGACAAGGCTCGTGATAACGAACGCGGTTTACTTTAAGGCAAACTGGTCGAGCAGATTCAGGGCAAGCGACACGAGAAACGAAACCTTCCACGCTCCCAACGGGACAGTTATCGTCCCTATGATGCACCAGACTGGAGAATTCCCTTATTTTGAAAACGACGATCTTCAGGCCCTCGAACTTCCCTACGAGGGTGAAAGGCTGGGCATGCTGATAATCCTGCCCAAAGAAGGGAAGTTCGAAAAGGTGGAAGGCAACCTGAGCGCTGGCTCCATAGAGAACATCCTGAAAAACATGCGCGAGGAAAAGGTGAAAGTTGCCCTCCCGAAGTTCAGGTTCGAGGCTTCGTACAAGCTCAGGGACGTTCTCATGGACATGGGAATGAAAAGAGCATTTCTGGTGCCGGATTTCTCTGGAATCTCCAACGGGGAAAACCTAGCGATAGAGGATGTCGTCCACAAGAGCTTCATCAGCGTGGCCGAAAACGGAACCGAGGCGGCCGCGGCGACGGCAGTTACGCTAACGATGAACGCCCCTATGCAGGAGAAAGAACCAAAAATCTTCAAGGCCGACCACCCGTTCATCTTCTTCATCTACGACAGAGAGACTGGAACAATACTCTTCATGGGGCGCATGATGAACCCAAAGGATGGATAGTCCACTACTTTCTTTTCCAAGCAAGCCACACGACGAGGACAAAGATAACGACCAGAGACCAAAACCAGCATAAATCGGACTGATCCATAGTTTTTAAATCCCCACAGGAGAATGTATTCCCATAAAATACAACTGGGGCTGCAAGGTTTGAATAGTGGAAACGCGGGGCAACTAGAACACGCGTCAGGTTACCATCATTAACGGTAGCAGTTGAATACTCAAGCTGAACTTTACCGGTTTCAAAAGCATGAAGAGTACCGTTGTAGAAAAATACGTAGATCTGTCTTTCGAGGAGGCTGAGGAGTCCAGCCTGATCGAGGACTTCACTTTTAATGGTCGAGCGCTTCCAAGTTGTCCCCGAGTTCCTGGTGTAATATGTAACGTTGTAGAGTTGTTTGAATCGAACGGACACCGCGCCCTCCCCCGGAATACAGTCCACGCACTTAACGTCAGCTCCAGTTATCTCTATGGTCACTGCGGGAAAGAACACCAAACTCCCGTTGAGGCGGTAGCCGGAGAGATAGTCAATCCAGCCCTCATCCCAGAGATACGGCAATATCTCAGAAAGGGATACTTTGTAGCTCTCATTTCCAAAATCGAAGCCGAGAAAGCCGTTTTCATGAAGCCCACTGACTAGTCTGCCCTTTGACTTAAAGCGTGCCAGGTTGTCTGAAACGTTCAAACTTAACCTGGGACACATAACGTACATTGGATTGTAGCACTCCGCCCCAAGAAAGTGCAGTCCGGAGGAGTTCAAATAATAGTACCAGTAAATTTCCGTGTCCGGGTGCACCAACACGTCGTTGTGAGCATCGATCTCCCCCGTTGAGATTAATATTATATTCGAGTTTGGGAGGGTTCCAATGGAAATGTGAATTCCCTCCGTTGGAAGAACTCCTTGAGTTATGACCTCAATGTCGGAGGATGCCGTAGGGGATGCAAAAACAAGGAGAGAAATAGACAAAGCTATTAATCTGAAAAGGGGAATTTTAGACATACCCTTTCACCTTTTCACCCCAATTTTCTGGCAAATCCAACATCTATCCAGGATGCATTCCCTTCTCAGTCCATCCCGCTTGACTATTACGCTTATCATCAGTACGTAATTGCTTGCATAATTTAAAACTTTTCTCAATAAATACAAGTGATAAACCACAAAGGTTGAAAACTCCCAATACTAACTTCCCCCATGCCCACTTGGAAGGACGGTAAGCTCGGACTGCCAGTTAAAGAGGCCCTCAAAGTCTTTCCCGAACTTGGGAAATATATCGACGAAAGTGGGAGACTCGACTTTTCAAACAGAGAAGCCAGAATACTCTACAACAGGGCAATTGCGAGGGCAATCTTCGGGCTGGATGTAGAGTATCATCCCAAAGGCCTCGTGACAACTCCAATCTCGCGCTACCTCTTCTTGAAGACTTTTCTTAGGGGAGGCGAAAAAGTCCTCGAAATAGGAACAGGACACACGGCTATGATGGCCCTCATGGCGGAAAGGCTTTTCAACTGCGACGTTACCGCGACTGAGCTTGACGAGGAATTCTTTGAATACGCAAAGAGAAACATAGAGAAGAACGGGGCAAATGTGAAGCCCATCAAGAGCAACGGCGGAATCATCAGAGGTGTCGTTCCCAAGGGAGAGAGGTTCGACGTCATCTTCTCTGCGCCACCCTACTATGAGGCCCCCACGAGAGGAGTATTAACGGAAAAAGAGGGTGTCGGTGGAGGAAGATACGGCGAGGCGTTTTCCGTAAGGCTCATCGAGGAGGCACTTGAATATCTCAACCCAGGGGGCAAAGTTGCCCTGTTCCTTCCAGACAAGGAGCCGCTGATAGAGGCTATCGCGGAAAAGGGAAAAGAGCTCGGCTACTCCGTTAGGGACGTTAAGTTCAAGGTCGGAACGAGATGGAGGCACAGCCTCCTGCTACATAAGTCCTAAGAAAGCCCATCATTTGGTCATTTGAATGACCAATATAGACGAATTTTGGTCAGCTAAATGACTATAATAAAGGGAAGGGACTCAGACCGTGGGCGTCTCAGCACTCACGCCGGTCTCAGAGGAGGTGCTTTCTCCTCATCGTCCCCAAAGCCATACATAGAGCCCCTCACTTCATGTCCTCAACGTAGAGGAAGAGAGCCTTTAAGTATTCGGTGTCCTTTGAAGCCATCAATATTGGGTGGTCTGGGGCCTGCGTCCTGTACGGTTCGAGCATCTTAAGGAACTTGCCTGCCTTTGCCGCAGCCGCTATGACCATGTCCTTGAAGGTCTGCAGGTCAACGTGCTGGGAGCAGGAGGCGGTAACCAGTATTCCGCCCTCCTTGACCAGCTGAAGTCCTGCATAGTTAACGTTGAAGTAGGCCCTGAGTCCGCGCTTTAGGTCTTTCTCGTGCTGGACGAAGGCAGGAGGATCGAGGATAACGATGTCGAACTTCTCACCCCTCTTTATCATCTCCTCCATGACAGGGAAGGCCGAGCCTACGATATACTTCATCTTATCCTCGACGCCGTTCAGCTTCGCGTTCTCCTTCACCATGTTGATAGCCCACGGTGATTTGTCAACTGCCACAACTTCATCAGCTCCCGCAACCGCTGCGTGGATGGCAAAGCCGCCCGTGTACGTGAAAACGTCTAAAACCCTCATGCCAGGCTTGACGTACTTCTCAAGGGCTATCCTGTTCTCCCTCTGGTCGAGGAAGAAACCCGTTTTCTGGCCGCGCATGTCGACTATGAACTTCGCCCTGCCCTCCTCTATTACCGTCCTGTACTTCTCCTTTCCGAGGAGGACGCGCTCTATTTCGGGGAGGCCCTCCCTTCTCCTGCTCCTGCCGGTGTTCTTCTCAAAGACGGTCTCGATTTCGGGCTCGGCCTCCATTATGGCCTCGGCAAGGTCGAGCTTAAACCTCTCCATTCCGACGCTTGAAATCTGGATCGAGGCTATTTCGTTGAAGCGGTCAACTATAAGACCAGGAAGGTAATCAGCCTCACCGTAGACCATGCGGTAGGCTTTGTCGTAGCCGAGGACATTCTTCCTGTACTCGTTGGCCTTCCTTATCCTCTCGCGGAACAGCTCCTTGTTTATCTCGGTGTCCTTATCCTTTGTGACGAGCCTGACCATAATGTTTGAGTTCGGGTTGGCAAAACCTTTCCCGAGGAACTTGCCGCCCCTCGTGTAAACCTCAACGATATCTCCAGGGTTTATCTCGCCCTCGGTTCTCACGACACCCTTCTTGAAGACTATCATCGCACCCTTTCCTATTGCCCTCGCTGCTTGAGCATCAACTATAACTCTCGCCATTCTCACCACCACCTGCGTTAAAAGGCAAGGGCTTTAAAAACTGTTGCTTTTCATTGCTGGATTTCTAAGCCCTTCAAAACCTTCCAACACGGCCGAGCGATAGGTATTTAACCATTGCCACCCTATAATCTCAAGGGTGATTCTATGCACTTCGAGGTAGTCAAGGAGTTTCTGGAGGACATCGGAGCCGACTGGATTGAGATTGAGGGGGAGATACACCTCGACCCCGAGGTCTTCTATGAGGTCTGGAAGTACGTCGGCCAGCCCGAGCTTAAGACGTACGTTATTGAAGACGAGGTCGTCGAGCCAGGTTCTTACGACCCTCCCGAGATGAAGTATACAGACGTTAAGAAGGTCAAGATTAAGAAAGTCTATTTCGAGACCCTTGACGGCAAGAAGATAGTTACCGACTACTCCGAATTCCAGAAACTCGTGAAGGAGAAGTCAGCCTGATTATCCTTTCACTTCTCTACTCTTTTTTCTTTGAATCTAACCCAAGAGCACTGGCACCATCAGAGCCCCCATGCAGTTGGTCCGCTTAACACCGAGCAGAACCGCCAGAATGCCAACGATGGAGGAGGCAGCGAGGGCTAGGATTCCCGAGGCTCCGTCAAAATACGCGGAGAGAATTATAAGAAACACAAGAACACCAAGGTTGAGGGCTCTGTACGGAATTTTAAAAACAATCGATGCCAGAATTTTTGAGATAACTTCACCGTAGAGCATTACCAAAATCCCAACGAAGAGTGAAGCGAGGATAAAGGTGTAAAGGGTCGAAAGACCCATTGGGGACATCCTCATCACGATACCGTTTCTGGCCCTCCCGGTTTCGAGAAAGTTAACCAGAGAAAAGAGGAAGTTTGCCGTGTTTGTGGAGTAGACAACCGCCAGAAAAGAGCGCTCGTCCTTTGAGAAAAACGACCCTATAAGCGCCGCCTGAGATGATGTGAACGCGGGAACCAAAGAAGCGATCATACCGAGAAGCGTTCCCATAAAAGAAAATAACACGAGAGATTTAGTGTCCATCTCCAGTTCAGCACTTCCGGGCGATACCTCGGACGTCTCGTAAAACAACGCAATGAGGATAACTGGAACTCCGAACAGACCCGTCAAAAGATGATAAAGCGGTTCGTTGAGGGAAATTCTGAGGATCATAAGTCCGACCAGTCCAGAAAGGATTACTATGGACGCCGCCCAGAGCTTTTTTGTGCCCTTTTCCGTTAGCACCAGCAGAATCATCAGGAGCAAAACGACCGCCTTGCCAATAGTGAAAGTGTACATGGGTGCTATCGCGAGATACAGTGGAACCAGAGGGGTGAAAAACAGCGTCCCCAGAAAGCTCGAATACAGCGCTATTCTTATGACTTCCATTCCCTTCCCAGCAAGGACGAGTCTGTGTGCAGGCAGAATGCTGAGGGCCGTTCCCTCATCCGGAATTCCAAGGAAAGTTGAGGGAAACGCGTCGAGGTATGTGTGGGTGAGTCCCATCGCAAACAGCGTGAGTGAAGGCAACAGTGCACCATTGAGCAGAACTGCTAGAGTGTTGACGTGGATTCCCGGCGTTAAACCAGTAAAAGTTCCAAAGAGCACTCCTAGCAGGAGATCCCTGAGCATAAATCCTCACCCGACTGAATTTCAAATGCTGGCTTTTCCCGGTAAGTCGTGAAAAAGCCGTAGGCAGTTACGTTCTCTCCAGAAGCCACAGATACCCCAAGGGACTTGGGGAGCTTGAGCAGAACCCAGCAGTTTCCGTCGGTAACGTTGGCCAGCCCAAAGCCGTTGCGATACCTCTTCACCCAGGTAACGGTTCCAGAAATCTTGGCGAAGTTCCCCGGCGAGTACTCACAGAGCTCATTTGGCAGCTTTTCTCTGGGATGAACAACCGAGCAGTTCAGACACAGGAGAGAAGACTTTCTCCTCAAAGCCCTGATGTGAACAACATCCCCCACTCTAGCTTTAAACCCGTAGAGTCTCAGGTCAGTGCAGTTGAGCTTTAGAGTGCTTCCCGAATCCAAAACGAGGCACTTCGCTTCAACGATATCGCCAATGGACGAATTCCAGAGAGGTTTAAGCTTCGAATACCCTAGAAGTGCTATATCCTTGGGTTCTGAAGGATAAAGGTAGATGTAATCTCTAACTTTGACAATACCAGCTACTCGAATCCTCTGGCCAGGAGAAACTTCCACGCCCCTTAACTTCAAAACTTTGAACTCCTCACTCTCGTTCCAGATTGATATGTATCGGCCAATAGACATGACCACACCCTCAACCACAAATGGAAACCCGTTCTTGGGAGATGCAGAAAATCCGCGCCTATGGACTTCAAGAGGATAGAACTTACTGCCATACCCTAGACCCCTCACTAAAACCAGCTCACCCTTGGATGCGTTGATTGGAGTTGCCAGATACACCCTATCAGGTGTCAAAAGGTAAGGACTTCCTTCTGTCCAGTACGCTCCCTCAATTGACTCCAGTGGAAAGTCGGGGAGTGAGGTTTCAAACGATGAAACGTCCATCCACAGGCCCCGGTTGGTCCTCCTTAAACGGCCGTGAACCGTGTAAACCCTCCCAACTTCCAGGGATTTACCAACGGCAACGGTTTGACTTCCGTTGTAGAGGATGGAGAAGCTGGGCGAAGAATATACACACAACCCGGTAAACGTATCCCCGCCGGGTGGAGAGAGCCGAATAAGCGCAAGAGAAACTATTGTTAATGATATCAACAAAACAATAACTAATTTAGACTTCATAACTCTTCAAAAAAGTAATCACTCGAAAGTTTAAAAAGTTTTTGAAAAAAGGGAGCACTAGCTAGAACAAAACACAGACTAACCGGCTAAAACGTTACGCGAAAGGGAAGCCGTTCACTAGAGACGGCTCAGTATATCTCACCGCTCGGGTACACAACGAGTCCGTCGCTCATTATTTCGAACGGGTACTTCTTCATTGAGTGCTTGGTCTCACGCATCTTCCTTATCAGGAGATACCTCTTCAGCTCAACCTCACGCTCTATGAAGTCAAGGAGAACAACACCCCTAGCAATGTACTCCTCAATTCCATACCTGCTGATTTTCCCCCTGGATGGTTCGGGGGCCTCAGTAGTCAGGATAGAAGTCACGCCCATCTCAAGAAGTATCGTGTTCAGCTGGAGCAGAACCTCCCTGATTTCTTCCTCTTTCTTTAACCTGAACGCGATGGATGGAATCGAATCTATTACAAGCCTTTTGGCATCTATGGCCTTAACAACGCGGTATATGTACCTGAGGAAGTCCTCGGTGTTAAGGTTGCCCTCAAGTACATACTGCTCCTCGGAGGGGAGGCCAACAACGGCGCTGACACCGTCTATGATTGCTATTTTACCCTCTTTTTCGTATTTCTCTATGTCCCATCCGAACGCGCGCATCTCCCTTCTGAGATCGACTGCACGCTCCTCAAGTGTCACAATGACACCAGGCTCGTCGTAGAGCTCAACACCCTTATAGACAAACTGGACTGCAAAGGTGGTCTTACCGCTACCCGTTGGACCAGTCACAAGAACAGTTGTACCCTTAGGGAACCCGCCGTTTACAAGCTCATCGAACCCAGGAATCCCGCTTTTTACTCTGGGAACAGTCCATTCACCGGTCATTCCAATCACCGCGATATTGCTATGATTACATTCTGATAAGTCCTCGCTAACTGCTAGGTATTAGAAACTATCACAATATAAAACTTTTGGATGTTCAGACACCATAGGGAATTTTATTGTCTTCACAGTACATTATTGTGCACCTCCCAAAAAGGAAACCGTTTTATTGTTGATTATGTCACCCATATTAGGTGGGAGTATGCTCGACCCCTTTGGAAAAAGAGCGGAGAGCCTCATAAGGGAAGAATTTGGGGACCTGCTGGCCCTTCTGGAGCGGGTACCCTCCGCCATTTCAGTTGAGGAACCGATAAGTCTAGTAAGCTGGATGCTTGAATCAGAAAATCCACCGCAAGAACTTGTTGAGGTAGACAACCTAGAGGAACTCCGTGATCTGTTCAAGTTTTATGCTCTCCTCGGAGCGGCTTCCATATCTCCCTACGGGCTTGAGGCCGAGGTCGTCAAGAGGGCTACCCTGCGGCTGTATTCCGAGAGAATAAAGGCCTCTAAAAATCTCAGTGAAACCATGTTGCCCGTTGTCCCCGTGGGAGAAAATGAAATTCCCCATAATGACCTGAACATCCTTGAAAGGAGAATGGACAGGAATTTATCCCCCGAGGAAAAGGAGAAGCTGAAAATAAAATACAAGATACCCATAAAGGACCTTCTAAACCTGTGGGGGAGCTCTCTGAAGGAGGTGTATATAAGAAACGGATACGCCTACCTCAGATGGGAAACCGCCCTGAAGATGTGGGAAAAAGCCTTTGAGAAAAGGTTCGAGAGGGCCGTTAACATCCTCTACGAGTACAGGGATGAACTCCCAGAATTCTACCACAGGCTCAGGGAGAAACTCGAAGAAATAGCTGAGGAGTACTTCAAAGAGAGGGGAGAGATGTTCAAGGGGACTGCATCACCGCTAAGGTTCGACCTCTTCCCCCCGTGCGTTAAGGAAGCGCTCAAGGGAGTGCCCGCGGGCATGAGAAACTACGCCATAACCGTGCTTCTGACGAGTTTCCTCAGCTACGCAAGAATCTGTCCTAATCCACCCAAAAAAGACGTCAGGATAAAAGACTGCATTAACGACCTCAAGATCATCGAAGAGGAGATACTGCCGGTCATAATAGAGGCCGGAAACCGCTGTAAACCGCCGCTCTTCGAAGACCAGCCTCATGAGATAAAGAACATCTGGTACCACCTCGGCTTTGGTCTGACCGACAGCCCAACAATGGAGGACAGCGGAAACTCAACGTGGTACTTTCCCCCAAACTGCGACAAGATCCGGGCAAACGCACCCCAGCTGTGCAAACCGGACAAGTACTGCCGCGGAATAAAGAACCCGTTGAGCTACTACCTCAAGAGGCTCTACCTTGAGGGAAAAAAGAAGGAAGGTGAGACCAGTGAGTAAGCTGTTGAGGGAAGTAACGCCCGAAGAAAGGAGGCTCTACTACTCAGGGGAATGGGACGCCAAGAAGCTGCCAGAGTTCATAGTGGAGAGCATTGAACGGAGAGAATTCGGCTTTGACCACACGGGTGAGGGTCCAAGTGACAGAAAGAACGCATTCTCAGACGTCAGAGACCTCGAGGATTACATAAGGGCGACCGCTCCATATGCCGCGTATTCCAGCGTTGCCTTTTACAGGAATCCACAGGAAATGGAAGGCTGGCTCGGCGCTGAACTCGTCTTTGACATAGATGCCAAAGACCTTCCGCTCAGACGCTGCCAGAACGAGCATCCCTCCGGCCAGGTGTGCCCAATCTGCCTCGAAGATGCAAAGGAGCTCGCCAGAGATACACTGATCATTCTAAAGGAGGACTTCGGGTTTGAGAATATCCACGTGGTATACTCCGGCAGGGGATACCACATCAGGGTGATCGATGAGTGGGCGCTCAAGCTCGACTCCAAAGCCCGCGAGAGGATACTCTCCTACGTCAGCGCGGCAGAGGAGGTAACTTTTGACGACATCCAGAAGAGGTACATAATGCTGTCAAGCGGCTATTTCAGGGTTTTCAGGCTGAGGTTCGGGTACTTTATCCAGAGAATAAACGAAAACCACCTCAAAAACATTGGGCTTAAGAGATCAACGGCCGAAAAGCTCCTTGATGAAAAGACCAGACAGGATATCGTTGAAAAGTTCGTCAACAAAGGCTTGCTTGCCGCATTTCC
The DNA here is from genome assembly GCF_000009965.1 of Thermococcus kodakarensis KOD1. Lineage (NCBI taxonomy): Archaea > Methanobacteriati > Methanobacteriota > Thermococci > Thermococcales > Thermococcaceae > Thermococcus > Thermococcus kodakarensis. Next base: position 1,600,137 of record NC_006624.1, read on the forward strand.
AGAGGGCGTTGGATACAGGACGTTGCTGAGACTGTTCGGGCTCTCAACGACGTTTTCAAAGGCTTATTTCGATGGTAGGGTCACAGTTGACCTGAAGAGAATACTCCGCCTTCCCTCAACTCTCCACTCCAAAGTTGGGCTGGTCGCGACTTACATCGGAAGCGATGAAAAGAGACTTGAAAAGTTCGACCCCTTTAAGGATGCAGTGCCAGAGTTCAGAAAAGAGGAAGTGCAAAAAGCTTATCAAGAATGGAAGGAGCTACATGAGGGATGAACGGAAGGGCAAAAGTAGTAGTTTCCATGCTCATATGGGGCAGTGTTGGAATATTCGGAAGATTATCCGGCCTAAGTGGTCTTGGAGTCGCTTTTGCCAGGGTTTTCCTGGGTGCTTTGGTTCTGTTTATGGTTATTGGGTTAACCAGAATGGAGTTGCTAAGGGAGCTCCCCATGATTTTCCGAAGCAACTGGAAACCGCTGCTTGGCCTTGGTACAGCCCTGGCTCTCAACTGGGCGTTCCTGTTCACGGCCTTCAACTACACAACCATAGCAAATGCCGTAATGGTATATTACATCGCACCCATTCTTGCCACTCTCATGTCCTGGCGTTTTCTTGGGGAAACTATAGACAGGAAAACGCTGAGCCTTATCATTCTAGCATTTTTAGGCCTCATCCTGATAATGAGCGGTCAGGAGATAAGTTTCGAAAACAGGGACTTCGTTGGAATCCTGCTCGCGTTCACGGCGGCGTTCTTCTACGCTATGATACCCAATCTCGGGAGGTTCTTGAAGGAAGTTGACGGAAAAATCTTAACGCTCAGCCAGCTGGGAATTGCTTCTTTCGTCCTCCTCCCCTTTGTCCTCCTCCAAGACGTTGGAAAGCCAGTCTGGTGGACGGTTCTTGTACTCGTGCTCATCCATACGGTTTTCGCGCTGTTTCTTTACATGGAGGGCCTCAAGGAAGTGGAAGTGAAGGACGCGGCTCTTTTGAGCTATCTTGACCCGGCGAGTGCTGTAGTTTATGCCTTCCTCGTCTTTGGTGAAGTGCCTGGAACGAGAACGGTAATCGGTGGAGTGCTTATACTTCTTGCCTCGGCTTTGGATGCTCTGAGAAGATGAGGCGAGGGGGCCGTAGCCCGCCTTCTGTATCAAGGGGGCATTCGACTGAGCGGCCTACCACGGGGCTCACACCGGGAACTCATCGCCCCTCCCTCGGCCTTGCACCCCGCGGGACGGCCGTTTCACCGCATCCCCCCGGGTCGTCTGCGGGTTAGCTCGGGCACCGTCGCCGGGCCCTTCACCGCTTTCATCCCCATATCCGGGGGGCCGTGTCGTTTCTGCGCCGTTGCCCGGCCTCTCGGCCGGTGCCTTGCGGCACCGCGGCCCCGGTGCGGTGGGCGGAACTTCCTCGGGAGTACCCCGAGAGCCCCCGACCCCCTCGCCTGAAGAACGTTAAAAGGGTGGAAATAAAAAGGTTTGGTCACCTTTTCTTCGGAAGCGATTTAAAGCTCTTGAATTTTGGCGGTTTGGGCCTCTTGAACCTTCCTAGGGGAGAACGGCGCTTTGGATTTGGTCTCTTTTTCCTTTTGCTCTTCGAGCTGAACTCCCGTTGCCACACGACCCAGATAAATGAGGCAACAAGAATAATAACCAAAAGAACTGCCGCCCAAAACGCGCTGCCGCGGGTAGAGGAGGTTTCTTCAACAGATGAACTCGATTCTGGAGTTGGAGTAGTGCTGGTGATGGGTTTGGATGACGTTGTGGTAGTGGGAGTGTTTGTTTCTTCAGGCGCAGGAAAGACCCAAACCCCAGAATATGAAGAGGTGTACTCAAGAACCTTCAGTGTGAAATTGTATGCAACGTACCCAGCGGTATCTAGCGGAATGGTAAGAACTACCAACCCGCTTCCTGGCGGTATATCAACAATAGTAGAACCTGAGTAAGAAACTGTTCCATCAATTGTTACATTGTAGAGAAGAACTCCCGATTTTTTTGAATCTGAATTATACGTCCGAATGTTGAACACTATTCCCTTCTCATCTCTGACAACACTGACGTTCGCAATGCTTGGAGGACTCAGAACAGTGTAATGAACTTCGCCACCCCCAATACCGACACCAAAGAGGTACACCTGGTATCTAAGTGTATAGTTCCCCGGAATCTCAGTCAGCAACGGAACTCTAACGACCTGGGTACCTTCCGCCGCAGTTACTGGGATAGTCGTATTTTTCACAAACCGATTCTCATTATAATAACTTGCAACGAGGGTTAGATTTGCATTTCTCACGGACATCAGAGTTATGTACAGATGTCCAATGTCATTTAAATAGAGATGATCTTTTTCAAGGGAGACGGAAACTACCGAAACACCAAGAAGAACCTTAAACTTCCTTAGCCGTGAGACTGAAGTAGTGGAGCACCTGACAGCAAGCTCAACCGTGTACTCCCCCTCGGAATACTTTGAGTCAATAGGAATCTCAAAAACCAGCGATGAATAGCCTGGAGCAACGACCATGCTTTTGGACACGGAATAGAGCTCTTTAACACCCTTAACTGAAAGACTGACATTGATGCTTACATTTTTGTGACCCAGATTGGATATTGGGGAATAGACTACTAAAGAATCCCCTATGAAGACTGTCCCGTCTTCAGGCTGAATACTCAATTGTCCAACGCTTATTGGGACCGAAAGAACTTCCAGGGGAACTGCTACAACGAACGTCCTCAAACTGCCGGAAGGGAGAGTCGCAAGAAAACGAAGCTTCAAACTGTAGTTTCCAGCGGGAACCTGCTCGGAGCAATTTATATAGTATGAAAATTCAACGACCTCATCTCTGTTCCAGCCCCCAAGAATTAATGGGGTAACCGTTACGTTGATACCCTCAACCTGACTGCCGTTCTGAGACTCAACCCAGAGAGCACGAAGGTATGTCCGCCCATAGGCCACCCCGGTTGGATTCATAATCGGTATTACACCCTTAGAATAGTCACCGGAAACAACGATTATACGCACGTCGGAAGAAGACTCGGAGAGCACAGGGGAAACATAAGGGATAATGAGTATAGCAATGACCACCAGTGAAATTATAGACGCCTTAATGGTCATGACAATCACCTGGGATTATTAGAGGCTTTTTAATATAAAACATTAGCGCACGTTTAACAAAATTAAAACGCCTCCGCCAACGAGGAATAGTGTTATACTGAGAAAAATCTTGTAGAGGGGAGATTTTGAGAAATGGTCTTTAACTACTGCCGCTAAGATCATCAAAATAGTACCATACACAAGAGAGAATATCCCAGCGGCTACCTCTGGTCTCACTTTAAGCACCAGCAGGACTCCCAGCAATGCCCCAGCGAGGACAGTGGCGTGCGGCACGGTGAACATAAGGTACCTGAGAAAAACCTTCTCCTCTTCGTCCATGGCCATCACTCCATTATGAACGCGTAGGTGGTCGTCGTTGGGAGGATTCTCCTTATCCTAGGAAGGAGATACCTGGGATACCTGCCCTCCGATTTCTCTTCTAACGGATCGAACTGCCCAAGGATGGTTTCTATTACCTTCACTTCAATCTTTCCCCTAACCCTGAAGTAACCCCTATCCACAGTGCTAATCTCCAGGATTATCGGTAGTTTGAGCTTCTCTCGTTCATCATCCTCAAGGATGTCGGATAGGTATTCAAGCTCAGACGACCTAAAATAGTGCATGCTTCCGTCCCGTAGGATGACGTACCCGTCCCCATTTCTAAGGGCTTCGTTAAGGCTTACCCTCTGCCTCGGCAGATGAAGGTTGACTCTCATTATTTCTTTGTTCAGCAGGTCTTCGGCCGTGGGCATGTTTGAGGATAAGGGCGACATCCTCAAAAACGTTGGTTAACATTTAAATGTTAAACACTTGGCATTTTTTCAATTGTTATTGACATCCCAACGTAAAAAGTGGAGCCGCGGGAGTTCATTTTGTCATCGTGACAAGCAATCATCAGAAAAAGTTAAATTTGAAAGAACAACCATTAAACTGTGTTAATATTGGACTAATGTTCACAAAATAGGTGATAAAAATGAACGAAATTAAGGGAATTGAGAGGGCGGTACAAGTCGAAGTCCCAAGGCCGAGGTTCCTTCTGCTGGCATTCACGGATATCAACGGGTCGCTAAAGGGCATGGAAATACCAATGGAGCGCTATGAGGAGGCAGTTGAGGATGGGGTATCCTTCGACGGTTCCTCGATACCTGGATTCGAAGGAATAGAAGACAGCGACCTTATATTCAAGGCGGATCCCAGCACCTACGCCGAAATACCGTGGGAGGGCATTGGAAGAGTCTACGGTTACATCTATAAAGGAGATGAACCCTACCAAGCCGATCCCAGGGGGATTCTGAAGAGAGTCCTTGAAAGGCTGGAGAAGGAAGGACTAAAAGCTCACATCGGCCCCGAGCCAGAGTTCTACATCTTCAAGAAGAACGGCACATGGGAACTTCATATCCCCGACAGCGGCGGATATTTTGACCTGGTTGGCTTGGACAAAGCCAGGGAGATAAGAAGGGAGATTGCACTCTACATGCCGTATCTCGGCCTAAAGCCCGAGGTTCTGCACCATGAGGTCGGGAAGGCCCAGCACGAAATAGATTTCCGCTACGACGAAGCCCTTAGAACCGCCGACAACATAGTAAGCTTCAAGCACGTCGTTAAAGCGGTGGCAGAGCTCCACGGCTACTACGCCACATTCATGCCCAAACCCATCTACGGCTTTCCCGGTAACGGAATGCACCTCCACATAAGCCTGTGGAAAGACGGTGAGAACGTTTTCATTGGAGAAGACGGCCTGAGCGACACGGCGCTACACTTCATCGGGGGAATCCTTAAGCATGCTAAGGCCCTTGCAGCCCTTACCAACCCAACCGTCAACAGCTACAAGAGGCTCGTGCCGGGTTATGAAGCACCGGTTTACATCAGCTGGGGTTATAGAAACAGGAGCGCCCTCATCAGAGTACCAGCTTTCAAGGGAAGTGGTGCGAGAATAGAGTACCGCTGTCCAGACCCGAGTGCAAACCCCTACCTCGCCCTCGCTGGAATTCTTATGGTAGGACTGGACGGAATAAAGAAGAAGGTCGAGCCAGACTCGTACGTCGAGACCAACGTTTACGAGATGGACGATGCCGAGAGAGAAAGACTAGGAATAGATACCCTCCCAGGAAGCCTTGGAGAGGCACTGGAGGAGCTGAAGAAAGATAAGACAGTCAGAGAAGCACTCGGCGGAGCCTACAAGAACTTCATCGATTACAAGGAGAGGGAGTGGGAAGAATACATTGAATACCTGAGCTCAAGGGATATCCCAATTGACACCAAGAAGGTTACGGAGTGGGAGCTTGAGAGGTACTTCTACGTTTGATGGGCTCCCTCAGGCCCTTCTTTTTCTCCCATGTGCACTACGATGGAACCCCCTATTATGAGCGCCGCACCGAGTAGCTGAACCAGACTTAACTTCTCCCCGAAGAGGAGGAAAGCCAGAAAAATCGCCACGACGGGCTCCACAGTTGCCACTATACTGGCCCTGCTAACTTCCACCTCTTTGAGGGCGTGGTTGTAGAGAACGTAGCCAAGAAACGTCGGAAAGAGTGCCAGGGCAAAGAGGTAGGGGATTGCTCCAGTGGGTACACTAAAATCTGAGAAGGGGGCGAGGAATATCATACCAAACAGCAGTGTGTAGAAGAGCGCCTTTTCAGGCTCTTCTTTCCTAACCGCGAACTTGGCCAGGATGCCGTAGAGGGCATAAGTAAAGCCCGAAAGGAGACCAAAGACCAGGGCTTTGGTCGAGAATGAAGCACCAGATCCGTTAACAAAAAGCACACCAAGGGTGACCATAACCAGCGCCGTTAACTTCTCTTTCGTTATTTTTTCGTTGAAGATCAGCCTGCCGAGGATTATTGAGTACATAGGCGCGGTATAAAGCAAGAGGACGGCGAAGGAAACGGAGGATATCGTAACGGTGTAAAAGTAGAGGGTGTAGAACAGAAAGATGCTGAAGAAGCCGTAGAGGGCGTAGAACCTGAGCCTCGAGCGCTCGATTGAAAAGCCGATACCCTTCAGCTTGATATATGCACCGAGGAGAAGAAGGGCAAAAACGACGCGGTAGAAGACCATCGTAAATGGCGTCAGCCCAAAGCCATCCAAGTACTTGGCGAAGATGCCGAGTGTCCCCCACATCGAAGCTGCCAGAAAAACAAAAAGGTAGCCCTTCTTCATGATTTCACCTCAAAACTCCGGCCCCACAGGAAGCCTCCGCTTGTGCTCGCTCCTCCTTACAAGGCCCTCAACGTATTCGACCTTCTCGACGCTTATTCCAAGCTCCTCTACTATCTTCTCCTTCGGCATCTTGAGGTCAACGAGGCGCCAGAGTATCTCGTCAAGAAGGCGGTAGCTTATTCCCAGCTCATCCTCATCAGTCTGTCCTTCCCATAGGCCCGCCGTGGGCTTCTTCTGGATTATTCGTCCTGGTACGCCGAGCAGCTTTGCTATCTCCCAGACTTCGGTCTTGTAGAGGTTTATCAGCGGCGCGTAGTCGCTCGCCCCGTCGCCCCACTTCGTAAAGTAGCCAGTTAGAAACTCGCTCCTGTTGCTGGTCCCAAGGACGAGTCTGTTGAGCTGGTTTGCATGAGCGTACAGAAGAATCATCCTTGTTCTGGACATGATGTTTCCCAGAGAGCGTTTGTCTGGCTGAAAGCCGAGCTGAGAGACGAAAGACTCAACGATCGGTTTGATGTTTATGACCTCGTAGTCTATCCCGAGGCTTTCGCAGACGAGCTTTGCATCTTCGACGTCGTTGTTCTCGTAGTAGGGCATTATGAGGCCCAGAACATTTTCTGTTCCAACCGCCTTCGCAGCAAGGTAAGCAGCTGTCGCACTGTCAATCCCGCCGCTTATCCCAATCACAAACCCACCACTGCCACTCTCTTCGAGCTTTTCTGAAAGGAAGCTGGTTATAGTCTCAATGGCGGCACGATAGTCAAGGGCTCTCATTTTTTGCATCCCCCTTCTGCTTCTTCATATCTTCCTTCAGGGTCTCAAGGAAGCTGATATATCCCCTAAACGCAAACACACCGCCAATTATCATCAAAAAGAACGCGGGATAAGTAAGGTACGAATAGGGGTAGTCGAACCAGTAGACCACATACTCATACTCCAGATCCCCATCGAGAACCGTTATTTGGGGCGCTGATTGAACGTCCACGCTAACGTTTCCATTATTTAAAACGTACTCAAGGTCTTCTCCACCAAGGGACAGAAGCACTGACGCATTATCAGACCACATCACTAGGGTTCGATTAACGACATCGTAGGAGTACAAATTCCCCTCCTCGATTGTATGGTTACCCGGGCCAAGAACACCATGCCATTCGCTTTTTTCCAGGGTTCTATAAGATGCCGCAAACGACATGATGAGAGCGAGGAACAGCAAAATCAGACCGGCTAGTATTGGGGGGTAAGTTATACCTTTTTTGAATGTAGTCACGAGCCTCACCGAGAAGGAATAATGAAGAAGATATAAAAAGATTTCAATACTTGCCAACGAGGTGGCACTCGGCGAAGTGGTTGTGCTCGTACTCTATGAGCTGCGGCTGTTTGGCATCACAGAGGCCCTTCTGAGCGTAGATACACCTCGGGTGGAAGCGGCATCCCGGCGGTATGTTGACGGCGCTCGGAACCTCACCCTTGATCGGCAGTTCCTTGATGACGTTTCTCCTCTCCGGCTTTGGTTCGGGAACCGCTGCCAACAAGGCCCTGGTGTACGGATGAAGCGGGTTGTCAATGACCTTCTCGGCTGGGCCCATTTCGACGATTCTTCCGAGGTACATCACCGCCATCCAGTCGGCGAAGTACCTTGCAGTTGACATATCGTGCGTGATGTAGAGGTAGGTGACGCCAGTCTTCTCCTTGAGTTCCTTCATGAGCTCAAGAACCTCTGCACGGATCGAAACGTCGAGCATCGAGACTGGCTCATCTGCAACGATAAAGGTCGGATTCAGTATTAGTGCACGGGCGATTGCAACACGCTGCCTCTGACCACCGGAAAGCATGTGCGGGAACCTTCCGACGTAGTCCTCAGGCGGGGTTATCTTAACCATCTCGAGGGCTTTGTATATCAACTCCTCGCGCTCTGCCCTAGTTTCGCCGATGCCATGGATTAGGAGGGGCTCTTCAAGAACATCGAAGATCCTGAACCTTGGATTCATTGAACTAAATGGATCCTGGAATATCATCTGAACCTTTCTCCTGTACGCCAGGATTTCTTCCTTGGTCTTGATGTCAGTAACGTCCCTGCCCTCCAGGTATATCTTCCCATCGGTCGGTTCTAAGAGCTTTACGATGAGCTTTCCAGTTGTGGACTTACCACAGCCGCTCTCACCTACGAGTGCAAAGACTTGCTGTTTGTATATCTCAAAGCTCACTCCATCAACAGCGTGAACGAATCTCTGTGGGGCTCCCTTCAGGCTCTCAATGAAACCCCTCTTGATCGGGAAGTACTTTTTCAGGTTCTCAACTTTAAGTACCGGCTCCGCCATCTTTCACACCTCACAGCAGCCAGCATGCGGCATAGTGATCCTTATCAATCTCCTTCATTCCGGGCTCTTGCTCCCTACAAACGTCCATTGCATACGGGCACCTCGGGTGGAAGCGGCATCCCTTCGGCGGGTTGATGAGATTGGGCGGCTGACCTGGTATGAACTCGAGCCTGTCGACGTCCTCGTGGAGTCTTGGGATGGCTGCAAGGAGCTTCTGGGTATACGGATGGGCCGGCTCATAGTATATTTTCTCGCTGTCGCCGATCTCCACAATCTTACCGGCGTACATTATGGCAACACGGTCGCTAATCTCTGCGAGGATGCTGAGGTCGTGGGTAATGAATATCATAGAGAGACCGAGCTCCTTCTTCAGTTTCTTCATGAGGTTTATGATCTGAGCCTGAACTATAACGTCGAGTGCAGTGGTTGGCTCGTCAGCGATGACAACTGACGGGTTCATGAGGAGAGCCGTCGCAATTATAACGCGCTGCTTCATACCACCACTGAGCTCGTGGGGATAGCGGTAGACTATCTCTGGATCAAGACCGACGAGCTCAAGATACTTCTGTGCTACATCTAGGGCCTCCTCTTTCTCCATCCCCTTATGGTATATCAGCGGCTCTATCATCTGGTAGCCTACAGTGTACACTGGATTGAGGGCGTTCATTGCACCCTGGAATATCATTGAAATCTTCTGCCAGCGGATCTCCCTTCTCAACACATCCTCCGGGAGACCCACGATTTCCCTTCCATCGATCTTTATGCTCCCATCGACGATCTTGCCGGGAGGAGTGGGCATTCCCATAAGGGTAAAACCAAGGGAGGACTTGCCGCAACCGCTCTCACCGGCAAGTCCCAGCACCTCACCCTTCCTGAGCTCAAAGCTGATATCGTCAACTGCCCTGACAACTCCGCGGTTCGTGAAGTAGTACATTTTGAGGTTCTTAACTTCAAGGACAGTTTTTGCCATTGTCTATCACCTCACATCCTCCTCAACCTCGGATTGAGGACTCTATCGAGTGCCGTACCGATCATAACGAACGTGAAGCCCACGAGGGCTATCGCCAGTCCGGGCGGAAGAACCCACCACCAGTAACCGTTCGTTGCGGCTCCTGCGGCCTGAGCATCGTGGAGTATCTGTCCCCAAGTGACAGCAGTTGGGTCACCAAGACCAAGGAAGCTCAGGGAAGCCTCTGAAAGCACTGCACCCGGAACTCCAAGTGCCATGCTTGCGAAGGCGTAGGGGAGCAGCTGTGGCACCATGTGCTTGAAGATTATCCTGCCTGTGCTCGCACCTAGAACTCTGGCCGCCTCAACGTAAGTCTGCTCCTTGATCTGGAGGGCCATACTTCTCGCAACCCTGGCGACTCCAACCCATCCGAACACGACCAGCAGTAGTACTATCTGCCATAGCGAAATGTGGCCTCCAAAGTACGTACCCATAAGGATGAGGATCGGCAGGCTCGGGATTGAAGCCATGAACTCCTGGAATCTCATCATCATCTCATCCGTCCATCCACCAAAGTAGGCACTGGTAACCCCGTAGAATATACCAATGAGCACACTGAACACTGCAACGGACACACCTATGGCAAGGGAGACTCTTGAACCCCAGATGATACCCGCCAATAGGTCTCTGCCCTTGAAGTCAGTTCCAAGCCACCCGTAGGTTCTTCCAGTGAATATAATCTTCGCGTTGTCTAGGTCGACACTTGCATCTTTCGGAACATTAATTTCAAATATGAACGTGTAAGTCCCCTGGAGAGGCTCGGGCTTTTCAAGGATGTTCTCATTGAGCTTTCCAAAGATAACCCTTGTGGCATCCATGAGGGTCTTGTACTGGAACTCCTTGGTGGGATCAATTTGAATACCCTGGCTCTTAACCCACCTAATAAGGGCGTCCCTAACAGCGGGGTTAGTTCCAAGCTGGATTACCGTATTGCCCGAGAACTTGTAGTTCTGGAGGAGCACTACTTCCGTCCCATCGGGTCTCTTCACTTTAACGGTAAGGGTTGGCTTTCTAATACCCTCGGACTTACCGACAACATCTTTAAAGACTATGTCCTGGGGGGGAACGTCGTATTCATTATTGTACGGAATTTCAATAACGTATCCAGAGTCAGTCTGCTTCAAGTACTTCTGAAGTTCACTCCCCTCGAGGACGAGGTGGGGTGCCAGCTTCTGACTGGAGAAAACATTAACCCAAGTAGGCGGGACGTTCTTCGGGTTGTCAAGCCAGAACGTCTTCCATTTCTCTGGGATATCAGGGGAAGTAAGTATTGGTGCAGCCAATGCCGTGAATATCAAGAGGGCAAGCAGGAAGATACCGAGTAACCCAGTCTTCTGCCTCTTAAAGTCAGCCCAAAATTCAGACAAAGACTCCTTGAAGTCTACCCAGCGCATTGTTTCTCACCTCACACATTCTGGGATGCACCAACCTTGACTCTCGGGTCGAGGAAGCCGTACGTAAGGTCGGCGAGTATAACCCCCGCGAGGTAAAGAATAACGTTAACGAACGTAAGTCCCATGATAAGGTTCGTCTCGTTGGTCTCAAGGGCTATCCAGTAGACCCTACCCATGCCAGGCCACGTAAATACGCTCTCAGTGATTATTGCACCTCCCAGTGAACCGAGAAGGCTCATGATAATCATGGTCACGACAGGGGGAGCGGCGGCTCTAAGGGCATGCCCGTAGATTACCTTTCTCTCTGGAACACCCTTTGCCCTGGCAGCCATGATGAAGTCTTCCTGCATGGTACCGATCATGATGTTTCTTATAACCCATGCCCAGGCTCCAAAGGACACAAAGACTATTGTGGCAACCGGCAGGACCATGCGCTTCAGCATGTCAACTATGTGGGCCCATCCAGTCAGATTGGGGTCTGGGATCGACCTCGCCGGGAACCAGCCGAGCTCAAACGCGAAGATAAGGAGCATGATCATTCCAAACCACCACATTGGGATACTGCTGGTCACTAAGGCGAGAACTGAAAGGGCCCTATCAAAGGCACTCCCAACCTTCTGAGCAGCCTTAACACCCAGAAGGATTCCGAGGAAGATTATGATTATCTGCGCCGTTGTAAACAGCTGTATGGTTCTCGGTATGGCCCTCTTTAGGATTGCCTTAACGTCCCTCTCAGAACCGAAGACGGGGTTCCTAGTGTTTCCGAAGTCAAACGTTATAGTGCGCTTGAAGTAGTACATAACTCTCCATGCGTAAGACCGGTCAAGCTTATATTCGTGCCTATAATAAGCGATTCTCTCGGCCCTCCACTGATCGGGATTTTCCGGGGCTCTTCCCTGCTTCTGAAGGGCCTGGAATTCGGCGTTCACCTGCTCGATTATACGGTTCTGAAGGTCTTTCTCAGCGACTTTCACGAATAGGGCAGACATGACTAGAGTAACCAGCGTCAGGACGATCAGTGCATTCAATATTCTGATCAGCACGTACCTACCAAATCCCATGGAGTTCCCTCCTTAGCGGTTTTGGACGCCAGGACTCATTTTTAGTCATCGTCTTTTTCAGCTTTGTAAAGCTTCTTTATAAATATTTTGTGAATGTCCAATGAAGTTCAGAGAAAAGCCCATCACAGAGAAGGTGGAAATTTAAAGAGAAACTAAAAAGGGAAACTAAAGAGAGCCCCTTTACCTTCTCCTCCTGAGGAGGAGTGGCACGACTGCAAGGCCGACGAGGAATGCTGGACCGCAGATTCCACCGCCTTCCTCGCTGGTCTCAGTCGTTGTGGTCTGGGTCTCAGTCTCGGAGGTAGTCTGGGTGGAGGTCTCGGTCTCGGAGGTAGTAGTCGTGGTCTGGGTCTCAGTCTTAGTCTCGCCAACGGGGCGAGCACTCCTTATAGCCCAGTCAGAGGCAAGGCCCGCGACCGGGTCAACGAGCTTAATCTCGATATCCTTGCTGGCGGCGTAGAACTCCCAGTTCTCGTAGAGGAAGGTCCTGTAACCCTCGTATATTCCAATGGCAGTTCCGAGCCTGTTGAAGTCCCAGTACTTATCCTCACTGTCCATCTTAACGCCGTTGGCCTCGCCAGAGTATATTACAAGGGCGAAGTCATCAGCGGTCCAGTTGAGGAGCGGCTGAATCTTGTCAACGGTGTTGTAGTAGCTGAGTCCAAGGCTGTCGAGTCCAGCCTGAATGTCACCGTTGCCGAGGAACTTGAGAACCTCCTCAAGTGTAACCCTCTGGGTGTTCTCCGGAGTCCACTTCCAGCCAACGAGACCTGGGGCATACCAGTAGCTCGAGTAGTACTGGATGATCCTGGTCGTTGAGAACTTCACGTTGCTTGAGGAGACCCAACCCTCTGTGTAGAAGTTCCACTGGTAGGAGCTCGGGTCGCTGGTGTAGACCGTACCGCTAGCAGTCCTTCTGTCAACGATCTTAGCCTCAGCGTCAAAGCCGAGCTTCTTAAGGACTTCCTCAACTATGTAAGTGGCAACGTCCTTCCTCTCGTCCTCAACACGTCCGAGACCAACGACTTTTACCGGCTCTCCGTTGAAGTACCACTTGCCGTCGTCGCCCTTCTTGAGCTCATAGCCCATCTTGGCAAGCTCCTGAGCAGCCTCCTGCATGCCCTCCTCGAACAGCTTCATAGCGAGGTCTTCGTCAGACTGCTCGGTGAGGCCGAAGGCATCAACGACCGGCCTAACGTATTCAAAGCCGGTCTCGGTTGATGTCCACGGAGTGAACATCGGCCCGGCACTTCCCTGGAAGATGTTCTGGGTTATGTAAGCCCTGTTAACGAGGTACTGGATGGCGAACCTGACCTTCCTGACGGCGAACGGGTTGAAGTACTTCTTGTCACCAACGGTAATAACGTACGGGTTGTCCTGGTCGTGAACCGGGTTCCAGACGATGTCACCAAACGCTGAAGTGCTCCTGTAGAGCTTTATGTTGGCCCTCTGCTCGTCGCTCAGGCCAGTGAACCTGTAAGCCGCGAACGGGTACCAGAGAATGTCGTAGTGGCCGTTGGCAACTTCGAGGATTGCAGTGTCCTCGTTCTGGATACCGTAAACCTCAATGGTCTTGTAGTATGGATCAACCTGGTACTCCGGCTCGGCGAAGGCCGGGATGGTCCACTTGTCGAACTTCTTGATCCTAACGAAGAGGTTCTCTGGCTGGTACTCGTCAACGTAGTATGGACCCTGGCCGATAACGGCGTGATTGTGCTCGTCAATGAATTTGGCTATTGAGTCGTAAGCGGCGGTAGCGGCGTTCTCGTCCTCAATGTACGGCTTGAGGAACTCAGGAATCGGCTTGCTCTGTTTGAGCTCGAGAAGCTTCTCCTTTATGGCCTGAGCGTGGCTCGGGTTGATCTGGTCAAGCTGTTCAACGTCCTCGCTGGACTCACTCCAGGAGTACTTGGGGTTGTGGGCGACGAGCTCGCTCATCGCATACCAGAGCTGCCAGGGGGTTCCGGTGAACGGAACAACGTAAGCGGCAGTCATTATCTCGCTGGCCGGGAAGTAGTGGTTGTGGTAAACGTCGAAGACCATCCTGTCATCGGTCTGCTCGACGAGCTTGATACCGAGAATGGTGTTCATGTACTCGCCACTCCAGTCGGCCTCACTGGCGTCGTAGTATGGGTCGTCGTCGCCGTCCTGGGTGGTCCACTCCCAGCTCCAAGCAAGGCTGTACATCACATCGGCCGCGCTGAGCTTGTGGCCGTCGTGGAAGTACGGCCTGTCACACTCAATCCTAGCGTAGGTCTTAGCAGTTTCGCCGGCGTGAGCGGCAACCCATGTGTCCGTGGTTGAGTTAAAGATGACCGCATCCTCCGGAACGGTCACATCGGACTTGTAGTCAACAACGTGGCAGTGATACGGGTGCGGGACACCATCAATTCCATAGGGGATGCCGCTGTCGAAGACAAGGTCGGCAATCCTCCTGGAGTAGGTATCACTGTAACCTGAAGAACTCGGGTTCCAGACGCCCATGAACAGAGCGCCGCTTGAAGAGTATATGACTGTCTTCAGAACACTGTCGCTGTCTGCCGCAGCCACTGGCTTCACACTTGGCACCACGGCCAAGCTAAACAGCATCAGGCCCATAACGAACAGGCCTAGGACTTTCCTACTCATATTCCACTGCCTCCTTCAAATTTATAGCAGCATTTGCCATATACGGCGTGTAATGGCATGATGCTATACATTCGAGACCTATTTAAGGGTTACGTTAGAAACTTTGAGCGGATAGAAAAACGGGCTGAAAAAAGCCCCACAATCGCATATTTCGAACAAAGACGCTTTATAATATAATTGCGCCGCATATTTTCCATTAAAAGCATTTTCAAAACTCTGTAATTCAATCTACAGGCAAAAAGGAACTAAACTTCCTGAAGAAAACCAGAAAAAGGGTACGAACGGAGAAATCCGAGCAAAAAACTTAAAACTTGGGAAGGTTAAGCCCGCGTGGGCACTCATGCACGAGCTGGTTCTGTCCGGAAGGTTTGTACTGAACGGTGAGATAGTCGGGGGGAGCATCGGTATAGACAACGGCCTTATAACAGAAATCTCCAGGAGAGACATTAAAGGTGAAGAAGTCATAGCCTTCAAGAGCGAGATTATACTACCAGGATTGATAGACACCCACGTCCACCTGAGGGATTTCGAACAGAAGGAAAAGGAGACCGTGGAAAGCGGTACTAAGGCGGCCCTCCATGGGGGCATAACGGCGGTCTTTGACATGCCGAACACAAAGCCTCCCATCATGGACGTTAAAACTTTCGAAAAGAGGTTGAGTATCCTTGAGAAACACGCCTATTCAGACTACGCGGCAAGCTTTCTCCTCGCCGGAAACTGTGGGGAAGCATCCCGGGCGAGGGCGGATTTCTACAAGATATTCATGGGAGCCTCGACGGGGGGGATTTTCTCGGAGAACTTTGAAAGCGACTACTCATGCGCCCCTGGAATCGTCAGCGTTCATGCCGAAGACCCAGAGACCATAAGGGAAAACCCTGAGCGGCCTCCCGAGGCGGAAATTCGGGCAATAAAGAAAGCCCTGACTGCCGCTGAAAAGTTGAGGAAGCCCCTAAACGTATGCCACGTGTCAACCGTGGGTGGAATTGAGGCAATAATCAAAAAGAACCTCCCCTGGGTAAGCTTCGAGGTAACTCCCCATCATCTCTTTTTAACTTCAAAAGACTTTGAGAGGAACCCCTTGCTAAAGGTCTACCCGCCGCTGAGAAGTGAAGAGCACCGAAAAGCCCTCTGGGAAAACTTCTCCAGAATACCAATAATAGCAAGCGACCATGCCCCGCACACAATTGAGGACAAAGAAGCAGGCGCAGCGGGAATCCCCGGCCTGGAGACTGAGGTGGCGCTCCTTCTGGACGCCGCGAACAGGGGACTTATAACTGTATTTGACATCGTTGAGAAGATGCATGACAACCCCGTGAGGTTCTTTGGGATCAAAGGGCGCGATTTCTCACTGGGGAATGAAGCAACCTTCACGATAATTGACCCGAAGAAGGAGTGGAAAGTCAAGCCCGAGGAGTTCTACACAAAGGCGAAATGGAGCCCATGGGAAGGGAAAAAACTGAAGGGAAAGGTCGTGATGACCGTTATCAGGGGAATGGTCGTTATGGAAGGGGACGAAATCATTGAGGAGCCGAAGGGGGTAAGGCTGGATGTACAGGGTGGTAACCATTGAGGAAGTATGGGACGTGGCAAAGGACGTGAAGGCTTTCAGGTTCAACGAGAACATTGAGTTCGCACCCGGGCAGTTCATTATGGCCTGGCTTCCGGGTGTTGGAGAGAAGCCATTCAGCCTAGCATGGGAAGACATGATAGTCGTGAAGCGCGTGGGACCCTTCACGACCAAGCTGTTTGAGCTGAAAGAAGGGGACAGACTTTGGATCAGGGGGCCCTACGGCCATGGATTCATTAAGAGGGGCGAAAAAGTAGCCCTCGTCGGCGGGGGAATAGGGATTCCGCCCCTGTATGCTTTCGCAAAGAAGAACCAGGGGAAATTCAGGCAGATGACCCTTATATACGGCGCCCGCTCAAAGGACGAACTTTCTCTCCTAGACATTGAGAACTACGTGGACGATGCCGTAATAACGACTGACGACGGCTCCGCTGGGAGGAAGGGCTTTCCAACCGAAGTGCTCGCCGAGAGAAGGGAAGAGTTCGACCAGGTCTACGCCTGCGGCCCGGAGCCGATGCTGAAGGCCGTGCTGAAAGTAATGAACTACAAGAATGTCCAGATATCGGCGGAAAGGTATATGAAGTGCGGTATAGGTGTCTGCGGCTCCTGCAACCTCGGGAAATATCTCGTCTGCAGGGATGGGCCCGTCTTTGAGGGAGAAAAGCTCGTTGGACTTCTGTGACCAATTACCTTTTTAAACCCACTTTTTCTGCTCTTCCCGGTGAGAAGATGGGTATAAAAATGAGGTGGGAAGACTTTGCGAGGAGCATGGGTGTCGAGCCCCAGATACTCGAGAACAAAGAGGCGAGACTCCTAAAACAGTTCGTGATGGATTTGAAGTTTCCAACTCACTGCCAGGGCTGCCAGGGTCTTGATTTAAATAACCCTAATCCAGTTCACCATCCGAGCTATGAGCTGACTCCCGCATGCAACCACGACTGTATCTTCTGCTATTCAAACGTCGCAGTGAAGCTCGGGAAGGCACCGAAGCCGGGCTACTACGGGTGGGAAAACCCTTACGCGATAACCGTCTCCCAGTATGGAGAACCGCTGATAAGCCCGCGCATAGTCGAAGTTAACAGGATGCTCCGCGAGAAGTTTCCGAATGCGAGGTTAGACCTCCAGACCAACGGCTCCCTCCTGACCGAGGAGCTGTGGGCAAAGCTTGACTTTGACCTAGTCATGATAAGCCTCGACGCCGCGAGCAGAGAGAAGCACCTCAAGATTACAAACGCGGACACTTTCGAGGCTGTTGTCAACGCCCTCAGGATCGTTGGTTCGGACAAGTCCGTCCGCTCGGTTGTGAGGACCATCTTCATGCCGGGCATAAACGACGAGGACATACCGAAGATAGCGGAGCTCGCCGCTTCCCTCGGAATAGACGAGATGATGCTCCAGCCGCTAACCATTCACGAGCTTAACGTTGAGAGACTGAAGAAAGCCGGTCTGGACTTCGAGAGAGCAGAGAGCATAAGGGAGTTTCTCAAGGCGGCTATGGAAGCCAAAAAGCATATAGACGTGAGGATAAGCGGCTGCCAGCTTGCGATATACAGGACGATGGACCCATTGACGCTTTTCAGCGCGAAGAGAGTCGCTAGAGAAGTGGCACCTGTAGTTAAGAGGGAGAGGCTCCTGTGAGGGAGATGCGTTTCAGGATTGACCCTAAAACTCAGTCACCTTAGACTGTGAGCAACATCTATGGGCGAAAATTTATTTTCAGCACTCCTAAACATACAAGCGGTGGACTTAATGGACATCTGGACGCTGGTGGCGGTTTATATCTTGATATTCCTTTCCCTTGCGAACCTCTTCATCAAGCCAATCCTTTTTGCAAAGCGGATGGCTGGCAAAGTTTTGAAGAAGCTCCTCCGCGTCCGGGTTCCAGAGAATCAAAAGAAAGGTGTAGAGAGATTATATACCCCAATCTGGGTCATCATTGGCCTCTGGGCCTTTTTCAAGCTGAAGGATGCAAGCCTGCTCGGCGCGGTCTTCGGTCTTTTAGCCTTCCGGAGCGGGGCGAACATAACGAGGCTCCTGGTCTACTCCAGCCACGATGGAAAGATTCTCAAGGAGATGGCAGAGGGAAGGGTTTTGGGCATCCTTGAAAAAGCCGTCAGGATTTCTCTAATACTCGAAGCGGCGTTCCCATTTGCCATGTTGCTGGCGTACAAGACTCTAAGTGCTGTAACGATTTCGCACGGGAGCGTAGGAAAGTTCCTCCTGGAGCTTTGGGTCGCCGGGGCGATTTTCGGGCTGGTATTTGGATACTTGATAGCGAAGGACAACAGGGGTCTGCTCCTTGAAGACAGTGTTGAGGCTCTAACATTTATGATAGCACTGAAAGGGAAGCAGAAGGCGGAAAAGGCAAAGGAGAGAATAAAGTTCAGAGCTCCCTGAAGCGGAGTCTGAACCTGAGTTCTCCCTCGACAGGGAATAGAACGGTGTAGCTAACGCCCTGCTGGATGAAGTCCCACCCACTCTCACTCTGGCTGAGGGTCTTTATTGGGTACTTCCAGACTTTTGCCCTTCTGTCGAGCTCTATCTCGACCTTTCCGATGCCGTAGGGGTCGTTCACCTCGAACTTCTCTGCCTCGAACTCGGCCGGCTCCTCCATGACGCTGTGGACTGCCAGGTTGAGCTCGACGCCGAAGAGGGCTCTGGCATCGCTTCTGACGGTGTAGTCCACTATGAAACCGTCCTCGGTGAGCCTAACCGACTTTTCCACACGTGCTGGCCTCTTAGCAACGCTTCCATCGCGCTCAAGGGTTATTCCGTTCTCAATAAGGCTGAAGTTGTAAGCACCGGTGAGGAAGTCCCCAAGCTCGATGTAGCGGCTCAGCCTGTACTCATCGAGCGTCGTCTCTGGCTCAAGGAAGTGGTCCTGCAGAATTGCCCTTAGATGGCTGTCGTAGGCAAGCTCACGCCTTATCTCGTCGGGAATCTGCTTTCCAAGCTCGTGGATGCTGGCGACTCCTTCACCACCTTCTTCCGGTGTAGCGGCCTCTGGAACCTCGTGGTAGTGCTCCCAGCGCCTCGCGAGAACGTCATTGTAGTTGACCGCCTTTCTCTTGGAGGAGAGCTCGAAGAGGGCTCCGCCGTATGCTGGTTTGAAGACGGCGTAGAAGTTCTCGTTCTCGATGAAGACCTCGTCCCTGCCGTCGAAGTCGATGTCCCTCACGAAATTCCCCGTCTTAACGTGGCTCTGAGCCTTTATTATGTTCTCCCAGACAGCCCTGCGGAGGTGCGGGAGGTAGACACCGCCGAAGACGCCGTGCCAGTAGGCGTCGTTGCACTGGGCCCTGAGGATGAATTCCCTCGCCTCGGGGTTGTTTCTCACGGCCTTACTCACCATCAGCATGCGCTTGTGCATGTAGTTGCTCTCCGGGTACTTGAAGAAGAAGTTCTTCCAGATTCCGCCGCGGACGAAGACGCGATAGCGGTCGAACTTGTTCTCTTTCTTTAGCTCTTCGACGAACTCCACGAAGAGCTTGGCCTGCCTCGCCGGGAGGCTCCACTCGCTCATCTCGAAGTATGAAGCTATCGGGAGGTAAACCAGACCGCGCGGCCTGAACCTCTGGAGGTATTCAGAGTAGAGCATGAGGTTTATCCTCTCGTCGCTTGAAACCCTATCGAAGAACTCCCTGAGCCAGCCCTTCTCGTAGACCCACTCGTAGGTTCCGGGCCAGACCCCGAACTTCTCACCGTCATCGTGGAAGACCGCAACCTTGCTCTCATCACCATCATCGAGGGAGTGTAGGTATTCGAGGGTCTTATCAACGGGGCGGAAGGGGATCAAATACCTGAGCTTCTCGTCTATCGGGAAAACCGTTATGACTTCACCGCCATCCTCGGTGTAGTACGGCCAGAACAGCTCATCCTTTGAGAGGCCCGCGCTCATGAAGTGGTAGTCGTCAACTATGACGTAATCTATTCCAGCAGCGCGGAGGCTTTTCACGAGCTCCGGCTGCCAGACCCTCTCAGTGAGCCAGACGCCCCTCGCTTCGTAGCCGAGATTCCTGGCGAACTCCTTGAGCTTCTCGATCTGGACTATCCTATCTTCCTTCGGAATCGAGGCAAGAACGGGCTCGTAGAAGCCAGCCACCACTATCTCAAGCTGTCCCCTCTTGACGAGCGAGCGGAGCAAATCGAGGTGTTCTGGCTTGTTGTCGCGTATCCACTCAAGGAGCGGGCCGGAGTAATGAACGGCCACCTTCATGTTAGGGTACTCCTCAAGGGTCTCCATGAAGGGCCTATAGGACCTCTCGTAGGCGCTCTCCATAACCCATCCAAAGTTTCCAAGGGGCTGATGGTTGTGGATACCAAATATGAAGTTCACCATCTCCATCACCGACAAGCTTTGTTATCACTGGAGGTGATATGGTAAAGAAAGGCATATAAACCTTTTCTTCAGGACTCAGTGGAAGATCAGGAGACAAGGAAAACCAAATACACGGCAACTGCTACTGCCAGCTGGTTTGAGAAGTTGTCGTCGGGCGGGACGTTGTAGAACTCCACAATAGTGCCGATGACTGCACCAGCTAAAGCGGGAGCAAAACTCACAAGGGGGATTAAAACCAGCAGAGCCGTAAGGAAGTATGCCAAGCTCCCCTCAAGGCTCTTACCGCTTGAGAATCTGTGTCTCCCAAGGCTCTTCCCGATTATAGCGGCCAGGGCATCCCCCAGGGTTGCCACAGTTATGGCACCCACCGCCACCTTCATCGGGAAGAAATATACTACTATGAACGAAGCGGCCGCAAAGTATATGTGGGCCGCAACTCTCTCACGCTCGTGAGGTCTAGTTATGGCCTCGATATGGTTTTCTATAAGCTCAATGCTCCTACCCAGCTCGGGGGAAGGGTACATATTCAGGAGGCGGTACTTTATCCTATCCCTCCACTCTTCGATTATCCTGAATGGTTCAAGCACGACGAAGAGGACAAAGGCCAGACCTATGAAGGCGAGCGTTGTGGTCTTGCCACAGCAGAGATAAATGGCAGGCACAGTAAGTCCCGTGAGGTGGAGTGCTTTACGCTTCAACTCGCTTCTTATACTCACGCTTTATCACCTCCAGGGCCTCAAGAAGGTTATTCACAACGTAATCGGCAAACCTGACTTTTCGGGACTTGAAATAGCCCCTGCGAACCAGTATGGTGGTGGCCCCAATCGCCCTACCTCCACGCATGTCAGTCTCGTCGCGGTCACCAACAACGTAGACCTCGCTGGAAGGGAACTTTTGAAGGGCAAGCTTGAAGTTGTAATCTTCAAGCTTGCTGTGGCCTGTTTCACCGCTTATGATGACGCCATCAAAGTAATTGGAGACGCCGAGAACTTCAAGCTTTTTCCTTTGCCACTCCGTCGATGAGTCCGTCACGAGAACTATTTTTGCCCCAAGCTTCTTCAGACCGGAGAGAAACGGCAGGGCATCAGGGAAAAGGCGTAAGTGTTCGAAAAAGGCGCGCTCAACAAAGGACACAACTTCCCGGATTTCATCGTCAGAGGCATCTGG
Organism: Thermococcus kodakarensis KOD1; assembly: GCF_000009965.1. NCBI lineage: Archaea > Methanobacteriati > Methanobacteriota > Thermococci > Thermococcales > Thermococcaceae > Thermococcus > Thermococcus kodakarensis. The sequence goes on from NC_006624.1 coordinate 1,621,861, forward strand.
GTAAACGTCCCTAAAGACGGTTTCAACAAGCTCGTCCAAATCCATCAGGTGGACTTCCTCAGAGCTTTCAAAACGACGGTACTTTTTTAGCAAGAAGTACGCTATGGCCCGGAACTTTCTTCTCCTGATCAGGAACAAGAGAGTTCTCAAGAGGGTCTTTTTTCCCGCCTCCCACGTATTGCAGAGGGTATCGTCGAGGTCGGTGATTACCAGCATATTGGTATTATTTCTTCGGGGCTTTTAAAGGGTAATGCAAAGCTTTTAAAGACGGTAAACGAGTTCTGGATTGATGAGAGGCGAAGAACTCGTACTGGCGGGAATAGCCCTGATATTCCTGGGGTTCATCCTGGTGTTCATCGGGACCCTGCTATCTGCCTTCAGCGGTGAGGCGGACGTTGAAGGCGGCGGGGTCATAATGATAGGCCCAATTCCAATAGTCTTTGGAACAGGAAGGGGTGTCACCCTGGCCATGATTCTGGCGGTGCTCCTGATGGTTCTGTGGATAATTGGTACTCTTCTCGCAAGGAGGGGATGACGTGGAGTTCCTCGGCTACCTAGCAGTCCTTCTAGTTGTGGCAAAGAGCATAGAATGGGCCTTCGAGAAGGCGGAGATACACCCGATCATCGCCCACGTTATAACTGGCATTCTCCTCGGGCCGTTTGCACTCGGAATTGTAAAGCCGGGCAAAGAAATTGAAGTGCTGGCACAGTTTGGACTTATAATGATGATGCTCTACATGGGCCTGACCAGCAACTTCTCTGCAATAGCCCAGAACACGAAGAAAGCCACGTTTGTGGCAGTTCTCGGGGTTGCTTTCTCGTTCATACTGGGCTTTGCCACCGTGTACCTCTTTGGAAAGGGGTTCTCCGCGGCGGTGTTCGTTGGCGTAACCCTCGGAAACACGGCAATCGAAGTCACGAGCGGCGTCCTGGTCAAGGAGAGGGTGAACAGAAGAGTCTCGGCCATACTGATGGGAGCGGCGTTCGCGGACGACATACTGGCCGTTTACCTTATAGGCATCATCACCGGCATGGCGAGCGGGAACTTCAACGCCCAGTCCCTCCTCATCCTGACGGGGAAAATCTTTGCCTTCATAGTCGCGACGCTCCTGATTTCGGAGTACATCTTCAAGCGCTCCAGATGGTTCTACAGCGTGGTCAGGAACCTCAACGTCTTCTTTACATTCACCCTCATCCTCACGTTTGCACTCGCCATAATATCGGAGTGGGTTGGCCTGAACCAGATAATAGGGGCCTACCTGGCGGGTCTGACCATAAGCAGACTCCGCGAGAGAAAAGACCCCCTCGTCGTTACCAGGATAAAGCTCAACGAGCTCATAGGCGACCTTCAGGTTGTCCTCACGGAGTTCTTCATGCCGCTGTTCTTTATCTACGTCGGCCTGATGTTCAATCCCCCCATTAAAGACATTAACATATTCCTCATTTTGGCCCTCTACGCCTCGGCAGTGCTTGGTAAGCTGATCGGCTGCGGTCTTGGTTCAAAGCTGGTTGGTCTCCCCTGGGAAGATTCGATAGCAGTCGGAATTGGAATGGGTGGAAGGGGAAGCCTGGAGCTGGCTATCCTCACGTTCGGCCTCAGCACGGGGTTGATAGACCAGAGCATCTTCGCGAGTGTTATAATGGTCTCAATGCTAACGGCCTTAACAACGCCGATATTCTTCAAGGCGTACCTGAAGAGGCAAAGGCTTAAAGCCGGGGAGAGCTAGTACCGCAAGGCGGTGAGAAAATGTTTCCAGAGAGGGGAGCGAGCGAGGAAGAAGTCCTGAGGGAGCTTGAAGAGAAGACAAGAGAAGATTTAACCTTCGATTCAGGCAAGATACTCGGTTCTATGTGCACTTACCCACACCCCTTCGCAGTGAAGGTCGTTATGAAGTACATAGACAGGAACCTCGGCGATCCTGGTTTACATATCGGGAGCCAGAAGATCGAGAAAGAAGCCGTTGACATGCTGGCCAACCTACTTGGGCTGGAGAAGGGCTACGGCCACATAGTCTCTGGCGGGACGGAGGCCAACATTCTGGCAGTGAGGGCAATGAGAAACCTCGCTGGAATAGAAAAGCCCGAACTGATCCTTCCAGAGAGCGCTCACTTCTCATTCATAAAGGCCGCCGAGATGCTAGGGGTAAAGCTCGTCTGGGCGGAACTGAACGACGACTACACAGTCAACGTGAAAGACGTTGAGAAGAAGATAACAGACAGGACGATAGGAATAGTGGGGATAGCTGGAACGACCGGCCTTGGAGTCGTCGACGACATCCCGGCCCTGAGCGACTTAGCACTTGACTACGGTCTTCCCCTCCACGTTGATGCAGCCTTCGGCGGCTTCGTGATACCCTTTGCAAAGGCTCTCGGTTATGAGATTCCCGACTTCGACTTCAGGCTCAAGGGAGTGAAAAGTATAACAATAGACCCTCACAAGATGGGGATGGTACCGATTCCAGCCGGGGGAATAATCTTCCGCGAGAAGAAGTTTCTGGACAGTATAAGCGTTTTAGCCCCGTATTTGGCCGGAGGCAAAATCTGGCAGGCGACGATAACCGGAACCAGACCGGGAGCCAATGCTCTGGCAGTGTGGGCGATGATAAAACACCTCGGCTTCGATGGGTACAAGGAAGTTGTAAAAGAGAAGATGGAGCTCGCAAGGTGGTTCGCCTCGGAACTGAAGAAGATTCCAGGGATTTACCTCATCAGGGAGCCAGTGTTAAATATAGTCTCATTCGGTTCAGAGAAGCTGGAAGAGCTTGAAAAAGAGCTTAAGGCGAGGGGCTGGGGTGTAAGCGCTCACAGGGGCTACATAAGGATCGTCGTCATGCCTCACGTGAAGAGGGAGCACCTCGAGGAGTTTTTGAGGGATTTGAGGGAGATTGCAAAAAGGCTTTAAAGCTGTCCGACAAATTGACCCATTGGTGAGACAATGACCACTGGTGTGAAGGTTTCTGTGAGACTTCCTCCGAAGCTTGCCGAGGAGATAGACTCGCTCGTCAAAGCGGGCCTCTTCAGCAACAGAAGCGACCTGATAAAGGAGGCTATACGGCACTACCTCAGGGAGCTCAGAAAGGAGCTCACGGAAGAGGAAAGATGGAGGCTGAAGGCCGTCGAGGACGTCCTCAAGGAGGACTGGGAGAGTGAGGAGGACAGCTTCTGGGACTCCTACTGAAGGAGGGCCTTTCAAAGAGGGAGAGGTAATCCTCCTGCCGTTTCCCTTCAACGACCTCCAGAACGTGAAAACGAGGCCAGCCCTCGTCCTTTCGAGCGAGAGCTTCAACAGGAAGAGCAACTCAATCATAGTGGCTCAGATAACTCCAACCTGAAAAGCGGGTTTAAAGAACTCAACGTCCTGATAGCGGACGAGGACCTTGACAGGTATCCAGGAACAAGGCCGATAATACCCAGCATTGTCAAGCCCTACGTGATTTTCTCAGTCAACAAAAGGATGGTCATCAAGAGAATCGGCCTCCTGCGGGAGGAAAAGCTAGCCGAGGTCTACGAAAGCCTCATGAAGGCGCTCGACCTCACTCAGTAACGCCCTTTATGTCCACGTGGACAAAGGCCCTCTCCACCTCTGGCATCTCCTCGATCCTCTTCTTGACTTCCTCGCTGATATCGTGGGCCCCCTTGAGTGTGATTTCCGGTGGAACTTCAATGTGAAGCTCAACGTGGAGTTTGTTCCCCACGTAGTGTGCCCTGAGGTCGTGGACTCCCAGGACGTTTGGGACGCTCATGGCGCGCTTCCTAATCTCCTCGCACACCTCAAAGGGCGGGGCGCTTCCTGTGAGGTAGCCAACGTTCTCAAGGATTATCTCCGCCGAGACCTTGACGAGGAAGCCCGCAACAACCAGCCCGGCGAGGGCATCCCCATACTTGAAGCCGAGCTTCTGAAGACCGAGACCCACGAGAACCGCAACGCTGCTGAGGGCGTCGCTCCTGTGGTGGTAAGCGTCGGCAACTAAGATTTGGCTTTTGAGCTTCCTGCCGACGTAAACGGAATAGCGGAACATCAACTCTTTGGCAAGAATGGAAAGGACTGTAACCCCGAGCATTAGGGAGTTTACCTCAATGGCCGTGCCATGGAGAAGTCTGAAGAGTGAATCCCTCCCAATCTCGTAGGCCACCAGGAGGAGAGCCTCGCTTATGAGAAAGGCCACCAGGGGCTCAAAGCGGGAGTGTCCGAAGGGATGGCTTTTGTCAGGGGGCTTTGAAGAAACCCTCATCCCAAGGTAGCCGATGACGCTCGTAACCACATCGCTGAGGGAGTGAGCTCCGTCCGAAATCAGGGCTATGCTCGAGTAGAGAAACCCAACGACCAGCTTGAGCACTGAGAGGAGAAGGTTTCCAACTATCGAGACCCATATGGGGCGGTAGAGCTCCTCCAAGGGCCACCCTCCGGGGTTTAAACGAATTAAACAACCAACATGCACAATGCGGTCAGTCCGTCACTCCCTCGTCACAGCTCGGACAAGGCTGAACTCATCATCCCAGAAAAGGTAGAGGATGGGACTTAAAAGGGTTGCTCAGCGATCACCTTTCCTTCCTCACCGGTCGGTTCGCCCATCACTCATCATCGCAGGGAAAAATTGGAGAGGGGGTTTAAGTGGCTTCCGCTCACTGTGAAGCAGTTATGAGCATAGCAACCTCAGAGGTATCGGTCTGGCACTCGTTTCCCGCATCGGGAGAGAGTTCTACGCGCATAGTAATTCCTATGGCTTCGCTCTCAGCCAGCTTGCCCTCAAAGAGGCGTATAAGCGTACCGTTGAGCTCTTTAAGGGATTTTCCAGCGTAGAGATCAAGTTTCATGACTGTCCCGTTAACCAAGACACGGATGTCCTTGACTATCAGGTATTTGCTGAGCTCTCCAACGTCTGGCGTGCTGTCCACGAGTGCCTCAGCTTTAGAGAGCTTTCCATCTTCACGGTCAGTCACGTTTAGGGTCATTGTGATCTTTGAAACAGGGTAATCTCCGCGGTTCTTGATGTAGAATCGGATCGTCTTCTCTTCTCCCGGCAGAAGGTCTCCAAACTCAAAGACCTTGTAAGCATCGTAGTACCTCCCGTCATCTCTGCTTATCCCGATATCGAACTCACCCGTGGAGAACTCGTTGCCCGTGGACTTCGCCACGTCGCTGAAGTACGAGGCACCAAACTTGACGCCAGCGAGGAAAACCAGCAGGGCCGCCAGTGTAACGCCCAGCGTTCGTTTCATAAATACCACCAATCATGGTTTCTCAGAAGAAGAACGCGTAAGAATATATAAGTTTTTCGGAAGTCAAGTTGTAAAAACTGGTGGCGTAATGCATTCTACTACATTATTTGGAGAGATACAACAAAAAGCCTATCAACCGACAGATTCCAAAACCGTTTAAAGGCACGCCCAAGAAAACCGTACCGCGGTGAAATCCTTGGAGGGAAGCGAAGAAACTCTGGGCAAGGTCGCAAAGGGGGCTGGCATAGTCCTAGCAGGAACAGTTGTGGGAATGCTCCTCAACTTTCTCACAAAGGCAGTCCTGGCAAGATACTACGAGAGGAGCCAGTACGGGTCGTTCACACTCACCGTAACTGTTCTGAGCATTGCAATGACCATAGCCCTTCTCGGACTTCAGAACGGCCTCTCAAGGGAGATAGCCCGCCACCTCCAGAGGGATAGAGAAGTTGCACTAAAACTGGCGTCAACGGGAGTTTTGATAGGGTCTAGCTCTTCCCTGGCCCTTATACTACTCTTATTCACCCTGGCTCCCAATCTTGGAAATGTCCTAAACGACCCGTACCTAAACCAGACTCTCAGAATAGCCTCTCCAGCGCTTCTCCCGATGGTTTTGACTATGATAATCGTGGCAATATCCAGGGGACACGGAAGGGTTAGGGAGAACTTCTATTACAGGAACGTCCTCCCCCAGCTCATTTTCCTGGTTTTCCTGGGTATGAGTTTTCTCTTAAATCTCAGCTTCAACTGGGTGTTCATTTCTTACGTCGCCGCATGGACAATCCCAGCGCTTCTGGGCTTCTTAGATGGCATAAAGCTCGGGCTGTTGCCGAAAAAACCTGAGTTCGACTGGAATCTCGCAAAAGAACTTTTGGCGTTCTCATTCCCGCTCATGCTGACGGGCATATTGGACTATGTTCTCGGCTGGACAGACTCCCTGATGCTGGGCTACTATTTTGGGCCTGATAAGGTGGGTCTTTACAACGGGGCGGCGCCAATAGCCAGGGCACTGCCCGTGGTTCTGAACTCCCTCGGATTCGTGTTTATGCCTATGGCAACGGTGTTTTTTACAGGTGGAAACATTGAAGGGCTGAAAAGGCTATACCAGAGCACTGCAAAGTGGGGTTTCATCCTGACTTTTCCGGCCTTCCTGCTGGTTTTTGCGTTTCCAAAAGGGACAATAAACCTGTTCTTCGGGGCCAAGTACACCGAAGCGGCGACAGCCCTGAGAATACTGGCCCTAGGTTTTATGTTCCACGTGGTAATGGGGCTCAACGCTATGAGTCTGGTGGCCGTCGGAAGGACTTCAGACAACCTAATTGGCAACCTCCTTGCCGCACTCCTAAACGTGGCCCTCAACATGGCCCTCATTCCGGTGTACGGGATAAACGGGGCGGCTTTGGCAACGGCCTCCTCGTATATAGCGGCGAACCTGTACAGGGTGTCAATCCTCTACAGGACGACTGGAGTCCAACCATTTGGAAAAACCTATGTCAAGGCCCTCTTAATCGGCGCCCTAATGCTCCTCCTTGGGCTTCTCCTGGGAGATACCGGTTCGATCGTTGGAGCCATCTTAAAGACTGCCATCCTCTACGGTGGTTATCTCATCCTAATCCTTCTGAGCGGGTGCATAGAGAAAGAAGAAGCTGAAAATCTGGAAAAACTGGCAGAAAAAGCTGGTGTGAACCTAAGATGGCTCATTAGAGCTATGGAAAGGCTTTCAAAGGATGAGTGAAGCAAAGAGGCTTTGCGAGTAAAAATCCCAACACCTCGGCAAATTTATAAGCCTGCCAAGTTAATACGCACACGAGAAATAAAAGAGGAGATGTGGTATGGTCTCAACCCTCGCAGTGATCCTCGCGGGAATCGCGGTCTTCTGGATGGTTCTGTACGCCCTCTTCGGAAAGAAGGAGATAGACCCTGAAACTGGAGAACCCATAGAGAAGGAAGAGGGTCTCAGCGTTGACATGTTCATCGCAATGTGGAGAACAAAGCGCCTCTTGGGGTTCATAGACAGAGTATCACGCATCAACCCGCGCTTCTGGAAGGTCTATGCTGACGTCGGCATAGCCCTCGGTTACATGGGTATGGTCTACGTCTTCTACGCCCTTGCAAAAACCGCCGCTCAAACGCTCCAGACCAAGGGACAGCAGGCTGGGGTTCAACTCGTGATCCCTGGCGTGACGATCCCGCTTTGGTACGGGCTTATCGGCCTCGTTGTTGTGATGGTCGTCCACGAGCTCAGCCACGGAATAGTTGCGAGGGCCGATAAGCTTCCTCTAAAGTCCGTTGGGCTTGTTCTCCTGGCCGTGATTCCTGGGGCCTTTGTTGAGCCCGACGAAGAAGAACTTGCAAAGGCGCCCCTCCGCTCGCGCCTCAGGGTGTACGGGGCGGGATCAATGGCCAACATAACAACGGCAATAATAACGGCCCTCATAATAACCTACGCAATAAACCCGCTTCTCGTCCCCGCGGGAGTTGAGGTGAAGGGAATAATACCCGGCTCCCCCGCCGAGAAGGTTCTCCAGAAGGGTGACGTTATAATCGGCATAAACGGGCAGGAAATAAAGACCATGGAAGACTTCATGGAGTTAATGGACAAAACCAAGCCTGGAGAAACCCTGGAACTTGAAGTCCTAAGAAACGGGGAGAAGATCAGCGTTGAGCTGACCCTCGCAGAGCACCCAGACAGGCCAGGAAAGGGCTTCATAGGGATACAGCCGGCTCAGCATGTTGAATCGAAAGTCGGGTCTGCGAAGGTAGTCCTCCCGATTTTCTTCGCCCTCTACTGGATATACCTGCTCAACGTTGGGATAGGCCTTATGAACCTCTTCCCGCTCGTGCCCCTCGATGGCGGCAGAATGCTGGACGACGTCCTCAAGGAGTACCTCCCAGAGAAAATAGCGAGGCCGGTGAGGTACACGACCATAGGCGTTGGACTGCTTCTCCTTGCCCTGAACCTGTGGCCGGCTTTACTGAACCTCGCCGGCTGAATGGGTTTTCTTTTTACTTTCTCTTCTGAAAGCCTCGCCGTTCACGGCGGGGAGGAGGTCAGAATGTTTTCCATGGCCACCACCACGTACCCAATATCAAACATCTGCATTAACAGTTTTAAATCTATCCAAGAATCCAGACCAGGTGAGGAGATGAAGTGCTCCAAATGCGGTAAAACAGCGGTCTATCACGCACGCTACACGGGAAGGTATTACTGTAAGAAACACTTCAACGAGATGGTTGAGAAAAAGTTCAAGGAGACCGTGAAGAAGTATCGGCTCATAGAGAAGGGTGAGAGGATAGCCGTCGGTGTGAGCGGCGGAAAGGACAGCGTCGTCCTCATGCACCTTTTAGCCAAGCTCCGCGAGAAGTTCCCCTTTGAGCTTGTCGCGATAACCATAGACGAGGGGATAGCCGGCTATCGGCCCCCAAGCGTCGAGATAGCGAAGAGGAACGCGAAAAAACTTGGAATAGAGCACCGCATCTATTCGTTCAAGGAGTACATAGGCTTCACGCTGGACGAAACCGTTGAGATAATGGGTAGCTTCGAGAAGGGCGAGCGCGTTGGGGCATGCTCCTACTGCGGTGTGTGGAGGCGCTGGCTGCTCAACTACGCGGCGATGGACGTTGGAGCAGACAAATTGGCGGTAGGCCACAACCTAGATGACGAGGTACAGATGTTCCTGATGAACATCCTGAGGGGAGACATAGCTAGGCTCGGAAGGACAGGGCCGTACTACGAGGAAATTCACCCCGAGCTCGTTCCGAGGATAAAGCCCCTCCGCGAGATACCCGAGAAGGAAATCGTTCTGTACGCAGTTCTGAACAACATCGAGGTGGATTTGAGCGAGTGCCCCTACGCGGTAGAGGCGTTCAGGGCGGAGATAAGGGACTGGATAAACGAGATGGAGGAGAAGCATCCAGGAACGAAGTATCAGATACTCAGGAGCTACGACAAGCTCTTCCCGCTCATAGCGAAGACCTACACTAAGAAGACGAGCGAGCTGAACCGCTGTAAGATATGCGGACAGCCAACGACGGGGGAGATATGCAAGGCCTGCCAGTTCAGGCTCCAGGTGGAGAAGAAGGCCAGGGAGAAGGGTCTGACTTTCAGGGTTGAGTGAATTTGATAAACAGGGATTTATAAATGGCTGTAAAGTATACTTAGCAATGTTTATAAACAAAGGAGCGAATATAAAATCATGAAGGAGAGCCTTGCGAGAGTCCTAACCGAATGGCAGGAGACCTGGACACCGGAGCTCATTGAGAGGGATTTTGATTTCTCATTAATCCCTGAAAAGCCAAGAAAGGTCGTCACCTTTGCCGGCTGCCGGAGGACGGGAAAGACGTATCTAATGTTCCAGCTGATCAACGAGCTGTCAAAGAAAGTCCCGAAGGAAAGAATCTTCTACATCAACTTTGAGGACGAGAGGCTCGAAAAGAACATTTCGACGCTTACCGGGCTGATACCAACAATCGAGGAGCTTTTTGGAACCTCAGCGGAGCTTTACCTCTTCCTCGACGAGATACAGAACGTGGAAGGGTGGGATTCCTGGGTCAGGAGGGTTCATGATTCTGGAAAGGCGAAGCTGTTCCTAAGCGGTTCCTCCTCAAAGCTCTCTAGCAGGGAGATTCCAACTTCCCTCAGAGGTAGGGCACTAACTTTCGAGGTGTTCCCATTGAGCTTCCGGGAGTTCTTGAGATTCAAGGGGTTTGAAGTTCCGTCGAGGGTGGAATTCAGCTCAAAGAAGCCCAGACTTCTGAACCTCCTTAGAGAGTACGTAACCTACGGTGGTTTCCCAGAGGTTGTTCTGGCGGATGATCCGAGGGTGAAGAGGCTCATAGTTACCGACTATTTCAACACCATAATAGCCCTCGACGTCGTTGAACGGTACTCATTGAGAAACCCGGAGGAGCTCAGGGCGTTTCTCAGGCTGGCCCTCAATTCGGAGTACCTGAGCCTGAGCAAAATGGAGAGAACCCTCAAGAGCCTCGGCTACAGGATAAGCAGGCTGACCCTCGCCAACTACTTGAGGTATCTGAGCGAGTCCTACTTCCTCTTCCCGGTCGAGGTACTTTCACCTAAAGTCCGCCTCAGGATCGGCCATCCCAAAAAGGTCTACTTCGTCGACAACTCGTTCCTGACGTTCCTCAGCGTCAAGTTCAGCGAGAACTTTGGAAGGCTCATGGAAAACACAGTCTTTCTGGAGCTTAGGAGGAAGGGAGAGGAAATCAACTACCTCCTCAACGAAAACTGGGAAATTGACTTCGCCCTACCTGAGAAGGAGACCCTCATCCAGGTGAGCTACGACTTAAGCGATCCAGAGACCCTCGGGAGAGAACTTAAGGCGGTAAAAGCGGCGAGGAGGGAGACGGGATGGAAGAAAGCCTACGTTATAAACTGGGACATCGAGAAGGAAGTAGATGGGATAAAGTTAATCCCCCTATGGAGGTTTCTGCTTGAGGAGGATTATTGAGACTCCAATACCGCCCGAAGAGCTTGAGGAAATCCGCCGTCGGAGCGGGACAAGGGTGAGACTGGCTCTTCTTGAAGTGATTGTAAAAAACAGAATCCCGCTCAAAAGGGTGGCAATTGAGGGAGAAGACGAGGAGATAAAGAGGTTCATGGAGTTTCTGATGAGGGCGAGGGCCGGTGGATAGCTACTCAATGTGGACTTGCCCCTCTCCTATCCAGAAGTCATATCCACCTTCTTTGGGCTTAAAGTCCGGCAAAGGCGACTTTCTTATTACCATTTTTTCCCTGAATGTCTTCGAGGAAGAGCAGAATTCTATGACGTACTGACTGTAGAGGGCAATCCAAGCAGTCAACCTCTCTGAGGCTCTGCCCTTGTTCAAGAGAAAGATGTTTATCGGCCGCTTCCTCTTTTCAGTTATTCTCGCCTTTTCCTTCAGGGCAATGAGATTCTGGAACAATTTGATGAAATTGTCTTCACCAAACAAGAACGCCAGACCGTCTATCGTGAAGTCTATACCAATGGGGCGTCTGTCCTTAATCTTCTCCTCAAGGATGCGCCGATAGAGGTAGTTGTATTTGGGCACAAAGGTTGAAGTGTCAATGCTTTTATTCGTATAAACAAAATCCAAGGGGTAATCAACACCATAAATTGACGAGAATAAATCCACGATTGCGAGATTATTCTTTTTGCCAAATTCCTCAATGTCAAATCGAATAAGCCCCAGCTCCATTTTTAAAGGTGTGAAAGGCAGCACTGAGTCTAAAATTACACCGAAATCGCCTTCCATTATGCGGTTTCTCAGTATTTCAAAGGCCAGAGTCCAGCCGTTTGAGTATGAATCGTACACTATGAGAATGTTACTGTCTTCCAGTAATCCTCCTCCAAGTGCGTCATCGAGGATAGGAATGCCTGTACTCAGAAGTTCCATAATCATCACCAGAGTATTTGGTGTGCATGGAATATTTAATGGTATCGTGTTCCCGGAGGAAACACTCTGAAATTCAGAGAAACTCCACGCTATAAATAGGAGAACGTCCTATTCTCAATAGGGGTGGTGGATATGGAAGATGTTAAGGAACTCAAGAGCGTGCTCGAGAAAGTTGAGGGCAAGCTGATAGCGGCTGGAAAGATGTACGCCGCGATGAACTTCGCGGGTTTTCTGGCGGTGATGACTCTGTTCTACGTTATACTCCGGTTCTTCAACGGCGGGCCCGCTTTCAGCATCGCATACTGGACGGCAGCCACTATCGTTGTGATTACTTTCACCTCAAAGGTTTGGAGGAGGATAGTGACCATCTCCGGAATCAAAAGGAACTCCGGAAAAAAGATCGGTCTAGAAATAGCGGGTGCATGGGTAATCGGCGCTGCGCTTGGCTGGGTTTTGATCCCCTCATTGAATCCAGGGATAAACGAGGAAGCGGGCCTGGCCGTGGGCTTCCTGAGCTTTATCAGCGTTTCGCTCCTCGGCCAGTGGGCGGTTCTGAAGAAGTGCTGTGGGGCCGAGAACGAGATGGTTCCTGCGTTTCTGATTCCAGCACTGGCCATACCTCTAGCGTGGGGAATGGGAAGTGGAGCGATGCTCTGGGCCGGCTACGTAGTCTCACTCGGCTTTGCCACGACTATACTTCTATACCTTCACTCCGCCTTCAAAGCCGTCAAGCGGTGATAAAATGGAAGCCCTCAGGGAGCTGAGCTCTAACAACGTCCTGGGAAACCCCATAAGGCTCGCCATCATGCTCTACCTCCTGCCGAGGGAGAGGGCCCTCTTCAGAGACCTCCTGGAAGTGCTTGAGGTAACTCCTGGCAACCTAGACTCACACCTTAAGACCCTTGAGAGGGAAGGCTACGTTGAGGTCTTCAAGATCATAGCCGACAGGCCGAGGACTGCGGTAAAGATAACCGATAGGGGAGCAGAGGAGACGGGAAAATATTTGAAGGCCCTAAAGAAAGCCCTAGAAGAGATAGAAGGATAAAGCTACGGGTCTTCCTCGCCGGGGAGCTTCTTCGTCCTCGCTATCTCCCCGTAGAGGTAGGCGCTTCCCCTCGGCCTTCTCTCGAAGGTCTCGAAGTCCACCTCTATCAGCCCGAACCTGGGCTCGAAGCCCTCCCTCCACTCGTAGTTGTCCATGAGCGACCAGTAGAAGTAGCCTCTGACGTCGAGGCCATCCTCTATCGCCCTGAGAACCTGGCGGAGGTGCTGGATTATAAACTCCTTTCTCCACTCGTCGTCGAGCGTCGCTATTCCGTTCTCCGTGACGTAGAGCGGCCTTCCGTATTCAGAGGCCCTCCTGAGAGCCAGGTAGACGCCCTCGGGGTAGACGCTCCAGCCCATCTGCGTCCTCCTCTCGCCGATCTCTGCATCCTTGGCCTCGAAGAACATCTTCAGTGGGTTGAGGCTTCTCCTAACGGTGCTCGCGGTGTAGTAGTTTACCCCTATGAAGTCAGCATCGCTCTCCGGGACGGAGTAGGTCTTGAAGGCCCCCCTGTACTTTCCGCTCCATATGGCGTCGAGGAAGTACCAGTTGAAGAGGTTGTCGGCCTTCTGGGCCGCTTTCTCGTCGCCTTTCCTCTCCGGGAGCATCACGCGGATGTGCTTGACTATCCCAACCTGGAACTTTCCGTGAAGGAGCTCGTAGGCTATTGCGTGGGCCTTGAGCAGGTTCGCGGCGACCCTGAAGGACTTGAAGGGGCTCTTGATGAAGGGCGGCCAGTAGGCCGTGAGGTAGCCCATCGTCACGTAAACCAGCGGCTCGTTGAAGGTAGCGACGAGTTTCACGCCTTTGAGGAGCTCCGCGGCTTTATCAACGTACCCCTCCCAGTACTTCAGGTTCTCCTCCTTCAGGAAGCCACCCTTCCTCATAAACCACAGGGGCGAGGTAAAGTGGTGCAGGGTAACGTTTGGAGTTATGCCCTTCTCAAGCAGGAGCTCAATGATCTCTCTATAGCGGTTGAAGGCATCCTCGTTGAACTTTCCCTCCTCGGGGAAGAGCCTGCTCCACTCTATTGAAAAGCGGTAGGCGTTGTAGCCCAACTCTGCCATCAGCTCTATATCCTCTCTGTAAAGCTCCCAGTGATTGCAGGCCTTTCCTGATTTGTAGGGGAGTTTACCCATCTCCTCGTAGTACCACCAGTCGTTCCACTTATTGTCACCCTCAACCTGGTGAGCGGCAGTTGAAGTGCCAAACAAGAACTTCTCCGGGAACATGGACAGCACCGTACAATTAAACGCACGGGTGGTATAAATCGTTTTCGGATGATGAAAAAATTTTAAAGGATCGAAAAGAAGCACCACCGGTGATCAAATGAGGGAACTGAGGTTCAATCCCCTAACCGGGCAGTGGATAATGGTCTCAGCGGAGAGGAAAAAGCGCCCCTGGCGACCCAAGAACTTCTGCCCCTTCTGTCCTGGCACTGAGGAGACCGGCTACGGCTGGGAAGTTCTCCTCCTTCCAAATCGCTTCCCGATGCTCTCCTTCGAGGCCCCTAAGCCGGAGAAAGTTGAGTTCTACAAAAAGGCGAGGGCCATTGGCCAGTGCAGCGTAATAGTCGAGACGCCGGAGCACGGGCTGAAAGACCTCGACGAGCTTTCCAGGGAGGGGATGGTAAAGGTCGTGGAGCTGTGGAAGGAAGCAACCAGAACCCTCAGAGAAAACAGGCACATAGCCTACGTCGCCATATTCAGAAACAAGGGCGAGGAGATTGGAGTGAGCCTCCACCACCCCCACGGCCAGCTCTACGCACTCCCCTTCATTCCGCTCAAGGTGAGGCTTAAGATCGAGAACTCCCGGAGGCACTTTAAGAAACACGGCGAGTGCCTCTTCTGCAGGATCCTTGAGGAGGAGCGGAAAGGAGGAAGGGTGATCTACGAGAACGATAGCTTCGCGGTCTTCCTCCCATTCTTCGCGAGCTGGCCGTTCGAACTCCACGTCTATCCGAAGAGGCACGTCCAGTACCTGACCCAGCTCGACGGGAAGGAGAGCGAGGACCTGGCAGATGCAGTAAGGGCAACCACCGCAACGCTCAATGCCCTTTTCGACAGGGGGATGCCCTACACGATGATGATATTCCAGGCGCCGTTCAAGGGGAGGTATCCATTCTACCACCTCCACATCGAGTTCTACCCGATCCTTAGGGACGCAAACAAGGTGAAGTTCGCGGCCGGAATAGAGATGGGCACCTGGGAGTTCACGTACGATTCAGTTCCAGAGGAGAACGCCGAGAGGCTGAAGGAAGCCTGCGGAAAGATAAAGGAAGAAAAGGGGCTAATTGGCAGGTGCCTTTGAAAGGAGCTCTTCTGCCCTCTTCTTTAATATTGCCTTCACCGCGTCCCTGTCCTCCGGGTAGGTCTTCTTTATCCAGAGCCACGTGAGGGCGCAGGGTATCCAGAAGAGCGCGCCTATGAGCAGTGTGTACTGGTAGGCGAGGGGCTTTGAGTAACCCATGCCCCTCAGCCACTCTATCATCAGGCCGCCGAGGAGCGGGCCGGTGGCCTTTCCGACGTTGTCGAGGATGTTGAAGAGGCCGAATATTGTACCCCTGTCCTCCGGAAGGTTGACCTGTGAAACTATCGCCCTCACGTTGGGCCCGGCGTAGGACACGAACTGGATGAAGAGGAGCGAGTAGACCGCTATGAAGGCCCAGTCCTTGGCTGTGAGCTGGGAGGGAAGCGGGTAGAGGATTATGCCTATCGAGGCCAGCATTCCAATGAAGATAGCCGCCCCGGTCAGGATGGCTCTTCCTCCTCTCCACCGTGCCTCGAAGTAGTCGCCGAGGAACCCTCCCATTAGGCTTCCGAGGACGCTTGAGATGCCGATGATAAGGAGCACGAAGGTGGAGGTTGTCTTGTCCATTCCCCTCGTTACCTGGAGGAAGGAGATGAGCCAGTACATTATGATGCCCCACGGAACCGTTCCGATGATTCCCTGGAGGAAGATGAGCTGGTTTGTCTTCGTCTCAAAGGACTTCTTGACAGCTTCCCAGCTTATTCTGTACCTGTACTCGTAGCCCTTCTCAAGGACTTCTCGAAGCTCCTTTTCACCCTCGCCCCTCTTGGGCTCCTCCGCTATGAAGTAGAAGAGCGGTGCGAGGATGAAGTTGGGAACGGCGGCTAGGATAAAGGGAAGCCTCCAGCCGGCTATCATTCCGGCCATTATCATTCCGAGGAGCGTACCAAAGCCGAAGGCCGTCTCCATGTAGGCGTAGCCCCTTCCCCTCTTGGACTCCTCGAACATGTCAGCTATGAGGGAGTAGCCTATGGGGATTATGGAGCCTATTCCTATTCCCGTGAGGAAGCGCATGGCCAAGAGCTGCCAGTAGTTCGTGACGTAGGCAGTGAGGAAGCACGGGATTTCGCCCAGGAGCACGCCTATGACGAGGAGCTTCTTCCTCTGCTTTATGTCCGACAGAAATCCCCAGATTATTGTTATCAAAGCGCTCGTTGCCACGAATATTGACGATACAAGCCCCATCTTGGCTTCGCTTATTCCGAACTCCTCCATTATCAGCTGGTAGTTAGGGGGTAGGAGATTCTGGTCGGCCATCAAAAAGACGGCCATCAGGACAAGCAGGGCTATTGAGACCTTTCTCCTTAAATCCCTCACTTCGAACCCCTCCAATCGTTGTATATCGCCCGGAAGGCGTCGAGCCTCCTCTCAGGGAGAGGCTCCCACCCGCGGGCGTCGCTGTTTTCAGCCAGAAAAGCAAGGGGTTCCCCAACGAAGGGGGTGAGCATGTTCAAGCGAGCGTTCCCCTCATCCTCCGTCCATATTCTAAGGCTCTTGTCGGGCGCCCAGCTCGAAGTTCTGAGGTAGAGCTTCCTTCCGCTGTGCTTCAGCTCCGAGGGTAGGGAGAGCTCGACGTTGAGAGCTTTAACCACCTCAAGAAGGCCGTCTATGCTCATCCTCCTCCCGGCGAGGTCGCGGTAGCCGATGAACTCTATGTCAGTCCCATAGAGCAGTACATCGTCCTTCCCCCTCAGCCAGTTCGCTGCTTTCTTTGGGTTCATGAGCGGGAAGCGCCCTATCCCGAGCATCACCGCGGTGTTTATCGCCACCCACACGGGGACGGCATCGATGTTTTTGACCGCCTCAAGTGTTACCTTTCCGGGGAAGGCCTTTTCCACCGCTTTTTTCAGCTCCCTGAGGCCGAGGATGTAGTTGAGGAAAACGTTGCCCTCCCCCCTCTGGGCCTTTATGAGGTGCGGGTAGAGCGGCTTTATCGGCTTCACAGCGGAGTTTAGGTGATCCGAGAGAAGCATCGCCTCTCCGTCCGCAAAGACGTACCCGTAGCCGTTGTCCTTCAGTATGGCAGGGATTATCGGGTCGTAGGCGAGCTCCGGAAGCCAGAAGCCCTTTGGAGAAACCTCGAAGAGCTCCTCCTTGAGCTCCCTGTCCTTCCGAACCTGGGCCTCTACCCTGTCAAGCGGGAGGAGAGGGAGTATGGCATGGGTGTAGCTCGTTCCGATTATCTCTATCAGGCCGCCCGCTATTCCCTCCCTAACTAGCTCTATGACCTCCCTGGGGAGAATCTCAAGCGTGTAGCCGGTTATGTTGAGCCCAAAGGGAATCTCCTCCTTGAGGAGCCTGCCGATGACGGGGAGGTAGGCCTTCTCTATGACCTTCGGGATTTCACTCTTCGGGATTTCAGCGTACTGGAGGTTGCCGTGGAAGACGAGGGACATCATAGAACCATCACCCCTTCAGAGGGCCTTACCACGAAGACCTCTGGCGTCCATGGGAAGACCTTCGTGTAGAGCTCTGCCACTTCCCTTCCGAGGGATTCGCCCTTCCCGTGCTCCACGAGGGCTATGGCCGAGCCACCAAAGCCCGCCCCCGTGAGCCTGGCACCGAGGGCGCCGAGTTCGAGGGCCTTTTCCACGAAGAAGTCGAGCTCCTCACAGCTGACGCGGTAGTTCTCGGCTATGTCCCTGTGGGCCTCGACCATGAGCTGCCCCATGGCCTCGACGTCCCCCTCTTTCAGGGCGTCCCTGAAGGCAAGGACGCGGGAGTTCTCGCGGACAACGTAGCCGAGGTACCGCCTTTCCTTCTCCGGGAGCTTTGAAAGCTCTTCCTCAGTCACGTACTTCGAGGAGCTCTTTCCGAGAACCCGGAGGGCCTCCTCGATTGCCTTCTTCCTTTCCGCGTAGGCAGAGGAGGCGAGCTCCCTCTTGACCCCCGTGTAGAAGACGAGAACCTCAAGGTCCTCCGGAAACGGCAGGTACTCGTAGTCAAGTGTCTCCGTGTCGAGGAATATGGCCTTCCCCTCCCTGCCAAAGGCTATCGCGAACTGGTCGAGTATCCCGCAGGGGACGCCAACGAACTCGTTCTCGGCTTTTTTGGCAAGGAGGGCCATATCGAGCCGGGAGAGCTTGAGGGAATAGGCCTCGTTCAGGAAAGCGAGCACTGCCAGCTCGAAGCTCGCGGAAGAGCTAAGGCCGGAGCCGAGCGGGAGGTTTCCTCCGACCCTTCCCTTCATGCCCCCCACTTCATACCCTTCCCTCTGGAGAACCCAGTAGACTCCCTTCACGTAGTCCGCCCAGTTGTTTCCCTTTTCCAGCTTTTCCAGCTCAAAGGACACGCTCTTCTTGAAGTGCTCCGAGTAAAGCTCCACCCTCTCGTGCGGCTCCCCCTCTATGACGGTGTAGCGGTCTATCGCCATGGGGAGAACGTAGCCGTAGGAGTAGTCGGTGTGTTCTCCGATTAGATTCACCCTTCCAGGGGAGTACACCCTCATTTGAGCCACCATCAATGTTCAACTTTTCACAATAATAAGCTTTTCTGAACAGTCATATTCATAAATTCGGAGTCCAGAAGAGAGCATTAACAAAACGTTCGCAGTTGAGCATCGCGGGGTTAAAAATACTGGCTAATCCCTCCCCAAACCGAAGGGGTACCTTCTCTTTTCTACCACCCACCACCCGAAGAGCGCTCCCAGAGTATCCATTAGGAGATCGCGGAGCTTGTTGGTGAGGCTTTCATGGATGAAGCTTATCTCGCTCTCGCTCAGCTTTTCAGCCACTTCCCAGCCGAGGGAGAGGACGTAGAAGACGATGAAGGTGTAGAGGACAACCTGTCTCTTGGAGAGTTTGATTCCAATCCCCTCAAGTTCTGATAAAATCTGAGCAACGATCAGCCAGACCGTTAGGCCGCCGAGGAAGTGGCTTATCATGTCGGCGTTTCTCCAGTCTCGATGGAAGAGGTCGTAGTGGGTGAAGGGCACGTTCACGAGGGAGACGTGGACGGCTATGAAAATCCCGAGAACCGCCATCGTCCTCTCGTCGTAAACGGGGGAGAGGAAGGGTTTTACTTTTTCAGGGGGATTCAGGAGCTTCTTGGGAAGAACCAGCGGAATAGAGAGACCGAGAATAGCTACGATAGTGCGGTATATGTGGTCGCTCCTTCCGTTGATGACGGCCGTCAGAAAGCCCAGGAAGACAACGAAGATCGAGCCCTTTATTATCGCCCTCTCCCTGGTTATATACACCACCGGCCTATTTAGAACCTCAGAGCTTAAAACCCTTCCCTCTTCCTCCGCTTCTCCCCCTCAAGCTCCTCCCTGGCCTTCCTCTCCAGTTCTCTGGCCCTCTCAATTCTGTACTCCTCGACCAAACGGAGCAGTTTTTCCGCTTCCCTCTCGCGGTCTTCCTCTTCCCATCTCTTGAGAAGCTCCTCAATAGCTTTCTCAAGCGTCTCCCTCTCAACAACGGCAAACTCATCCACCCTCTTGACGTCAAGCTCCTCGCTCGTGAAGAACGGTAGGTGGGCCTCACGGAGAACTTCTTTCACAACTTCGGGCAGAGGCTTTTCCGTTATTATGGCCCTTATCCCCTTCTCAACGAGCTCCTCAGCTATCGCCTTCCCAGCTCCAGCAGGGTTTATCACGAAGAGCACATCACCCTTCCTTAAGCCGACTTCTCGCTCTATCCTATCCAGCTCACCCCAGCTAAGAACCCTGAGAACTTTAAGTGGAACCGCCGAGCCGCGAACCTCTACCACGTTCATCCTCTTTACCTGGACTAGATCCCTGCTCAGCCTCTCGATGACGGCCTTCGCTTCCCTCAGCTGTTTTTCAAGGACTTCAATGCGCCTGACCTTCGCCTCCAGCTCCCGCTCGCGCAGAACCTTTCTTCTCACCTCCTCGTCGTAGTCGGCTATCTTCCGCTCAAGCCTTCCTATCGTCTTCCTCTGCTCCTTGATTATCTCCCTCAGCTCTTCGTTCTCCCTCTCAAGGAGCTCAATCCTTCTCTCAAGCTCACGTATCCTCTTGAGATAGGGCTCGGCATCGAAGCTTTTCTCTGTCTCGGGCTCTTCCTTCTCTTCTTCCTTTTTTCTCTCCCTCAGGGTTACCCTCTGCATCGCCTCCCCAAGGTTGTAGCCGGCTATTACGAGAGCCTTGACCTCGTCGGACTTCTTAGTCAGACCGGCTTCTCTCAGGCGGGCATCAATGTGTTCCAGCTTGGGCTTTATCCTCAGGTAGGCTTTGTATGCAGCTGCCAGAGCATCCCGCTGGTGGTCATCGTCAACGGTTATTCCCAGATCCCTTAGGAGTTCGTTCTTCTCCTCCACGCGGAGGCTCTCCCTAGGGACGAAGAGCTGGGCCTTGAAGGAGCGGGCTATCTTTTCCACGAAGCCCGGAGCTGGAGAAACGTCCGTTGCTATTATAACCGGGTGTCCAATCTCGCTGATGAAGCGGAACACCTCTCCGACGGGCATGTTCCTCTCGCTGTGGAGAGCAACTATTCTGCCGTCGAGATCTATCGCCGCTATCCCAACGGTTATCCCGGGGTCTATGCCAACTATGATGCTCTTCCTTTCCCGTATTGCCTCCTCCTTTTTCAGCGGAGCGAAGCCGAGTTCAGCCCTCTCGACGGGCTGAATTCTGACCTCGACATCTCCACCCCTCATCGGTCTTATAAGGCCGGCGAGCTCCTCCCTGCTGGCGTATACCCTGAACTCGCCCCTGGCCAGCCCGTAGTCCTTCTCTTCGGTCTCAAGGTCGAATGGTATATCCGCCCTCCTAAGCCTGTCCTCTATCTCCCTCACCTTGTCCCTCACGAGGTTGTGAACGCGTTTCCTGTACCTATCCTGACTCCAGCCGCCCTTCCCGTGGCTCCTGCCGCGGGTTACCTTCACAATCACCTCGTCCTCGAAGGCGAGGACTTCATAGCCGACTCCTTTGCTCGCTAGAAGAGCCGCTACTTTGGCCTCCTCGTAGGGGTCAAAGCGGTCGCCAGTCCTTATCCCGTGCTCCTTGGCGAGGCTCTGGAGGGTCCTCTGCTCCCCAGGCTTTCCAGTGACCTGGACGAGCTTTGTTCCTGGTGGGAGGGCGCGCAGAAACTTCCTTAAATCATCACCAAGTTCGGTAACACTGTCAATGGCAACAATATCCGGCCTTTTAGCCTGAATGAAGCGGATTAACCTGTAGAGTGTAAACTCACCCTTTCTCTCAAGCTTTCCGTTGAACCAGCTCACCACCGCAAACCTTTTTGGATTCTCGCCGACGACGTCAAGCCCTAGGATTAGAATGAGTCATCACCTTCACCGGAAACTTCGGACGTGACCTTAAAAGTTTAGGGGGTTTGAAAATCAAACCGATAGGGTCTTTAAGGTTGAATGCGTAGAACTATAGTGGTGAATCCCAATGAAGCTGAGGATAGTGTTCGACAAAGAATACGACATAATGAATGGAACCTACAAGGTAAAAGTTCGGGAGCTTGAGTTCGATGAAGAACTCCAGGAGATACTAAAGGGTATCACGCCGACCGTCAGAATAGGCGAGGAAGATCTCCCGATATCAGAGCTAAAAGGAAGGGTCTTTGAGCTTCCGAGCAAGGACGCGGCAGAAAGATTGATGGGGGAAATAAGGGGAGCACTGGTAGAGGCCCTCAGCGGAATAATAGCAAGGTTTAGGGAAGCCCAGAGCTTCAACGGCTCGGTCTCCTACGAGATAGACTTCAACGAGCTTTAATAACCTTCTCGGGTCAAATCCTCAAAAACCATTTTAATCGCGATTTCTAGGCCTTTTCTGATGGTTTCAAGCGCCATGGAAGGCCTCGGCTTGTCGAGGGCCTGCTCATGGCTGAAGGGAACATGGATGAAACCTGCCTTTGTCGTCATTCCTGAAACTTCTATGGTATGAAGGGCGGTGAACATGGCTGCGTTGCATACGTAGGTTCCAGCGGTGTTTGAGACCGCCGCTGGAATCTTAGCTTCTCTGAGAGCTTTGACAATGGCCTTTACAGGAATCGTCGCAAAATATGCCGCCGGAGCGCCTTCAAAGACGGGTTCGTCCTCTGGCTTGTAGCCCTCGTTGTCTGGCATAGTTGAGTCCATGACGTTGATCGCGACCCTCTCAACTGTTATGTTTGGCCTTCCGCCCGCCTGTCCAGTTAGGATGACTGCGTCGGGACGTTCCTTGACGATCAGTCTCGGAAGAATCTCCCTCACACCGCTGAAAGTCACCGGGAGCTGGAACTTGATAATATCCGCGCCCTCAATCTCATTCGGAAGCCCCTTCACGGCCTCCCAGGAGGGGTTTATCTCCTCACCGCCAAACGGCTCGAAGCCAGTAACTAAAACCTTCATCTGAACCACCAGAAAGGTTAGGTTTTTAGGGTTTTAAAACCACCCCATCCGAGGGGTGAAGATGAAGTACGATGTCCTCATAATCGGCGGCGGTCCCGTTGGAAACTACCTGGCGTCTCTTCTCGCGAGGGACTTTAACGTTGCCGTCGTTGAGAGAAAAACCTCCTTCGGCGGAAAAGCCTGCACCGGAATAATAGGGGCCGAGAACTACGAAAGACTCGGACTCCCAGAAAAGGCCGTTCTGAACCAGCTAAGGGGAGCGGTCTTTTATTCGCGAATACAGAGCTTTGAAATCCAGAGAAAGTCCCCCCAGGCCTATGTCGTTGATAGAAAGACCCTTGAAAAAGAGCTGGCCAAAAGCGCGGTAAAGAAGGGAGCCGACTACTTCATGGGAACGACCTTCCAGGGCTTCAAGAACGGGAAGGCCGTACTGAGCCACATGAACGAGAGGCTTGAGGTAGAGGCGTCCTTCTATGTCGGTGCAGACGGGGTCGCGAGCACGGTGGCGAAGAACATTGGGGCATCGACGAAGGCAGAATTCCTGACCGGATATGAGATCGAGGTCGTGGGGGAGTTTGAAAGGACAGATTTCACTGAAGTATGGGTGAACAAGGAGATAACGCCCAAGTTCTTCGCGTGGGTAACTCCCGTCGAAGACGACCTGGCGAGGGTGGGAACCTTTGGAACCCTAGACGAGCTAAACAGGTTCTTAAGGGTTAGAATGCTTAAACCTACTTCCTCCATTGAGTTCAAAGCTGGCAGTGTCGGTCTCGGCTGGAGAAAGCCATGGATCAGGGAAAACGTTGCCCTTATTGGGGACGCCGCACTCCAGATAAAGCCGACGACCGCCGGCGGAATCGCCTACGGAATGCTCTGCGCTCATGCCCTCAGAAAGGCACTCATTGAGGGCGCACCCGAGAGGTACTGGAACTACTGCTCATGGGTGAGAAAGCAGATAAGCTTCGGCCTGAAGTTCAGGAAGCTGTTCCTCGGACTCGACCAGGAGGCCATTGAAAAAATATTTGAAGTCCTGAAGAGCGAGGAGGCGAGGGAAGTCATAGAGAGCCAGGCGGACTTCGATGACCACTGGAGGACTGCAAAGGCCATACTGAGAAAGCCGAGCCTTCTGGCGAGGCTTATAAAGGTCAGCCCGTCCATAATCAGGGCACTGCTGTGAGGTGAGAAGATGGCCAGATGGAAGATGGGCCTCCAGGAGGAGTACCTGAGGGCGATAGCCGAGGGAAAGAAGAAAATCGAGGGCAGGCTGTACGACGAGAAGAGGCAGAAAATCAAGCCCGGAGACGAGATAGTCTTCGAGAACAAGCTCGTATGCGTCGTCAAGGACGTCAGGGTCTACTCTTCATTCAGGGAGATGCTGGAGAAAGAGGGCCTTGAGAACGTCCTGCCTGGGGTCAAGAGCATTGAGGAGGGCGTGAAGGTTTACCGGAAGTTCTATTCAGAGGAGAAGGAGAAGAAGTACGGCGTTGCGGCGATAGAGGTCGAGCCGGTTGCGTGGATAAGCGAGGAGAATAATCCCTAAAACAACTTTGGGGGCATTGAGAGGGTATGAAGCAAAAATTAGCTGCTTTGATTCTCCTCCTCTTTGTCACTTCAGCTCTGTTCTCACCGGTTCTTGGTGGCAGTGAGACACAGATGAGAAGGATATCCCATTTCTTATGAGGAATACCGGACGAGAACCCTCTACTCCTACCCATGGGACATCACGGAAGGCCTCTCGGGATGGAATGTCTTCAGGGACAACGAGAGCTTTTACTTGGCATGCCTGAAGGTTATAGCCCTCGCGCGGAGCGGCTATCCGCGGAACTCTTCCGAGTTTCTGGAGCTCGTTGAGTGGATAAAATCCCGGCAGAGGGGAGATGGTTCGTTTCCCGCGGTGATAACGGACGACTACCCTGAATCTGACTCGGAGTGGTTCTACTGGGAGCTTTCAAAGGCCGCCGGAACGGGGCTCGCTATTTTAGCCCTTCTCGAAGCGGGGGAGAACCCGAACTCCAAAGAGATAGAGGAAGCCGCTCAGTTCCTCCTGAAGAACGAAAGCAAGAACTACTGGACGAGCACGGTGTACCTGTACTGGGAGAAAACGGGACTTCACAAGGTAAACGAGTCGCCCAGCATAGTTGCCACTGCCTACGCCGTGGCGGCGCTATCGAGGCTCGGCTACAACGTTTCCCGGGAATGGAAATGGCTGAGGGAAAGGCTAACACGGGAGAGGCTCATAACCCCGTATCTCGACAACTTCTTCACGGGTTTCCTCTTTCCGATGCCGTACAGAGACATGAGGGCACCCTACGAGAGCATAGTTTTACCCCTCCTATTTCTCAGAGAAGAGAACATGACGCTACCGAACGAGACGCTTGAGTTCATAGCTTCACTGTTCGAAGAGACGCAGTACGCCGGAAACGCAACTTTGAGGCTGAGCTTTAAGAGAGTCACCAACTACACTGTGAAAGAGCTGGAGTACAGCATAAACGGCTGTGAAGTTAGAGAGGAATGGAAAGGCAGTGGAGAGAAAGCCAGCATTGACCTCAACCCAGGCCCATCTAAAAATAGCAGGGTATTTCTAATCATTTCTGGGGAGCCGCTTCTTTTAAATGAGTCGGGCTTTTTTAAGGGGAACCAAAGGTTGTACCCCCACCTTCCCGAGGACTACATTGAGTTCGTGGGAGATTTTTACGCTGAGAGAAGCGTTCTTCAGTTCGAAGACGGAAGAAACTACGCGATAATCGAAGTTCCAGCCCTCGATGGCTCGTGGAACCACGACGTTTACTCAACGGCAATGGCCCTGATGTGGCTGTACCTCGCTGGAAAGAAAGACAACCACACCGAAGAAGTGCTTCGGTTCTTGGAGCTTGCAAGTTCCAAAAACACCATGGCTTTTGATGGCAGTGCTTACGCCCTGATATCGCTGAGCCTCTACAGTGGAGAATGGGAGAACGAACAGGCGACAGTTGAAAAGGAACAGAGCTCCCAACACCAGCTCCCACTGAAATTGCTGGCGGTTTTCATCCTTGGACTTCTGATAGGAGCGCTCGTGGGCGTTAAAATTGGAATGACAAAAAAGAAAAGAAGTTAAAGGCCTCCCAGCGCTTTTCTTAGGATTTCCACGGCTTCCTTCTCAATCAGGAACGCCTTTCTTATGTCCCAGAGACGTGGAATCCGCCTTGTGGGCGACTCGAAGTTCCACAGGTTCGCCCTGATGTCCTCCAAGTTATCCGCTCCCCATGCACCCAACATCAAAGCCGTCGCGTTGTCATTGAGTTCCAATGCCAATTGTATGGTTTCGTTATCAACCCCCAAGACCGTTGCGTTCTCGTAGAGCTCAAAGAACTCGGTACGGTGATTGAAGAACCAAGTGGTCCACAGGCACGACAGCTTAATCCAGATATCGTACGTGGACTGGGTGTTGACCTTTATCGTTACACTCCTGACCTCTGTGCTAAACCAGTTCCCAAGGGAATCCCTGCCCCATACCCTAAGGGTGTAGAGTCCGTTCTTTAATCCCGTCATGTTGAAGTACCAATTAGTGCCCGAAGCGTTGTTCATAGTGAAGTTCTTTCCATCCCACTCCAGTAGGGCAGACTCTAGAGGCTGACTGGACGTGACGTTAATGAAAACGCTGTCGGAGTTCAATACGTCACCATCCCCTGGAGTCGGGGGAACGAAGGACAGGGTTATCGTCCTGTTGACGGCAATCGTTCTAATACCACTGGCGAACCAGTTCCCCAAGGAATCTCTGCCCCAAGCCCTAAACGTATAACGACCGTTTGTCAGATTGGTCACGTTTAGATACCAGCTCGTGTTCGATAGCATTTCCATGGTGAGATTCTGGCCGTTCCACTCCAGCTTGGCAACCTGTAGAGGCTGACCAGAGGTAACGTTCACTAGAACATAATCAGTGTTAACCACCGCACCGTCTTCCGGAGTCGGAGGAGCAAAGGACAGCACGACCGTTGAATTCACGGTGACGGTTCTAACCTCAGTGCTAAACCAGTTTCCAAGAGAATCTCTGCCCCAAGCTCTGAACTCATAGTGGCCGTTTGTTAGCCCCGTTATATTCAAGTACCAATTCGTGCTTGACGTATTGTGCATGGTAAGATTGTGCCCGTTCCATTCCAGTAGGGCAATCTCGAGAGGCCGGTCTGAGGTAACGTTTACGAAAACGTAGTCGGAGTTTATTGAACTGTTATTCTTGGGAGTTGGCGAGACAAAGGATAGCGAAATCGTCCTGTTTACAGCAATGCTCCTGACTCCACTGCTAAACCAGTTCCCCAGCTGATCCTCTCCCCATGCTCTAAACGTGTAGTATCCATTCGTTAAGTTGGTCATCTCAATGTACCAGTTCGTATTGGATGCACTCTGCATGGTGAGGTTCCGTCCGTTCCATTCCAGCAGAACAGTTTTTAGAGGCCGACCTGAGCTTACGTTTATCAGAACTCTATCGGTGTCCACAACAGCGCCATTCTCAGGAGTCGGGGGGACAAAGGAAAGAACGACTGTTGAATTCACTGTGATTGTCCGTGCTTCACTGCTAAACCAGTTTCCAAGAGAATCATTACCCCAGACCCTAAAGGTGTAGTGGCCGTTTGAAAGACCCGTTAGAGCCAAATACCAACTCTCACTAGACTCTCTGTGCATTGTGAAATTCTCTCCATCCCACTCCACTACGGCAGACTCAAGGGGCTGGCTTGAAGTGACGTTTATGACGACGCTATCAACATTCACCACTGCACCATCAGCCGGAGTTGGCGGGACAAAAGACAAGAAGATCGTCCTGTTCACGGTAACAGTTCTAACCTCACTGGCAACCCATTTCTCCGATAAATCCTTGCCCCAGACTTTGAAAGTGTACTCTCCGTTTGTTAGGTCAGTGACATTAAAGTACCAGTTAGTATCTGAGGCTTTATCCATCGTGATGTTCTCACCGTTCCACTCCAGCTTTGCACTCTCCAAAAGGTTGTTGGAGGTCACGTTGACAAAAACGTAGTCCGATGTTAGCACGCTACCGTTCTCTGGAGTTGGAGACGTGAAAGATAACTCAGTGGGGCCAGCGTAGTAGTACTGGGTCTCGACTACGGCGTTCGTGTCTTGAGGGATAACGTTGGTAAACTTCTCTGAAACACTCGTATCATAGGGAGTTGGAGTATAACTAGATGAGATGGCGTTCGTGGCACCTACTATTGCATTGCTATCACTTACATGAAAACCCAAGTTCCTAATACCCTCAGAAGGGAGGTACCCATCGGGGAGAATGCGAAGAGCCCAAACATCATAGTTACCCGCGCCGAAGCTTTCAGTAAAACCTGCTACGATAATATCTCCATTTGGGGCCATGGCAACTACATTAGCCCTATCTCGAAGGTTCCCTCCGTAGGTTTTTTGCCATACAATATTCCCATTCCCATCGAGCCTGAGAACCCAAACATCAGACCTGCCAGCGCCAAAGCTGTAAGTGTAACCTGCTACAATAATATCCCCGCTGTTAGTTACGGCGACCGCGTTGGCCTCGTCTTCGCTGTTTCCCCCATAAGTCTTCTGCCATATGACATTACCGTTCCCATCAAGCCTGAAAACCCAAAAATCACCATTAGTACCAAAACCCCAAGTGTATCCTGCTACAACGATGTCCCCGTTATCAATGGCAACTGAAGTAGCCTCATCTGCAGCCCTACTAATACCCCAGGATTTCTGCCACTCAAAATCACCGTTCCCATTAAGTTTGAGAACCCAAAAATCAGAATTAGTGCCAGCTACTATAATATTCCCATTCGAATCAATAGCAACGGCGTTGATAACGGCGTAAAATCTGTAAGCTTTTTGCCATACAATATTGCCGTTTCCATCAAGCTCGAGAACCCAGGTATAGCCTCCATATGTACCAGCTACGACAATGTTCCCATTTTGAGTTATAGCGACTGCATCAGCCTCATCGTCGTTGTTTCCCCCGTAGGTTTTCTGCCATACAATATTCCCATTCCCATCAAGTCTGAGAACCCAAACATCTTTATCCCCTGCCTCAGTGCTGTTAGTGTATCCAACAACAATAATATCTCCGGTGGTATTATCTACGACAGCCGAGTTAGCCCAATAACTATCTCGCTCCCCGTAGGTTTTCTGCCATACAATATTCCCATTCCCATCGAGCCTGAGAACCCAAACATCAGCGTCAGAGCCTCTCCAATCGGTTCCCCCATAGTGGCCCACTAAGATTATATCCCCGTTTGGAGCGAGGGCAACCGCGTTAGCTTCATCATAACCGCTTCCTCCATAGCTCCGAGCCCAAGGTGTTGGTTCTTTTTGAAGTATGCCTAACGCTTCTGCGTAGTTCTCATAGAAGACTGGAACTGCACCCAAACTTACCAAAAACAAAAGAACTAGTCCAAAGCTTACCAACTTCTTCATCACAAGACGTCACCTTCCCGCCATATTGATTAAAAGAGCTTAAATACATTTCTAGGAACCACAAACCAGCGCACTAAGAACCGTAGAAAAACAAATCAGAAAGAGAGGAAAAGAAATCACAGATACCTCTCCTTCACCCAGCGGACGAAGTAGTCTGGGTTCAGCTCCTCGCCGAGGGCCTTCTGGAGGAGCTCCTTCGGCGGGTAGATGCTTCCCCAGCGGTGTATCCTCTCCCTGAGCCAGGCCTTTATCGGCTCGAACTCGGCCCTTGCAACCTTCTCCTCGAAGTCCGGGATGTCGCGCTTCATGTGGTAGTATATCTGGCTCGCGAGGAGCGTGCCTATGCTGTAGGTCGGGAAGTAGCCGATAGTTCCGTGGGCCCAGTGGATATCCTGGAGGATTCCCTCGGCGTAGGTCTTCGGCCTGATTCCGAGGAGCCTCTCCATCTCCTCGTTCCAGAGCTCAGGTAAGTCTTTCGCCTTAACGCCCTCGTTGAGCATCATCCTCTCGAGCTTGAAGCGGAGGAGTATGTGGAAGTTGTAGGTAACGACATCCGCTTCAGTCCTTATGAAGTCCGGTCTGACTATGTTGAAGTAGAGGTAAACGTCTTCGGGCGTGTAGTTCGCCATGAACGGGAGGTTCTCCTTAAGCACCGGGTAGATTAAGCCGGCGAACTCCCTTGAACGGCCGATTATGTTCTCCCAGAAGCGGCTCTGGCTCTCATGGATTCCGAGGGAGACACCGCCGGCTATCGGGCTGAACATAAACCTCTCGTCCTGCTGGAGCTCGTAGAGTGCATGCCCAAACTCGTGGACGGTGCTGAGAATGGTTCTCCTGAAGTCGTAGCCCTCGTATCTGGTAGTTATCCTCACATCCCTTATTCCGAACTCGGTGGTGAAGGGGTGAGCAGAAACGTCGAGCCTTGAGCGGACTCCAAGCGGGAAGCCGAACTTCTGGAGTATCCAGAGGTTTACCCTCTCCATCTGCTCCCTCTCATAGCGCTCCTTCTCGAGCGGGTGCTCCCTGGGCACTTTGCCCTCTTCCATGATTTTCTCAAGGAGCGGCTTCAGCTCCTTCTCAAGCTTGTCGAACATCTTCTCGACTTCCTTCGTGGTGAGGCCCTCCTCGAAGAGGTCGAGCAGGGCATCGTAGGGCTCGTCCTCGTAGCCGAGATAGTCAGCGGCCCTCTTGGCAAGGTCTATGATTCTGTCAAGCCACGGCTCGAACTTGGAGAAGTCGTCGCTCCTCTTGGCCTCTTCCCAGGCCTTAGTGGCCTGGCTCGTGACCTCGCTCATCTCCCTGAGGAACTCGGGCGGGAATGACTTGCTTATCCTTATCGAGCGGTCGAGGACACGAACAACGCCGCGCTCGTACTCGTTAAGGCCCTCTATCCCCTTGGCCTTCTCGACAAGCTCGACGAACTCGGGCTTGAGCAGGAACTCCTGAGAGAGAACGGAAAGCTCCCCCTGAGCGACGCTCCTCTCAAGAATGCCCTCCTTTGGCATGTTGACCTCCATGTCCCAGCCGAGGACGCTCTGAGCGTGCCCAATGGCCCATATCCTGCGGTACTTCTCAAGAATAGCCTTAATTGTCTCGTTCTGGAAAACGGACTCCATGTTAAATCACCGCTACTTTTTGGATTGCCAAACTTTTAATCTTTTCGATGGGCATCTGAACGAGTGAAGGTAAAGGAATTACTATTGGGGCTGTTTCATAAATAGTTAATAGCGTAAAGTTTAAATGTTTTTGAGTCATATTTTGTTTTGGTGGAGGTCACTATGAAGCTTTATCGGACGGGAAAAGCCTCAGAACTCTTGGGAATCAGCAAGCCTACACTTCTCAGAAAAATCAAAACAGGCGAAATAAAAGCCTACAAAATAGGCAAAGAATACCGCATTCCAGAAAGCGAAATAAAGAGACTTCTTGAGGGCAAAGTTCCCGATAAAGTTGTCATTTACGCCAGAGTCTCAAGCAGAGACCAGAAAGAAGACCTTGAACGACAAGTCGAATACCTCAAAAACTACTGCTCCGCAAAAGGATACCAAGTTGCTAGAATCCTCACTGACATTTCATCAGGCCTAAACGAAAACCGGAAGGGTTTAAAACAGCTCTTCAAACTCGTGGAAAGCGGAGAGGTAACCAAAGTCGTGATAACCTACAAGGACAGGCTCACCCGCTTTGGCTTCAAATACCTCGAACAATACTTCAACTCTCACGGTGTCGAGATTGAAGTAATCTTCAATGATGAAGAGAAAACGCCAGAGAAAGAATTAGTTGAAGACTTGTTAGCTATCGTTACCTCTTTCGCTGGAAAGCTTTACGGAGCTCGTTCTCACAAGAAAAAACGCCTCGTCGAGGCGGTAAAGAATGCCCTCAGAGACGATTAAGCTCACGGCAAAATTCAAGCTCAAAAACCCACCAGAGGAGTTAAACGACCTCTTCTCCACTTATCGGGAGATTGTGAACCACCTCATCAGCTATGCTTTCGAGAACAATGTTACGAGCTTTTACAGGCTCAAAAAGGAAACATACAAAAGCCTCCGCAAGGAGTATCCAGAACTACCAAGCCATTACCACTACACAGCAACTCAAATGGCCACAATGATTTACAAGAGTTATCGGAAGCGGAAAAAGAAGGGTAAGGCTAATGGTAGGCCAGTTTTTAAGAAGGATGCCATAATGCTCGACGACCATCTCTTCAAGCTCGACCTTGAGGCTGGAGTGATAAAACTCTCCACTCCGAGCGGGAGGGTTGAGCTGGAGTTTTATCCATCCAAGTATCACGAGAAGTTTAGGGACTGGAAAATCGGCCAAGCGTGGTTGGTGAGGACTCCAAAAGGCGTTTTCATCAACGTGGTCTTTTCCAGAGAGGTTGAAGTGAGAGAACCTGAAGCCTTTGTCGGCGTGGATTTGAACGAGAACAACGTTACGCTCAGCCTTCCAAACGGTGAGTTCGTCCAGATACTCACTCACGAGCGGGAGATAAGGACTGGCTACTTCCTAAAACGGAGGAAGATTCAGAAAAAGCTTAGGACTAGAAAGAAAAGGAAAGAGCTTCTCGAAAAGTATGGGCAAAGGGAGAGGAACAGGCTGGACGACCTTTACCACAAATTAGCCAATAAAATCGTTGAGCTGGCGGAGAGATACAGTGGTATTGCTCTGGAGGATTTGACCGAAATCAGGGATTCGATTAGGTATTCGGCTGAGGTGAACGGTAGGCTTCATCGTTGGAGTTTTAGGAAGCTTCAAAACATAATCGAATACAAGGCCAAGCTGAAGGGGATAAAGGTTGTTTTTGTTAATCCTGCTTACACTTCGTCCCTGTGTCCGGTATGTGGGAGAAAGTTAAGCCCGAATGGGCACAGGGTCTTGAAGTGTCCTAAGTGTGGTTTTGAGGCCGATAGGGACGTTATTGGCTCTTGGAATATCTCCCTTCGTGCCCTGAAGATGTGGGGAGTTTCCGTTCCCCCCGAAAGCCCCACGATGAAGACGGGAGTGGGGAAGGTCGGCCGTAGCGATGTTTACGAACTTTACACAAATTACGGCTGACCAGAACGGAAACGGTATTAAGGAGAACCCCTAAGGGCCTCCGGTGGTATCATGCTGGATCTCGTGGTTATCGGTCACGTTTCGATTGACACTCTTATATTCCCGGATGGAAGGCGTGTGACAATGCCCGGAGGGGCCGCCGCGGGGGTGGCCACTTCGGCGGCGCTCGCCGGGGCAAAAGTCGGACTAGTGACGAAGATAGGGACAGACTTTCCGAAGGAGTGGCTCCAAGCGCTTTCCTCCGTGCTGGACATTAGTGGAGTTCAAATACTGCCTGGAAAGACGATTCACATCCAAATGATTTACCACGAGGACGGAAGCGTGGATGCCCCAGTTGAGATGGGAGTTGCCCAGAAGATGGGCGAAATCCCAATCCCAGAGGAATACCTTGATGCCAAAGTCTTTCACATTTCCCCGATTCCACCGGAAGAGCAGCTGAAGCTCCTCAACCGACTGAAGGGAAAGAGAGTGACCGTTGATTTCAACCCAACGTACAAGGAGGAGTACATCAAGAGAAGAGACCTCCTGCGGGAGATAGTCTCTCGGGTCGAAATAGTCTTCCCGAACGAGAGGGAGGCTCTCATGATCACGGGGGCGGAGGACGTCAAAGATGCCGCCAGGATTCTCCACGGTTGGGGAGCCAAGCTGGTCGTGATAACCCGTGGCGAGAAGGGTGTTCTCGTATACGACGGCTCGTTCAGGGAGTTCCCTGCCCTTCCGATAAAGCCCGAAGAAATCGTCGACCCAACTGGCGGCGGGGACGCCTTTGCAGGCGGTTTCCTCGCAGGCTATTCGAGGGGTCGTCCACTCGAGGAGTGCGTAAGGCTGGGTCTAGAAAGGGCAAGGGAAGTCCTGAAAAAATGGGGGGACTGGAGTATCACCGTCTAACAACAAGATAAAAGAGCAGGTAAAGAGAAACGACAAAGAGAGCCGCTACCATTGTGTTTACCAGACTTGGCAGATAAGCCGAAAGATAGTAAGCAACAGAATAGAGCGGTAGTGCCATGATTACCGCTGCGGTAAGGGTTCCGTAATGCCTCATGGAAGCACCAACGCGTGTAAGGTGGAGGGACTCAACAAAGATTATTCCAAGTGAGAGAAGGGTCAACCCGTAGAAACCTCCCAACCTATGATAAACCAGGGCAATCCCCAGCAGGGCTAGGTAAGCATAGCCCATCCACCAGACTAATATGGAGAGACTAAGAGCTAGAGACAGCACGAGGGTAACTCTGCTATCAAATCCAAGATAAGTTATGTATGTTATGATGGTAAAAAGCGCCGCAAGGTAGAGCCGTCGTATCATACTTTAATCACCTCCGCTATCGCGGCCTTCAGGGGTTTCTTGACGTCCCAGTCTATTATCAGTCCATAGGTGGAGAGTTCGCGCAGTAGGGCCTTTCTCCTGAGTTCAACGAGCCTCATTGCAACTTCTTCCTCCTCGGTAGATGGAGTGTAAAGACTGTTCGGGTTCGGGCTTATGACAACAACTTTGTAGCCCATCTCTCCTAGGATTCTAAGCGTCTCTCGGCTCTCACTGGTCAGTAGGGGAGAGAAATAGACTATCTGGGCCCTCAGTGGAAAGGCCACTCTGGCAAGGTGCTCGACCTGGTACAGTATGATATCATTTGAGCCCGGTTTGGCAGTACTCAGAAAGTCAACACATTTGAAGAAATGCCTCTTTCCATAATCCACTCTGACCCAGAGGGGCGTCTCCTCCGCAAGGAGCAGTCCAAAGCTTGTGCCATCGTTGAGAGCGTTGAGCATAAGAGAAGCAGCAGCCCTAACTTGATAGTCCAAAACAGGGGCATTTGCGCGGGAGGCATCGACTACAAACACCACGTCCACTTTTCTCTCGCTCTCAAACTCGTTGGCCATTATTTCACCAGTTCTGGCCGTTGCTTTCCAGTTTATTATCTTAAGTGGATCACCTGGCCTGTACTCCCTTACCGCGTGAAACTCAAGGCCCTCCCCAAGGCGTGGGGATGGGAGCGGTCCAATAGTTATCTTGGTACCCCTCGTGGAGTACGGCGTTGGAATATCGTAAATCCGAGGGACTCCAACGACTTCCGTGAAAAGCTCGACTAAAACATCCCCCGAGAAGAAGCCAAGGGGGTCCCTGTAGGAGACCCTAACCCCCTCAAAGTTGTGAACTCCCCTCTTCATCCTAACGCGGTATCTTAAAATGCCCTCCTCACCAGCACTGAGACAGAAAACCTTCTCCGGATTACCCGAAACAACTTCAAGTTCCTCTGGCACCAAGTCTCGGACAACGAGATTCTCGACATCGAACTCAGGAACGACGTGGAGCTCGACCTCAACTTCCTCCTCTTCAAGAAACCTGTCGTGGGGCACAACGCGCCAGATTTTAACTTCTCCGCGGGGCTTGAAAAGAAGGTATTCAACGGAGATGAGAGTAACGTATGGAAGAACGAGATAGACAAGTTCCCACCTCAAAAGGAAGAAAGCGACGATTGGGATAACCCACGCCGAGATAACCAAAAGGGCAAATTTAGCAGTTGGAGCGACACCTTTGGGTGGCTCAATTTTCCTCTCTCCAGGGGGTAGCGAGCCTGGCTGATATGGTAGCTGAGGTAACCCGCCTATACTCCACTGGAGCATGTTCTTCCCGCCCTCAATCGAATTTTGGAACCGGGACCCTCTCAAGGATCTTTGCCATAACCTTCTCTTGGCTAACCTTCGTGTACCACAACTCCCTCTTGAGGATGAGCCTGTGGCTCAGGGCTGGAATGGCCACGGCCTTAACGTCGTCGGGGATTACGTAGTCCCTCCCCTCTATGGCCGCGTATGCCCTCGCGAGCTTGAGGAGTGCAAGGCTTCCCCTCGGAGAGGCCCCTACCTCAACGTCCTTCTTGTCCCTTCTCGTGGCCTCGACGATATCGACGATGTACTCTAGGACTGGGTCGCTGACGTAAACGTCCTCAACGGCGCGCTGCATCTCAAGGACTTCCTCAGCCGTGACAACCGGAGAAACGCTGACCTCGTCGCTCTTTCTACCTATCCTCCTCCGCAGGATCTCAAGCTCCTCCTCCTTCGTTGGGTAGCCAACGTGGAGCCTCACCAGAAACCTGTCGAGCTGGGCCTCTGGGAGCGGATAGGTGCCCTCCTGCTCTATCGGGTTCTGAGTGGCAATTACAACGAAGGGCCTTGGGAGTGGGTATGTCTTCCCCTCAACGGTAACCTGCCTCTCCTGCATCGCCTCAAGGAGGGCAGACTGGGTCTTCGGCGGAGACCTGTTAACCTCGTCGGCGAGGAGTATGTTAGTGAACACCGGGCCCTTTCTGAACTCGAACTCGAGGGTCTTCTGGTTGAAGACGCTCACACCAATGATGTCGCTGGGCAACAGATCAGGAGTGAACTGAACGCGCTTGAAGTCGAGGCCAAGGGCACCGGCAAAGCTCTTCGCCATCAGGGTCTTCGCCAGACCGGGCAAGTCCTCTATGAGAACGTGGCCATCGGCAAGGATTGTGGCCAGTATCATTTTCAGGACGTTCTCCTTTCCAACGATGACCTTTCCGACCTCGGAAAGCACGAGGTCAGCCTTCTCATGTACTTCCTCAATCTTCATTTAGTTCAGCCTCCAGGATTTTTAACGCCTCTTTAAGCCCTTCATAAGGGTTTTTAGATGAGTAGAATGCCTGAAGGGCCTTTGGAGGATCTGTCCTCAGCTCGTAGAAGGAACGGCCGGTGATTGAGTGGAGTATCTCAAGGATGTACTCCTCCGCAACCTCCCTTCCACCGCCTTTTTTTGTCCGTTTTACCAGCTGGAGAGCCCTCTCAAAGTCGGGCCTTCTGTTAACCCGAAAAGCGGAACCTGATCCCCTATCGACTACCACATCGTATCCTACGATCACAATATCGTAGCCTATCAACATCCAAGCCACGAAAACCGAGAGGGCAACGGCAGAAAGCCACCTAACATAATACGGACCTGGCAAAACGGCACCTGCAATAAACACCAGGCCCACAGCAATCCTTAGTTTGTACTGTTTAGTTAACTCCCGCAAGCTCATAGGCCTTCCCCCTCAACCGGAGGTATATTTCAAACGCCCTCTCAGCGTCTTCCCAGCCGATCTTGGCGGGGGCGTACTTTGCCTTCTCAAAGAGTCTGACGAGCTCAGAATAGAAGTTTCTCATATAATTAACATGCTCAGCATGCTCCCAATGCGTCCAGCTTTCCTGATATGGGATCCCAAGTGCCTCAAGCCACAGCACGGCGTTTTTGTAGATCTGGATTATCGCATCCCGAGGGCCATCAAACTGGTCGAGCCCAAGATCATCAAGTTTTCTATCAAAGCTGATCGCGGTCTCCAGCTTCTTCTTACGACGGACTTCCTCAGACCACGCCACCACATAATGGTAGGCCAAGTATCCCACCCCAACAAAGATTGGAATCAGAAAAAGGGAATAGAGCGAAATACTCCTCTGTGAGGACACAACTCTGTGCAGTATCATGTCAGGAGATGCCGTTGGAGAAGAAACGGTACTGTTTAACACCAAGCCTTTAGAGGAGCGCGCAGCCACCGCCTTGCCAAAGAACAGGATCAGTAGCGGAAGAAAAATACTGTAAAGAATCACCGAGAATATATCTACCTCAGAGACGACGTCCTTCCGCCTCTTTGCTGAGAATCTGTCATAACGATAATAAGCGATGAGTATGAGCAGTAAGAGAGCATCCACAAAGAGGACAGCCAAAATTAAGCCCATAAAATCGCCCGCCCTCGAGTTTCTTTTGGCAGGGGCGTTGATTTCACTAGCATTCATCAGCAAAGAGGTCAGAAGTATCAAAACAATTAGCAGGGAAATGAACCTTACTTTAGCGTTCATGAATGCTCACGGATGCAGGTACCAATAAACATATAAAAGTTTTACGGCATAGTAAACCTCAGGTGAGAACATGGAGAAGCTGCCGAAGCTTTACGTTGAGACCACTCAGGAAGAATGCGTAAAGGACGGGAAGACGCTGGCCGAGTGCGTCGTCATTATGGGGAACGTTGAGGTCTGGCTGAAAGAAAACGAGGAGCTTCCAGATTTCATTGACCCATCGAGAGCAAAGTTCTTGAAGAGGGAAGTTTACGACCGCTTTTACCTCTACGTTGACAGGACGGAGCAAAAGATGACTGCCGATGTCATACTCGTCCTCCCGGACGGGAGAACAAGGATTTATCTCAAGAAGGGCGACGAGCTGATGATACTGCCCGTTGAGGGGTTCACGAAGACCTTAATAGCCAACGTGGGAAACAGGGTTAGGACTGGAGATGCATTCGCGGCAGTGACTACCAGGAAAGGCGAAGTCCACTACCTAAAGCCTCCGAAGACGGGTACGGTAGTCTTCATTGACGAGATAACGAACAGACCGCACTACCTCTACTACATCCTGCCCGAAGAGTGAGTCCTTTGCTTTTTCTCACTTCCCAAGTATGTTTCCGAATGCCCAAAGATTTATAAAGGGGAGAGCCTACTCCCGCTGAAGACACTTTTGGAGTTGAAGGAAATGAAAGTTGAAGCTGGTGATTATGTTCTCTTCCACTACGTTGGAAGGTTCGAGGATGGAGAAGTTTTTGACACAAGCTACGAGGAGATAGCCAGAGAGAATGGCATTCTCGTCGAGGAGAGGGAGTACGGCCCAATGTGGGTCAGGATAGGCGTCGGTGAGATCATCCCTGGCCTCGATGAAGCCATAATTGGCATGGAAGCTGGAGAGAAGAAGACCGTGACCGTTCCCCCCGAAAAGGCTTACGGAATGCCGAACCCAGAGCTCGTAATCTCCGTTCCAAGGGAAGAATTCACAAAGGCCGGCCTTGAACCCCAGGAAGGTCTCTACGTCATGACCGATTCTGGCATAGCCAAGATAGTCTCCGTTGGAGAGAGCGAGGTATCCCTTGACTTCAACCACCCTCTAGCAGGTAAGACCCTAGTCTTTGAGGTAGAAGTCATAGAAGTAAAAAAGGCCGAAGAGGACTCAGAAGCTTAGCTTGAGTATCGTGGCCACTTTGAACACAACAAGCCCCATTACAGTTAGCATAAGGGAATACTTCAAGCCTGCGCTGTACTTCCCTTCTCTTATTATCCCCATTCCCAGACCTGAAAGGACTGCCTGGACTACAACGAAGGCCATCAAAATCGTTGTCATCGAGTCCATGGGAAACATGATTCCAAGCTCCGGACTGCTCATCGATGACATTACTTGAGTAACTATACCGAGGATAAGGGGGCCAACAAAACCGCTAGTTATGGTAAAAAACATTATTTGCATGCCCGTCGATGCCTTTCTCTCCTGCTGTATCCTCAGTATCTCCCTGACATCGTTGGCAACGTACATGAGAACATCACTCATAGGAGCACCCCTCTCAAGGGCCTCAATGACTATCATCATTGAGCGGTATAGCACCTGTGATCTTTTGTTTCTGAGGGCAAATGCCCTCAACGCGTCTGCCGTTGGGCGACCTTTGTTTATCTCAGCAACCGTTCTCTTGAACTCCTCGGTAAGTGCCCCGAACTTTGCGGTTGTCAGCTCCTCCAGAGCTTCGGAAAACGAAATACCCGCCCTCAGGGAGCTAGCGAGGTAGAAGAAGGCATCTGGGAGACTTTTTTCTATCTCGTCAATTCTTTTGGTGAGGCGCCAGTAGGGATAAAGGAAGGCCATCCCGATGAAACCGGCTATGAACGCAATAGCTCCATACAGAAAACTGAATATTGAAAAGGCTAGTCCAAGGATAAGTCCCATTAGGAGGGATATAACCAAGTACTCAGCAGCCAGGAAGTTAATGTTAGCGGAGTACAGGAACAGTTCATAACGCTTAAGGTACCTGCCTGGAAGGAGTCTCTCGATGAGCTGAACGAGAGGCCCTGAAATATTCAGCTTTGGCATCCGCTTCACCTCGGCTCGGCACTCTTTATCATGTTTATTATCATGAAGGACATCATCGGGAACACGACCACGAGCATAATTGCAATCATCGGGACGCTGAATATCAGCTTTCTCGCCATTAACGAACCCGCTAGAATACCGACAACTAACATTGTAGGCATGACTATCGTCATGAACATGTAGACGAAGGAAATACCGTTGACTTTCTGAACGTACTCGACGAGCTTCATACGGTACTCGAATGCAAAGTCCTCTGCAAGCTTATAGAGGATCTCAGCAAGGTTACCACCGAACTTAACGGCACGGAGAATCTGCTTGACCACCCTGCTCACGTTCTCTGAGGCCATTTTCTCCTCGAACTTCAGCATTGCCTCTTCAAAGGAAGAACCTGTTCTCATGTCCCTTATGACTAGTTCAAACTCCTCCGAAAGGGGTCCGTAGTCTGCCTTTGCCACCGAGAGCATGGCCTCGGCAATGCCAACACCTGCACTCAGGAGCGAAGCTATATGTCTCAAAGCATAGGGAAGCGCCTTCTCAACTTCTCTAACACGCCTCTTCCATACCATCTTGGGATAGTATCTCATGTAGAAAAACCCGCCTAGGAATCCCAGGAAGCCCGCCAGGAGTGAAATGTCAATTGGGAGGTACATAAGGTAAGCAAAAACAAAACCGAAGAACGCAGTTATCATGGCAACTCCAAGCATGTATGCCACGTAGGCCTCTTTTGACATCGTGATGTTTGCCCGATATAAATCAACGTCCAGCCCGGAGAGCGAAGTCGTCAGTCTCTCAACAGGTCCTCTAAAGTATTTGAGGATGGCACTAGCAAGACGCTGGGCAAAGGGTTGCTGAACCTCCTCTTTGCGCTGCTCGATGACCGCCTCTATAAACGTCTCCCGCTCATCTTTCTGCTCTTTTTCCCGTTCAAGTTCCTTTTGAAGCTCTTTAAGAGCCTTTAATCTTTCTTGGACATTTTTTCCCTCAGGAAGGCGCCTCATAGGCTTTTCTGCAACTTCGAGAGTTTTGCCACCGAGTTTTTCAAGGAACTCTATGAACCCCATGGACATCACCTCACATTAAAGCCTGAATCTGCTTACTGGTTTCCACGTCACTCTCCGCAGAAATCTTGTTGAGGAGCCATTCCTCGTCAATGTAGAACTGCCTTATGTAGTAGCCAACTTTGTCTATGTCCCTGATGCCCTTCTCGACCATCCATTCCAGTATCAGCCTGCGCTTTTCAATCTCAAGCTCTATCTCCCTAACGCTCATTCCGGTATGCTGGGCTAGAATGTTGACCGTTCTGCTCGGAACACCTGTTGGAACGAGCTCATCCTTAGCAGGGTCGTACTTGTAAAGGGTGTTGAGCTGTATGCTCTCCCCCTCCAGGCCAGAGACCTCCGCTATTTCAGTAACACGCCTTATCGTTCCCTTCTTTCTGCTGTGGAAACGGACCTGCATGAGGATTATGTCGAGAGCGGGAATCATTATCCTTGGAACGCTCATCGGTGGGCTTTCAAGCCTAACTATGGTTTCACGGGCGCTGTTGGCGTGGATTGTGCCCATGCAGTTCGACAGAAGTATTCCGTTGGCAACGTAGTTGTGATCCTCATCCACGGTCAGGTCGTATAGATACTCTATGCCAATCTCCTCGGGATCCACTTCCTCTACTTCAACGACCCTGTCCCAGTACACGTCACCATCAGCTATCAATTCGAGCCTCTTGGCCATCACCCAGGCATCCTCGTCCCCAATGTCCTGGGCGATTCTCTGAAGGGCGAGGGCTATTCCCTTAAGCGCTGAGCGCCTTATCTCGGACGTTCTGCCCTTCTCAACGTGCCTTATCAGGCTCTCTGTGATGGTTTCTCCTGCATATTTCGAGGCCAGCTTTGAAAGCTCGGCTACCGTCAGGTTCAACCGAGTGCGCAGAGGCTTTATCATCTCCGGAGAGATAGGAACCCGGTAAGTGTATCTTCCGCGATACGGCCGCTTTTCCTTGAGGATGGCCTTTAGCTTTTCCCGTTTCCTTGAATGGGAAAGTGGTATCAGCGCGTCGAACTTCTTCAGGTCCTCGACACTGCTGATGATAACCCTGAATATGTGGCCTTCCTTAAAGCCTCTGTTCCTTACCCTGGAGACGGTGCTTATTATTCCAAGCCTCTGGAGGGCGTACCAGATTTTTCTGGCGGCGCTTTCGCTCTTTGTTGTCAAAATCACCGCGGGTCCGGTCTCATCAACGGATCCATCTGCATCGAACAGACCCGCTATGAAGTACCTCATGAGGTCATCGTTCGTGAGGACGACATCAGGGACATCCCATATTGATGACTTCTTGCCTCTCGGGATCCCGAATATCCTCGACAGCATCTCATTGAATATCCTGGAGCCGTAGGTTACCACCGTACTCGTTCCATTGTCCTTTATCCGCGGTGCCGACTCTGGCAGGAACTCCGACATCGCCGAGGTGAAAGAATTCATGTAGTCGGGATCATCGAAGGTTACCGAAAGGTTGTATCCGTCCGATGAGAGATATCCGTCGCCCAGTATTACTCCTGCAACGTAAGCAAGGCTGGTTCCAACTTCACGAACGAGTTTAACTGGCTTTGAATTCCTGGATAGTAGATACTCGGCGTCTTCTGGCGGCACACCCCTGTTGGGGACCTTCTTCATTCCGTTTCCGTTTGGAACAAGGTAGTAATCACTTATTCCAGCATATACTTCGACGGGAACTACAGCCGGGCTCTGGGGAGCTTTGGGGGGTCTCATCATCACGGCAACTCTATCACCTGGCCTGACCTTCTCCGCTTCCTTTCTAACCACGTCGCCGTCGCTGAAGACAAAGAACGGATGTGTTTTCGTCAGGATAACCTCGTTGCCCGTTCTCGTCCTTATCCTTATCAGCTTCTCTCCATTCCGTACTTTTCTGCGCCATACT
The DNA here is from genome assembly GCF_000009965.1 of Thermococcus kodakarensis KOD1. Lineage (NCBI taxonomy): Archaea > Methanobacteriati > Methanobacteriota > Thermococci > Thermococcales > Thermococcaceae > Thermococcus > Thermococcus kodakarensis. Next base: position 1,663,921 of record NC_006624.1, read on the forward strand.
GCCGTGACGGTGTGTTTTCCTGCCTTCAGATTCGGCCCTACGCTAACCACCTCAAACTGGTCTTCAGGATCGAGCTCTATGTACTCCAGATCCTTGTACGTCTTTATCCTGTCAGAGTACTTGTTGAATAGTTCCTCAACAACATCACCTATCAGAACAAACTTTCCATTGGAGAGCTGTATGACAGAGAAATCGTAGAGGGCACCATTATGTCCCGTGTTCATTGCCGTGAACATCGTTCTGGCCTCTGGACCACGGACCTCACCCACGATGATTCTGTCGGGACGCATACGGAGGGTGTTCCTAACGAGGTCGTCCATGGTGACTTCTCCCTTGCCCTCAAGGTTGGGCGGCCTCGTCTCCAGCCTGACCCAGTGCTCCACAGGGAGTTGAAGCTCCGCTGTATCCTCTATGCTGATGACGCGCTCGCTGGGGGGAATGAACATTCCAAGGGAGTTGAGGGTTGTTGTTTTTCCCGAACCTGTACCACCGGCTACGAGGACGTTGGCCGGCTTAACCCCAAGCCCGTCAACGAGAACCCATAGGAAAGCCGCAACTTCGGAGCTCATTGTGCCGTATTTGATCAAGTCTATAATCGTCAGCGGATCCCTCTTGAACTTACGGATTGTTATCGTTGGCCCATCCAGGCTTATTGGTGGTATAGTCGCGTTCACACGGCTTCCATCCGGGAGACGGGCATCCAAAAGGGGACTCTGCTGGTCTATTCTCCTCCCGACTTCCCTCGCTATGCGCTCGATTATGTTGAGTATATCCCTGTCACTGTCAAAGATGACGTTGGTCTTACACATATTGAAGCGCCTGTGCCAGACATAGACAGGGCGGTTAGTTCCGATGACCATTATCTCCTCGAGGTTGTCGTCCCTGACGAGGGGGTCAAGCTTTCCATAGCCTATCATCTGCTGGACTATCATATCGGCGAGAACCTCGATTCTGCCCTCCGAATAATGGGGAGCCTCCTCTTTTATCATCCTCTTAACCGCGTTCATAAAGACCTTCCTGCGCTCCTCAGGATCAGGAATCGCAGTGGGGTCTATCTGGATCTCAGTTATGGCCCTGTCCTTAATGCGCCTGAAGAGCTGTTCCTCCTCCCTTGAAAGTTTAGGAAGTCTAATCTCGTATATGGGAACCGGCTCTCCCTTAACCTTCAGTATTCTCACGTTGCCGTAGGCGTCAAGGACTTGAGCCCTGCCAGCGTAAGAAGACTCTTCCCTCAATGACTCTGAGAAAATCGACCTGGCGTTGGACACAGGCTTGCTCGGTGAAGTTTGAACTGGCTGTGATGTGGCCGATCCAGAGGAACCACCAAGGAGCTCCGAGAGGAAATCAGCTCCAGTGGCCCCAGTGGCGGACGGTATTGTGGATGCTGGTTCTGGCTTGCTCTGGGGTAGCGGCTCTCTTTTTTCTCTCTCTGCAGTTTTTTCTTTCATTGACTTCTGAGGTTTCTCCTCTCCCCCAAGTAGCTGACTCAGAAGGTCGGCTCCAGTCTCAGAGGTAGGCCGGGATTCCCGTTTTTCTGAAGTGGACCCTGAAAGTATATCCTCCAAACTGCCCACTCCAGAAGAGGGAACTGGAAGCTCTTCGGAGACCTTATTTTTGCTGGGCTGTTCTTTTTTGTCATCTTTTTTCAGAATACCAGCTAGTGGATCCTCCTCACCAGAAAGTATCTCGTCTATCCATGAGAGGGATTCTTTCTTCTTTTTCTCATCCTGGAACAAGACTTATCCCCCTCCCTCACTCCATTTTACATCATAGCTTATTTCAACACTGCCACCCGTCGAGTAAACAATCCAGATTGGAAGTTCATAGTTCTCACGGGTCTTGGCCTCAACCGTTGGAACACTAACTTGAACTCCAGTTAAGAGCTTGGGAGTAAGCTGGAACAAATTCGTGGACGCGTTCACAACTTGAGTTGATTCACCCACCTTTCTCTGGAAGCCGCTGTACTCGTAGAGCATGTCCTTGTACTCATCGTACGTCATCGTCGGATTGGGATTCAGGTTGCTAATCTCCCCATCGGAGAACAAGACGGGAACAGTCACGGCGAAGAACGTCGGTGAGTTATCGGCGGGAGTCATAACTAACTTGATTCTGCCCTCATAATCCAGTATTTTAATGTACCCATCAAGGACAGGGAAGATTGCTCTCGCAGAGAGAGAGTAAGGAGAGTTCACAAAGGGAGGCACCACTGAACCGCATGCCAGGTTGCTCCCATCTCCCTCTCCACCACAGGATACCTGCGGGAGAGAATACGTCTGAGTATGAACGCTCACAAGGTTTATGACAACCGTTTCGTAGGGCATTAACCATATTCCAGGGTTGCCGTTCAGCTGAAGCTTTGGGTTTGAAACCAGCTCTGGGGTGGTCTCGTTGTTATTCAAGCGGTAGACTGTAACAACGTAAGAGGGGTTCAAAACTAAGAACTTCGGAAACGGGGCTGTGTTAACAACGGTCACGTTTAAGTTGAGGGTTAAAACGCTACTAACGCTACTCGCGGCTCCCACAGGAGAGTAATACGAAGAAGCCATTATCATGCTGAAAATTATTAAAAAAACCAAAGGGCGTCTCATTTCAGACCACCTCAGGTGATTACCTTTGCAATGGTAATAGCGTTCTCGTTCTCGAGGATATCCGGCACAAAGATCGAGGGGACCTTCACGATAACCATTATCTTGGTGGTTTCGGGCATCGACTGGAGGCCTGTGTTCTTTTCAAGGTTCAAAAGCTCCCAACCGTAGTTCTGGAGCTGGGCCTTCACCTCATCACTGGCCTGTATCTTTCCGGCCGCTATTGCCTTTAGGATTTCCGCGAGGTTGACGCTGTAGGAGTAACTAGCTGAGGAACTCTGACTGCCAGACTGGCTGTTGGAATAGGAATCGCTAGCACTGCTGCTGTCAGAGATTGAGGCCCCTCCCGGGGATTCGGATGTGGAGTGGCTCTCGCTGTAGGAAGTTGAGGATGAAGTCGACGTCGAGCTGGACTGACTCTGGGACTCACTCACGGATATTGATCCACCCTCGCCGACTGGAAGCAGTAAAAGTTCAAGGTATCCATCAACAACGGTAGTGTTCTCGCCCTTTAAGTAGAGCTTAACTCTGTCACCAGGATCGAACAATGCCCCATTCATATCTTTCCTCTGAAGGACGAGCGAAATCTCGACCCATTCAACGGGGGATACTTTGTATCCAATCAAATCCTGGTAGTTGTCTACCATAGAGATTAGGGCCTTTGCCTGATCCTTTGAAATAAGGGACTTCTCACCGTTCCGCTCAAGAATGACATCCTGCCCGGGTATCTTATCAAGTTCGAGAAGATAATACTTCTTCCAGAGGGAGAGCAGGTAACTGTCGGGTTTTATTGACTCGACCTGTTCAATCGTCGTGGCGCTCTGCACCTGCTCCTCAAGGCTCTTCATAGTGGCTACTGCCTTTGTCCTGAGGGTATCGGGGAGGCCGAGAGAGAGCAAGGGCTGGAAAGCAACCTCTATCTCTTGGATCTTCTGCTGCTTTGTCTGGTTAAGCTGCTTCTCATACTCACGCTGTTTTATCTCCTGGATACACTGCTCATAGGCAGTAACGGCCTGATCAAAATAAGTTCTCACATCTATACTGTTCAGCTCCTCAAGACTGTTAGCGGAGGTTATTTTAGAAAGTGCAAGGCCCTTATACTGGAATGCCTTTTGACTGCAGTTCGAGTTCGAGAAATTGTACGAGGCGAAATAGCGGTTTAGCTCGCTAATTTTTTCAGCACGGGTGTTTTCAAGTTTCGACTCTCTAGAGCTTTGGATATAGGAATAAACGCCAACGGATATCAGCAGGATAATTATTATCAGTATTGAAGCACCGATTAGAATCCTCTTCCTGCGCTCCTTCTGACGAATGCTGCTCAGGGACCTAGGTCTGCGAGACGGTTTTTTGGATGGAGACGTTTTAGGAGGAGCAGCCGGTGACGGAGCCTCACTCTCGGTTGTCATTCTTCCCAGTTCCCTCAGACGACGAATTTTTGCTTCAATATCCTCGGCCATATTCAGCACCACCCACAAGGAATTGATGCAATGATCATAACCCCCCAGAATAGCTTTTAGTTCTAAGTCCTTATTTACATTTCGGTGGTGGAGATGGAAAAGCTAGAAATTAAGGTCGTGGAAATCCGAGGAAAATGTCCCGTTTTCAAGCTCGGGGACAGAATAGTCATAGAAGGGCCAAGGATAAACCTTGAAGAGACCGACGCAGTATGCACTCACGCCTTTGCCTCCCTGCTACCTTACATAGTCGCCCTCCGAAAGGGTATTAAGCCCAATGAGATAGGTCTCGGCAGGGGAGAGAAGGCTTACGTGCAGTGCCTCGACCCGGGTCCGCCGTACACAGACGGAGGAACCGTGATCTTTGAGATAACGGTGGTGCGAGATGAAGGCGAGAAAGGCATGGAGAGTCGTGAGAGAGGTAGTTGATGAGGCCGACATAGTCGTTGAGGTAGTTGACGCCCGCGACCCCATTGGGACGAGGAACAGGAAGCTTGAGAGGCTGATCCTTGAAGAGGGGAAACCTCTGCTCATCGTCATGAACAAGGCCGATTTGGTCCCGAAGGAGTGGGCCGAGGAGTACAAGAGGAAGAGCGAGGTTCCAGTCGTCTTCATAAGCGCGAGGGAGAGGAAGGGAACTGGAATACTCAGGAAGGAGATCAAAAAGCTGGCAAAGCCGCTCCTGGACGAGAAGGAGAAAGTTAAGGTGGCGCTCATAGGCTACCCCAACGTCGGCAAGAGCACGATAATCAACACCCTCAAGGGCAAGAGGGCAGTTGGGACTGCGCCGATCCCAGGCTATACCAAGGGAAAACAGCTGATAAGGCTGAGCAAGAAGATATGGCTCCTAGACAGCCCAGGGGTCATCCCGATAGACGACTTCGACGAGCTCGTGATAAGGGGAGGCTTTCCTGCTGATAAGATAGAGGAGCCAGTTAAACCAGCCGTAAAGCTCATCGGAAGAATCCTGGAAACGAGAAAAGAGGCCATAACCGAGAAGTTCGGAATCACGGAGTTTGAAAGCGAGGAGGACATTCTCAGGAAGATCGGCGAGAGGAGGGGCCTCATAAAGGCGGGTGGCGAGGTCGACATCGAAGAGACGGCGAGGTGGTTCCTCCGCGAGTGGCAGACCGGAAGGTTCACACTCTTCGGGAGCGAGGAAGAGGGGAAGAGAGACTTCATCTGGGACTTCGAGGACGTGCTTAATGGGGTCGAGAAAGACCTCCTGCTCGACCCGAGGAGGATACTCTGGAAGTACGGAGATGAGCTGAGGGAGAAGCTCGACGGCCAGAAGAGGGCTGGAGTAAGGGAGATAGAAGGAATAACGGTTGGAATAGCGACCGGATTTAAGAAGTGCGACTCTGCCGTTAAGTTCCTCGAAGAGCTGACCGGAAAGCATGCCCTAGCAAGCGAATGCTTTGGAAAGAAATGGAAAGGGGTTGTGGCTGTTCTCGATTAGGCCCTCAAGGCCTTAACAACATCCAGCTTCCCCATTACTCTCCTGACAACCAGGACCGTGAACAGGGCGTAGGCAGCATATAGAACAGGCAGGAGCGGGAGAATCTGGAGGGCATCGCCGAGTGAGACGTTCACTGGTAGGATTATGTTACCTATGTAGTAGCCCAGCCTCACCGCCGGTGGAATGGCGAGGAGCGAGCCAATCACCGCAGAGGTGACAACTTTTGTCAGGAACTCTCGCTCCACGTGCGAATCCGGAATTCCCACAGCCTTGAGCGTGGCATAAACCTTCTCGTTGCCCTCGATCTCAAGGTAGATCAGCGTGAAGATGGCAAAGACGCTGAGGAGGAATGTAACGAGCATGAGGGCGTAAACGGGTGTTTTGAAAAGTATGAGGTTCTGCTCGATATTTCTTCTTAGATCATCGAGCGTGTAAACCTTGAACCCCTGGGATTCGAGTTCTTCCTTGACCTCTTCTGGGTTTTCTGCCTTCATAAAGCTCATCCTCGGCTCGACAAAGCCCTCCATCGGGAGGAAGAGGGCGCGGTAGTTGTAGAAGAAAGCATCGCTGATCCCGACCACGCGGTAGGTTCTCTCAACGCCGAGGAGGTTCACCCTGACGGTGTCGCCGACGTTGAGGTGGAGCTTCCTCGCGAGGCCAACCTCGATGACCGCCTCGTCCTGCCCTTTGAACCATCTCCCCTCGATGAGGGTTTTTTCAAACATGCTCGTCCGGTTGAAGAAGTAGATTTCCGTCGTGATTCCGTTGACGCTCTGACCGCTCAGATAGCCGACCTTCTCGCCGGGGAGCTTCGCCATCTTCTCTGGAGTGCCGATGACCCAGACGTTGAAGGGCGCGTTGAGGCTGGCGAGCTTCTCCACGCCTGCCAGGGCAAAGTAGGCAGAGCTCGACGCCAGAAAGGCGACGAAGAAGACAGCCAGGAACTTGAGGAGGGATGATCTCTTGGGGACAAAGCGCAGGGCTTCTATGGTTCTAATCCGCGAGACGTAGAGGTAGGGCAGGGAAACCATCAGGACTATCGCCATGGTTATTAGAACGTCGAACTTGAAGGGATAGGCATAGTTCGGCCTCAGCGGGATGGAGACGCCGAAGAGGCTTGAACGGCTTCCTAAGAGGATTCCGGGAACAATTCCGATGGCATAGCCAAGGAGAGCGACGATTAAGTAATCGCCGGCGAAGAGCGTGAAGATGAAGGAATCCGGAAGGCCGAGGGCCTTGAGGGTTCCAACCTCCCTCGTGCTGCCCCTTAGGTGTGCCACCGTCACGAGAACCTCGATGAGGAGTGCAGTCCCAAGGAGGAGGTAGAAGAAGCTCATGACGAAGTTCTTCACGTTCCCCAGCTCGTCCATGTAGGGTGTATGGCCATTCTCATAGACCATGAAGTAGCGAACCCTCGCGTGGCTCATCAGAAATTCGGCCAGGGCCTTCGTGTCGTTGCATCTCATAAACGCGTAGAGGTTCTCGCCCTTCTCCATCGTCAGAACTATCGGCTTACCCATCAGGTAGTAGTAGGAGCCGAGAACCGTGTAGGTTTTCCCGTTGACCTCGATTTTATCGCCCCGCCTGGCTTCAGGGAAGGCCAGGACGTAAGCACCATCGGGCGTGCTTTTAGCATTGGGAACGTCAAAGCGCCCGTAGCCGATTAAGGCGGTGTAATACTTCCCGTTCAGCTTCACCTTTCCCTCGTCGAAGTAGAGGTAGTTCACGACCTCACCGAAGCGCGTGAGGTTCTCGACGCCAACCCCCTGGACGACGAACTCGACGTTGCCGATGTGCGAGAATTCATCCACCGTCCCCATGAAGGCCCCGATTCCACCGAGGGTGAAGTTGATGCCCAAGCTGAGGAAGACGAAGATTATGAAAACCACTACCGCCTTTTTCTTCTCGCGCTTAAGCTTTGCGACCGCCGTCTTTGATGGCATTGACCTCACCGTCCTTGAGGGTTATGATGACGTCCGCGAACTCAAAGAACTCCCGCTCGTGGGTCGAGGCTATGACGGTTATTCCTTCCTCACGGTTCACCCTCTTCAAAAGTTTCCACACCCTCACTTTGTTCTCCCAGTCGAGGTTGGCCGTCGGTTCGTCGGCGAAGAGATACTTCGGTCTGTTTGCCAGGGCCCTCGCTATTGCTATCCTCTGCATCTCGCCGCCGCTCATGTGCTCTGGCAGTTTGTCGGAGAGGTGCTCAGCGTTCACCAGCTTTAGGAGCTTTTTCGCCCTCTCTTTGGGGTTCTCAACCTTTTTGGAGTATTTCATCGGCAGGAGAACGTTTTCAAGGCCCGTTAAGTAGGGAACTAGGTAGAAGAACTGGAAGACTATCCCGAAGTTGTCGAGGCGGAACTTCCTGAGCTCTTTCTCTTTGAGAGAGTGGATGTTGACACCATCAACGATGACTTCTCCAGAGGTTGGTCTGTCTATCCCGCTCAGGATGTTGAGGAGAGTCGTCTTTCCGCTCCCGGAGGCACCCGCTATGATGTAAAACCTCCCATCCTCAAAGGTCAGGTTGATCCCCTTCAGGGCCGTGACGTTGCCGAACTCGTAGTGTTTGGTGAGGCTGCGAACCTCGATCATCCTCATCACCCAATTACAGCCTCCATCACATCGCAAACATGACTACCTTGAAGAATATCTCCATTTAACCTTTTATGCTGCCTGTTTTGTATAGGCGCTAGTACGTTATTCTAGTTCTATTAGATAGTAAAATTTAACCGTGATCACCACTAAAATGTGGGGCAGTAACTAAGTAGCTAACCGACATCAAAGAAAACAAGGGCGAGACCAGCACTCAAAAAGCCCATTGCAAGGCCCGGAGCCACCACCCACCACCAGTATCCACCGTAGAGGGCCCCCTGGCTCATCGCTTCAATCATGAAAGAGCCCCAGTTCGTACCTGGAATCAGGCCAAAGAATCCAAAGACTGAAATCAACGCCACGACTTTGGCTAGAAGCATTGTTGAGTACCTCAGGGAGAACTCTCCAACAGGGGGAAGTATGTGTTTCCTTAAAACCCAAAGCGCACCCGCCCCCATGCTCACTGCGGCTTTAACGTACTCGTTCGCCTTCTCCTTTATCACGATGAGTCTGATAGTCTTAGCAAGCTTTCCAAAGGTCAGAAGGGCGACTAAAAACATGAAAAGCAGGGGATCTATCTCAACCTTTCGACCGTAACCCTGGGTGGAGAAAAGCCAGACAAGGACTACGAGGATTGGGAGCATGGGTAATGCCATCAGAACCTCTAAGATGAACGTCGCAAGTTCCCCCAATATTCCACCAACGTAGCCTGAGACCATACCCACAAGAACTCCCAGAACCACTATTATTGCCGTCGTAAAGAACGCGAGATAGAGAGTGTTGTTCATGCCCTTGACGAATCCAACCCACATGTCCCTGCCGTAAGAGTCTGTACCAAGAAGGCCGTAGCAGGTTCCAAGAATTTCGACTGATGGATTGGCTTTTTCGGACAGGCGAACCTCAAAGATGTACTCACCTTTTAAAGGTTCCAAGCTGCTATCACGGGAAAACAGGAGCTTGGCAGAGGAGACAAGAACGTACTCGCTCACGCTAAGGTTGAAAGCCTTTGAAAGAGATGAGACAACGCCGGCGCGCATGTTGATGTTGAGGCTCATGTTACTGGAGATGGCTGGACCCCTGTAAAGGAGCACCCGAACGCCATCTGGCCTCAAAACGCTTATTTCTATTTTCTCCCCTTTAGGAAGGCCGTAAAACCTCACGTCGTTAGGCTTGTCCTTGTAAGTGTGCTTGTAGGAAAACCTGTAGATCCAAGAACCGTTCTCCTCAACCGGCGACGGTTTCAGAAAGACCGTAGGAGTCCTTCCACCGAAGATCGAGAACCAGGAGGGGTAGGCCTTACGCGGGTTGTCCCTCCAGTAATTAGCGTTCTCCCAGTTGTCGATATCTCTCTGATCAACACTCAAATTTGAGGCTATCACGAAGAGAGCGAACACGACCAGTATCGCCACCCCAGCTTTTCGCACCATTTCAGCTCACCCTTGGATCCAACATTCCCTTAACGAGCTCCAGGAGAAACGAAAAGACGAAGGATATAATGAATATCGCAAGGGTGACAACGAAGAAGAGGCGGTAGTCAAACCTAACAACCACGCCGAATGCCGGAACAACTGTCCTGACAAAACTCGCCTTAAAGATTATCCCAAGGCCCCCGAGGTTGAATAGGACGTCCACGACGATGTAATCCGTGAACATCTCAACGAACTTCTGAACGGTGAACGAGCTAAGGACTATGGAGACGTTCTTAAGAACGTGCCTCCAGTATATCACCCACTCAGAGATACCTTTGGCCCTCGCAGTTAGGACGTAGGGCTTCCCAAGCTCGTCCCTTACGTTATGAGCAACAACAACCACAAACTCCCAAATGTACACAAAAACTAGCGTGGCAACGGGAAGGGCAAGGTGCCAGAGAACGTCGAGCACGCCCTCAAAGCCACCCTTCGGGGGGATACTCTTAAGGCCTGAGATTGGAAACGCGTCAAGCTTGACGGCAAAGACTGCTATCAACACTGCTCCAATCCACCATGATGGAAGGCCAGTGAAGAAACGCGCAAGACCCTCGGCAACACCAAGAAAACGACTGTTTGCCAGCTTGAATCCAAGGAGAACACTCAGAAAAACCGTCAACAGCACTGAGAGTCCCATGACCATGAGGGTTACTTTTATTGAATGGTTAAAATCGTACTTGGTATCACCCCGGCGATAATAATCAATGCTCTTTCTGAGGAGGTCCATACCCATCACAAAAATGTTATCGTCCCTCACTTCCGCCGCTTTAGTGAGTATATGATAATAGTACTCCTCAACGGTGAGCCCCTCCCTGGTCGCGTTTTGCTCCAGCTCTTGGTACAGGGCGGGATTATTCATCCGAATTCCCATGAGAGCATCGTGAGCGTAATCCCATGTCAGCTTATTGGACGTTGCTCCCGCTATCAAGATTATTATGAGAAGTACGCAAAGGTAAATTACAGCCAGTCGCGCGAGGGTTCTGACTGGAAGCTTCATTAAACATCCCCTTTTCTCAGTAACAGGTTCACATCCTGAAAGCTGATGTCAGGGTGTCTTTTCAAGAACTCATTAACACCTTCTTCAACTCCAAGTTTTCTAATGTACTCAAGCAATTTATAACTCTCGGCATCTAGTCGGATGAGATGAAGAGTTTTTGGCGAGAACAGAATGTACTCATCTAATACCTTGTCAAGATACAATGAACTCAGGAATTCATCCTCGCTCATATCATCTTCACCACGTTATGAATTTATGGCGTTGTTAGTTTATAATAATTACGTTGATTAAAATTAACAATTCGACAAATGAACTTATTAGCGACGGATAAAATGTCACGACATACATTGAAGAATATCATTATGACATTTAACAACTAAGTTATACCAAGGCGCACAAAGGACTAGGTCAAACAAAAGCTTAAAAGAAAGACAGAGAACGCGCGAGTATGAGACTCTTACTCACAACCTCCCAGGGAATCGAGGACATAGCTGGAAGAGAAGTCGCCTCGCTGATGGAGAGGCTTGGAGTTCCGTTTCGAGTGGAAGAGAAGCCCTTAGGCGTTGAGGGAAGACTTCTCCTCGAAGCAGGCGAGGCTTACTACACCGATGAGAAGGGCAGGAAGAGGGAGCTGAGCATAGCAACCTACCTCAACGAGAACTCAAGGCTCCTCCATAGGGTTATTCTGGAGATAGCGAGCGAAAGGTTCGAGGGAATTGGTGAAGACGAACCAGAAACTGCCCTCAAGCGTATAGAGGAGTTCGTCTCCTCCCTTCCGGTTGAGCGCTTCGTGAAGGTAAGTGAGAGCTTTGCGGTCAGACCCTTCAGGAAGGGCGAGCACAGGATAACGAGCGTTGAAATAGCGAAAACGGTTGGCGAGGCCATCTTCGAGAGGCTCTCGCGCTTTGGAAGTCCAAAGGTGAACCTCGACCACCCGACGGTGATATTCAGGGCGGAGCTTGTTGGTGAGGTGTTCTTCCTCGGGATTGACACCACAGGCGACAGCTCGCTCCACAAGAGACCCTGGCGCGTCTACGACCATCCCGCGCACCTCAAGGCTAGCATAGCCAACGCGCTCATAGAGCTGGCTGAACCGAACGGCGGGTCGTTCATAGATCCCTTCTGCGGGAGCGGCACGATATTGATCGAGCTTGCCCTCAGGGGTTATAAAGGAAGAATAATAGGCCTTGAGAAGTACAGAAAACACATAAGGGGCGCCGAAATGAACGCTTTATCGGCCGGCGTTCTTGATAAGATTGAGTTCATCCAGGGCGACGCCACAAAGCTCTCCCAGTATGTCGAGAGCGTTGATTTCGCCGTGAGCAACCTTCCCTACGGCCTGAAGATAGGGCGGAAGAGCATGATACCAAGGCTTTATATGGCCTTCTTCAGCGAGCTCTCCAAAGTCCTCGAAAAGCGTGGGGTCTTCATAACGACGGAGAAGAAGGCGATAGAAAGGGCGATATTAGATAACGGGTTCAAGATCAAACATCATCGACTTATTGGACACGGCGGACTGATGGTGCACACATATGTTGTGGAATAGAGAATAAGTGTCTATATAGATTTACCACCAAAGTATATTTTATTGCGGCAATCTTTATATTTCTTAACCCTCTTCTAACCATCGGTGAAACCAATGAAGAAAGCCATCTCGGTGTTTATCGTCCTGCTGCTGGGGCTTTCCCTGGTGGCAAGCGGCTGCATATCTAGTGAAAAGAGCCCTAGCACAAGCCCGTCCAGCACGGCACGGGCTTCAAGCCAGGGCACTTCCCAGACCAAGGTAATAACCATCCGCACCACAGGTGCAACCTTCCCCCAGTACCAGATACAGAAGTGGATTGAGATATACATGAAGAGCCACCCCAACGTCAAGATCGAGTACGAAGGTGGAGGAAGCGGACACGGGCAGGAGGCGTTCCTCAAGGGCCTCACCCACATAGGCAGGACAGATCCACCCGTTAAGGAGTCAACCTGGAAGAAGTTCCTCGCAACTGGCGACCAGCCCCTCCAGTTCCCCGAAATCGTTGGTGCGGTTGTCGTTGCCTTCAACGTTCCAGGCGTTGACGAGCTGAAGCTCGACGGGGAGACCCTCGCCAAGATATTCATGGGTGAGATAGAGTACTGGGACGACGATGCCATCAAGGCCTTCAACCCCAGCGCGAACCTCCCGCACGAAAAGATAATAGTCGTCCACAGGAGTGATTCAAGCGGAACTACTGCAATCTTCACCACCTACCTGAGTCTCGTCAACAAGGAGTGGGCAGATAAGGTTGGAGCGGGAAAGACCGTTGACTGGCCCGTTGACAAGGTTGGAAGGGGCATTGGTGGAAAGGGCAACCCTGGAGTCGTCCAGGCCCTTAAGAACACCAAGTACAGCATAGCCTACACCGAGCTCTCCTTCGCCATAGAGGAGAACCTCAAGGTTGTGGCACTCAAAAACAAAGCCGGAAACTTCGTTAAGCCCACTGACGATGCGATAAAAGCCGCCGTCGCCGGTGTTAAAGCTTTCATACCAAGCCCAACCGAGGGCTACAAGGAGGACCTCAACCAGCTCCTCAACGCCCCGGGAGAGAACTCCTACCCGATAGTTGCCTTCACCCACCTCCTCGTATGGCAGAACAAGGGTGGAAAGCACTACAGCAAGGAAGAGGTCCAGGCCATCAAGGAGTTCCTTAGGTGGGTCTTAACAGAGGGACAGAAGCCAGAGAACCTTGCCCCCGGCTACGTCGGTCTTCCACCAGAGGTCGCCAAGATAGGCCTCCAGGCAGTTGACATGATAGAGGGCTGATTTCTTTTCTCTTCCTTTTGGGTGAGAACGATGAAGCTCGGTGTCAACTCCTACATCGTCAAGGAAATCAGCGGAAAGGGCTTTTCCTTAGACGAACTTCAAGTGGACTTTGTTGAGCTTGGATTTGACGATTCTGGCATCATCAAGAACGAAGAGATAAACTGGGAAGCGCTCAAAAACCTTAAGGGCATTGGGGTGGAGTTTACACTTCACGCGCCTACCGCCGATGGAAAGAACCTCCCGATAGACCTCGGAGTCTATGGGAAAGAACCGGTAAAGAGAATGGGGAAGGTAATAAGGATTGCCAACCATCTCGGCACAGAGGTCATTGTCGTTCACGGAGGCGACATCGGGAAGAGTTACACGAAGGCCTACGTGAACACCCTGAGGCACTTAAGGAAGCTTAAACCAATAGCTGAAGACCACGGAGTAAAGCTCGTTGTTGAAAATCTCTTTGAGGGACGAATCGGGGCACTTCCTCACGAGCTCCTTCCCTTCGTTAGCGAGGGCTTTGAACTGTGCTTTGACATCGGGCACGCTTTCCTGACTTCCATGAATTCCGGACTCAAGATGGACGAGTTTAACGTGCTCTTCCCTTATGCGACCCACCTTCACATCCACGACAACAACGGCTCCAGAGACGAGCACAGGCCGCTTGGCGAGGGTATGATCGGTTTTTCTTACGCAAGTAGAGTTGTTGAGCTTACAAAAGCCGAAAGGGCAGTCCTGGAGATAAGGAGGTACAGTGGGAAGGGTTCAATCATCTCAAACGTGAGTTTCTTCCGCAACATGCCGGACGAAAACTTCTCCAAGATTGAAAAGGCAGAAGGGGGTAGTGAGGCTTGAGGAAAGTTGAGTCTTTTAAGATCGCCACGTATCCTGCCGTTATCATCGTCTTCCTGCTGTTCGCGGGGATGCTCTTCGTTTACTTCACCAACGCGCTCCCAGCGCTCCACAGGTACGGCCTCGACCTCTACCTGAAGAACGTCTGGAGAGCGGCTGAAGAGCCAAGCGAAGAGGTCTATGGGATAGCGGCCGCTATATGGGGAAGCGTCTACACCTCTCTCATAGCCATACTTATAGCCCTGCCACTATCGGTGGCCTACTCGGTCTTCGTCGTTGACTACGCACCGAAGAGGCTGAAGAACGCCTTTATAATCCTCTCAGATGTAATGGCGGGCCTGCCAACGATAATCTACGGTATATGGGGAGCGTTTTTCCTCGTTCCGTTCCTGAGGGATTGGATTATGAAGCCCCTTTACGATCACCTCTCCTTCATTCCACTCTTTTCCTATCCGCCGGTTGGTGGCTACAGCTACCTCTCGGCTGGAGTTCTCCTGGCGATAATGGTCACTCCCTTCGCCTCCGCTATAATAAGAGAAGCCTACAACATGGTGCCCTTCACGTACAGGGAGGCCATCTACTCCCTCGGGGCAACAAGATACGAGGCAACCAAACTCCTCCTCGGCTACATAAAGCCGGCGATAGTTTCGGGAACGATCCTCGCCTTCGGAAGGGCCGTAGGCGAGACGGTCGCCGTTTCCCTCGTTATAGGGAACACGTTCAACCTGACAACGGCCCTCTTCGCACCGGGATACACAGTCTCGTCCCTCATAGCCAACCAGTTCGGCAACGCCTTCATATACGAATACATGACCTCGACGCTTTTCGCGGCAGGGCTAATCCTCTTCGTAATCGGTCTGGCCGTGAATGTAGTCGGCCTCAAGATGCTCAAGAGGTGGGAGAGAAATGTCAGCATTTGACCGAAAAACAAAGGAGAAGGCCTTTTTCATAGGAGTCGGCGCACTCACAATCCTGATATTCATACCGCTGTTCCACATCATAGCTACTGTCCTGATCAAGGGCTTTCCAGTGATAGCTGAGAGGGGCACGAAGTTCCTCACGGGGACGCTCAGCGAGGGAGGAATAGGTCCGGCCATCGCTGGAACCTTCATCCTCACGTTCCTCTCTGCTCTCCTCGGCCTTCCAGTTGCTTTCCTCGTCGGAGTTTACGCCTACGAGTACCCTAAGAGCACCCTCGGTCAGTGGACCAAAACACTGCTCCAGATAATGATAGAGTTCCCGACGATACTGGTCGGGGTCTTCGTGATGCAGGTCGTGGCCGTTCCGATGGGGACTTACTCCGCCCTGGCTGGGGCCTTAGCGCTGGCGATAATTCTCACTCCCTATGTAGCCGTTTACACCCACGAGGCCCTCAGAGAGATACCATCAACGTACAGGGAGGCGGGCTTTTCCCTCGGGCTCACAAGGGCGAAGGTCGTCTTCAGAATCCTCGCGCCGATGGCGAAGCGCGGCATTTTGACCGGCGTCCTCATAGGAATGGCCAAAGTTACCGGAGAAACTGCGCCGCTCCTCTTCACGGCAGGAGGACTTTACGAGAGCTACCCAACTTCAATAACCAAACCCGTCGGTGCCGTTCCGCTCCTCATCTACCAGCTAGTCCAGAGCCCGAATCCAGCCGACCATGCAACAGCGTGGGGAGCCTCACTGGTTCTTCTCCTCATCTTCCTCGGGATATTCATCCCGATACGCCTTAGTCTGAAGGAGGTGAGACTGTGAACTTCGCGATAGAGACTGTTAACCTCAACGTTTACTACGGCCAGAACCACGTGATAAAGGATGTTGACCTCAAAATCCCAAACAAGGGTGTCTTTGCACTCATGGGGCCGAGCGGCTGTGGGAAGAGCACGATGCTGAGGACTTTCAACAGGCTGATAGAGCTGAACGAAGATGCCAGAGTTGAGGGTGAGGTAAGGCTCTTCGGAGAGAACATCTATTCGGAGGACGTTGACCCGATAGAGGTCAGGAAGAAGGTGGGGATGGTGTTCCAGTACCCGAACCCCTTCCCCCACCTGACCATATATGACAACGTTGCCATAGGCCTCAAGCTGAACGGACTCGTCAAGTCAAGGGAAGAGCTCGACGAAAGGGTTGAATGGGCCCTGAAGAAGGCTGCCCTATGGGACGAGGTTAAGGACAGGCTGAACGATTATCCTGGGAACCTCTCTGGAGGACAGAGGCAGAGGCTCGTTATAGCGAGGGCTCTCGCAATGAAGCCGGAAGTCCTTCTGATGGACGAGCCCACAGCCAACATAGACCCTGTCGGAACTGCCAAGATAGAGGAGCTCCTCCTGGAGCTTAAGGAGGACTACACGATAGTTCTCGTTACCCATTCTCCAGCCCAGGCGGCGAGAGTTGCTGATTACGTTGCCTTCCTCTACCTCGGTGAGCTGATAGAGGTTGGGCCAGCAAGGAAGGTCTTCGAGAACCCGGAGCATGAATTAACCGAGAAGTACGTTACGGGGGCGCTTGGATGAAAAGGAAAGCCCTAGAGAAGGCCCGAAATCTTTTGAGGGCAGAGGGGGATGGAGTCATAAATGGCATGAGAACCCTGACTACCGAGGTCCAAAGAAACGAGTACGGAAGAATGGAAGATCTCCTTTGGGAAGTAACCAATACGAGCGAAGAGTTGAATAACGTTTTGATAGAGATCCTTCTTAGGTATCAGCCCTTGGCAAGCGAACTTCGCTTCGTAAGGTCAGCCTTCAATGCAAACTACGACTTATACAGAATGATGAGACACCTCTCGTGCATTGAGGTTCTGCTTAATCTCCATGGATCAGAGGAGCAGAGGGATCTCGTAATGGAGGCAATGGAAATCTTTCTCCCATGGGTCACCAGAGGAGTTGAGGCTCTAGTTTCAAAAAGGGAAATTCCAGTGGAAGAGCTCCCTTTCATTGAGTTCGAGTTTAACGAACTCTGGGACTCTTATGTTAGGACGGAGACCCCCTACGTTATGGGAACCTTAGTACACCTGGAGGGTTTCTTCAACCATACGAAGAACCTGCTTCGCTCGGCGGTTTATTATCTCTTAGGCTCCAAAGGGCTTGAAAAGACGCCCATACTATATATCGTATGAGGTGATACCATGAGAAAGCTCCTTGATATTGGTGAGGAACAGCTCAAAAAGCTGATAAACGAGATGGGAAACGATGCCCTCAACTCCCTGGAGAACGCCAGGAAAAGCCTCAAAGGAGAGTTCAACTCAACAGAGGAGATATCGAGCAAGCTCCACCTTCTCAGGAACGAGGTTCTCGATATAGCGACCGAGCTCCTCGTGAGGTACTCGCCGGTTGCCAGCGACCTGCGCTTCATCCAGAGCTCGATAGATGTCTCCTACGACCTCTACAGGATTTCGCGCTACGCCATGGAGATAGAGAGAACTGCGAAGATAGTAGGGGCAGAGGAGAGCGAACTCATCAGGGAGGGCTTTGAGCTAACTGTTGAGGCCGTTAAAACTGCAATAGAAGCCTTTGAGAACCTCGATGAAGTCTCGGCAGGAAAGCTCCTTGAGATAGATAACAGAATAGACGACCTCTACATCCAGTCGCTGGAGAACCTGAAAAGCTCGGCCTCTTCTCCGGTTGAGGCCCTCATAATGCGCCACCTGGAGAGGATAAGCGACCACGCGAAGGAAATCGGGGCGCGGGTCGTTTACGTGAAGGAAGGGAAGAGGGTGTAAAGCCAGTTTGCAAAGGGAAGATCTTCCACGCAATTTGGTAATTTTCCGTAAACTTTTTTAAGTTGTATTTCACATATTTTCTGGGGGGTGGCTTATGGGGAAGGCCAGCACTGTGATTTTAACCCTGATCCTCATCCTTGCAGTAGGCCTCGGCATTAACTACGCGGTCAACCACTATGGGAGCTTCAACTACGAGTGGAAGAGGGGCTTCACGAACTACAACACCTACAACCTTGCCGGGAACTCGGTTCTCAACGGCTACATCAAGGCAGACGGAGATGTCAGCGTTTACATCCTCACCAAGGAGAACTTCAAAAAGATGAAGAACGGCGAGCCCTTCAGCTACTACAAGGCCTGGGAGCACGTTCGGAGCGTCGAGTTCGATGGCATTAAGATACCCGATGGAGACTACATCCTCGTCGTCAAGAACGAAGGGGAAGGAATGAGGTGGATTTCAGCGAAGATCGTAAACAAAAAGGAATAGTCAGCACAGAATCGAGTCCTCAGCTAAAACGTCGAACTCTACCTTCCCTATCCCTTCTATCCACGCCTCGATGTGATCGCCGTGCCTGAGCGGGCCGACACCGGCAGGCGTTCCTGTCGCTATTATATCGCCGGGCTCGAGCGTCATCACCGAGCTTATGTACTCTATCAGCTCCGGAACTTTAAAGACCATCTGGCTCGTCCTTCCGAGCTGCCTAAGCTCGCCGTTCACCTTGAGGCCGATTTCGAGGTCTTCAACCTTTAACTCGCGCCTGTCAACGACCCTCGGCCCAACGGGGGCGAAGGTGTCGAAGCCCTTCGCTATCGTCCACGGAAGACCCTTCTTCCTCGCCTCTGCCTGGAGGTCGCGGGCGGTTATGTCGAGCATTATAGTGTAGCCCATGACGTAGTCTATTGCTTTTTCAGCCGGAACGCGCTTTGCGCGCTTCCCGATTATCACCGCCAGCTCGACCTCGTGGTCAACCCTCTTGCTCATTCTGGGAAGGATTATCGGGTCTCCTGGGCCAATAAGGGCGCTCGGTGGCTTGAGGAAGAATATCGGCTTCTCCGGGACGTCGCTCTCCATTTCCTTTGCGTGCTCCGCGTAGTTTTTGGCCAAGGCCACTATCTTGCTCGGCCTGAGTTCGTAGTAGGTATCTCGAAAGGGGAGGCGGATCATTTTGCAACACCAGTGACAATTCCCAACAAGCTAATAAAAATAGCACGCCAGAAATGAAAAAGAAGGAGAAGGTTAATCCACTTTAATCCAGATGTCACTAAGACGGAATTCTCTGTTCACGTTCACAATGACTTCTTCGGGGTCAATGACGATCTTAACTGGTTTGTCCGGTAGTTCAAGGCTTACTGTGGCGGTGCCATTCACCCAGACTCTTTCGTCAACGTACTCGCCGTTTTCCATGTAGATCCTGACCGGAACCGGCATTTTGAAGTCGTTGGCATCGTTTATCGTGAATGTGAGGTTGTAAGTATCCCCTGCTTGCGTAATTTTGAGAACGGTGACGTTGTAGTCCGGCACCTCTGTTGTGTTGAACCACTCGTTGAAGAACCAGCTTAGGTCGTCTCCATAGACTTTCTCAGAGATTCTAATAAAGTCTCTGTAGTCACAGTAGGAACCGTGACATTCTTCAAGAACTGTGTGGAAGATTTGCCTAAACTTTTGATCACCCACCAAGAAGCGCAGGGAGCGCAGTATGTAGGGGCCTTTGAAGTAGCGGATGTACCATGCCTCTCGTGAGTAAAGACGTGGGTCGCTGAAATTGTCGTATTTTCCGGTTATGGTTTCGATGTAAGTGAAATTCTTAATTGACACAACTTGCTTCTCAACTTCATCCATATAGTAGTCGTAGAAATAATCCTGAGGCACTGAGCGGGAATAAGCTTCAAGCATGAGAAACTGGGTCGGGGTTTCCACAAAGAGGCCAAAGCCAGCATAATGTCCAAACCACTCATGGCCTAATTCGTGGAAGAGGTTAAGCTGATAGTTATTCAATGTTGTGAGGAGGTCATTGTCGTATGGGAGAACGAGCGTGCCAAAGTAGTTAATGCCCCTAGCGGTGTAGCCATAGGTTTCCTGGGAAAACCTCCAGAATAACGGGTGGAAAATGATAAAGAATCTGTCAGTCGGTCTCTCTATGCCCGTCAGGTTGCCGTACACGGAGAGAGCCAGGCTCAAGTTCGACTTAAGAGCCTCAATGCCTTCACTTGATATCGCCCACGAGGGCAGATAAACAGTGAAGTTCATGCCCCTGAGTGTGAAATCAACCCTGTCAAGGTCGGGTACTTGGACTATGACGGTGGAGATGCTACGATGCTGTATCCGGGAATCAGGGGAGTAGACAACAGTGCTACCATTTTCGACAGTTCCATAGCAAGCTATGACGTACAGAGTCTCCTCGGGAAGCTTTGGAGTCACAACGATACGGTAACTATCGGGATTCGACGCCAAGTCCCAGAACGAGAAGTCAGTACCAATCGTTATGTTCTCCTTAAGAGAGTAGAACAGCTTCCAGTTCTTCTTGTACCTAACCTCGTATGTTGCAACGCCTTGCAGTTTTGTAAGGTTCGTTGAAACGTTTACCGCGTAGAACTCAATGCCTGAGCCATTGTTAATCTCATACCTGTACCTGTCGAGCTTAGAGAGGTTCAGTGGTACCCCTTCAATTGTTATGTTATTGATGTCAACGAACCCATCTGGAGCAAAGTACCTGGCAATGTAGAGAGTCTTAGACGTGAAATTGAATATCGTGAACTCGTACCTGCCCCTGAAAGTTCCATCCCGATACTCAACGCTTATGTTTCCATGAACATAGTAAGGGACCTTTAAGAAATGGTTCTCCCAGAAATCGTATGCTACAGTACGATTCATCTCCCTGATTTGAGGTGTTTCTGGGTACTCAAACTCAAGAGGGGCCGATTTATGATCCTCATTCGAGGTTGAAGTTAAACTCGCTTCCGTATTACTCGTAACTGATTCTGGGGAAGACGCTGATGGTTGTACTGAACTAGCTGTTTGATCGCTCCTATTCAAACACCCACTGACGACAACTAAAACCGCAACTAAGAGAACGACGACTGGCTTCTTCCACAACTCAGATCCCTCCGAAGGAATCCTTGTTCTAACTTTTACAAGTCAGAAAATAAAAATGTTTTGGGAATATGAAAAACACCGAAGAGGAATAATTTGGGTAACTTCAATTTTTAAGTTCTCAGCGGTTCAGGAATCGCCTTGTCCCACTGCTCCTGAGCAAGCTCGCCGGTGTACTTGAACTTCTCGACCTTCTTTTCTGCCTCCTTCCTCTTCTTCTGGTGCTCCTTGAGGAACTTCTGGACGCGCTCGATCAGCTCGCGCTTGCACTGGCCGCAGGTCAGCTCGCCAGCTTTACAGGCGCGGTAGCGCTCCATGAGCTTCTCGTCGTCGGGTTCAAAGAAGATCTCAAACCACTTGAAGACGACGCACTTCTCCGGGTTCCCGCCCTTCTCGCGCTGCTCCTTGAGCGTTGGTTGGCCGCCGGTGAGGGCGAACTTCCATATCTTCTTTCCGGCCTCCTCGGGGTCGTCCGTGAGGTAAACGGCAGTTTCGGGCTTGCTCGCGCTCATCTTGCCCTCCAAGCTGGTCAAACCTGGCACGAACTTTGAGTGTATTGCAGCAGTCTTGTAGTAGCCAAGGCTTTCGGCGAAGTCCCTCTGGAGCCTCCAATAAGGATCTTGATCTATTGCCGCCGGAATGAGACAGCGCTTCTTCTCGAAGAAGGTTGGAGCGGCCTGTATTGCTGGATAGAATATCATTCCAATCTTGCTCTGCTCGTTGAAGCCAAAAACAGCCCTCGCCATCGAGAAGTTTATCTTCTTCGCTATCGGGAGGGCCATCTCGTAAATCTTGGTAAACTCACTGTTCTGGAAGATGAATGTCTTGTCCGGGTCAAAGCCTACCGCTATGATATCCAGAATGTTCTCGTAAGCCCACCTCTTGGTGTCCTCAAAGCTCAGCTTCTCCTTGAAGAGGAACTTCTCGTCGTCGGTTATCTGGATGTAGAGGTTGACGTCGAAGTTCTCCTGGAGCCACTTGGTAGCGAAGAACGGGATTATGTGGCCGATGTGCATCGGGCCGCTCGGACCCCTCCCAGTGTAGAGGAAGAAGCCCCTTCCACTCTCATAATCCGCTAAAACCTTGTCGTAGTCCCTGTGGGAGAAGAAGAACCTCCTCCTGAAGAACAGAGGCAGCTCGCTCTTCGTGAGCTCTGCGGTCTTCTCTATCAGCTCGTCCGTCAGCGGGCTGGTTCCGAACTGCTCTATCAGCTTGTTGTAGTCCACGACACCCTCAACGTCCCATGGGGTAACCTTAAAGTCGTCCATTCAAACACCTCCGCTTCCAGTGGAAACCAAACTCCAGACTAAGGCGGTGCAGAAGAGGGATTCCTCACCAAAGCCAAAAACGACCACCGAGCATGGAAGAAGAAATGGCGGAGAGATTTTAAAGTTTTTGGGTGCGAAAGTGTTTTTAGGAAAAGGGAACACATCCAATTGGTGGGAGTATGGAGGTAGTTGAGGCTATTTATGAAAACGGCGTCCTCAAGCTCAAGAAAAAGCTCAACTTACCCGACGGTACCGAGGTCAGCGTTAAGCTCATTCCCAAGAAAATATCCGAGAAGACCTTTGGAATCGTGAAGCTTGAGAAAGAGGAAGCTGACAAGCTGATCCAGGACTTATGACTTACTGAAAAAGCTTTTTTACCTGTTGCTTCTATCCGTCATCATGAAAACCGAAACCGAAGGCACTCTCCTCGCTTTCCTCGTCCTCCTGGCTCTGGGCCTTGAGCCGGCCGTCATAAAGGCCAATCCCTCCAATCCAATCAGCTTCATAGCCCTGTCCGTCTTCTTCGCGGCCCTTATCCTGTGGACGGTTCTTTTGACAACTGGCAGGTTCAAGGAAATCCTGGAAAAACCCGCCGAGCTTAAGAGGACGTTCCTGACTGGCCTCTTCGCCACCGCCATAGCTTACTCCCTCTACTCCCTCGGAACCAGCATGAGCACCGCCGTGAACTCCGCCATAATCACACGACTTGAGGTGTTCTATTCCCTCGCGATCGGCTGGCTCCTCCTCAGGGAGAGAGTGAGCGGGAGAGCATTAGCCGCTTCCCTCCTTCTCTTTGGCGGGGTCTTCCTCGTCCTCACGCAGGGAAAGGGGATAACACCGAGGAAAGGTGACCTCCTGCTCCTCATAACGCCGCTCTTCTGGCAGCTGGGGCATGCCGTTGCCAAGTTCACAGACTACTCACCGCTGACAATAGCGACACTCAGGAACACCTTCGGCTTTCTCCTCCTGCTTCCGTTCGCCCTCATGAGCGGAATCCAGCTCACGGGCCTTGCCGTTGCCGAAGGAGTCATAATAGCCGCAACCCAGGCCCTCTGGTACGCTTCAATCTCGAGGATAAACCTCTCGAAGGCTACCGCAATACTCACTCCGGCCCCGGCAGTCACGATAGCCGTGGCCATAGCCTTCCTTGGGGAGAAGGTGGGGGTTTACCATCTGCTCGGCTTCCTTCTTGTGACAATCGGAACGCTCCTGATAGCCTTTGAAGAAAGCGGGACGAGGTAGTCAGGTTGATGTTTCGAAGTCCCCCAGGTCCCAGACCAGCCAACAATCTTCTCTAAGCCCCTCTTTTCCCTCGACGCTTTTAGCAATCAGTCCATAGTGCTTTTCCCAACCCTCGAGACTTACAAGTTCCACCTTCCTCTCCAAGTCCTTCAAAATCCCCCTCACTTCCCTCTCGCTCAAATCCTTCCACTTGACCTCAACGAACAGAGCCTTCTTCTCACGCTCGTTCAAGGCCACTAGGTCAATTTCCTCACCCTTACGCCACCACTTTCCAATCTTGGTGAACCTAAATGGAAGCCTCCCCGCTTTGTTCATCTCCCTGAGGAAGTCCGCGCTGACCTTTTCAAAGACGAAGCCGAGATAGCGGTTGTATTCCTCTTCAAAGTTCTCGATGTAGCCAAAGTCGAGGAGCTGTGAGCGGTTGGGGTAGATGAAGCGGAACCAGAAGTTGAAGTAGAGGTCGCTCAGGTAGTAGCGCGCGTTCCTCTTCCGCTCTGGCTCGCCTACAGGATGCCTCTCCTCTACTATGTGGAGAGTCTGCAGGTTGCTGAGGTACTTTGAGACGGTTGAGCCTGGAAGCCCGGTGAAGCTCACTATCTCCCCGAACTTCGTCTTTCCGAAGGCTATGGCCTTGAGTATCGCGAAGTACCTGGCGGGTTCTCTCAGCTCGCTCCTGAGGAGGAACTCCGCCTCGTCGAAGAGCGGCTTGTTGGGCTGGAAGACTTCCTCAAGGCTTTCCCCAGCATTCAGCCGGAACTGGACTTCCCTGAGGTAGGCCGGAATCCCGTCGGTTATCCCGTATATCCTCACGAGCTCCTCCCAGCTTTTCTCTGGGAAGAAATCCCTCAGGTGGAGAAAGCTCAGGGGCTTAAGCATTATGGACAGCGTCCTCCTCCCGTAGAGGGGGCTTTTGTAGCCGAGGACGTGGCTCTCCATCACGCTGATGGCAGAGCCCGTCAGGACGAGCTTGAGCCCCTTGGCCGAGTCCCATATCTTCTGGAACTTTGAAACCAGCCCCCTGTTGGCCTTCAAAAGGTTCGGGAACTCATCTATTATCACGACAACTCCAGAACCGTCGAGGAGTTCGAAAAGCTCCTCCCACGAGAGCTCGGCCTTCTCAACCAGAGGGTTCCCAAGGGCCTTTGCGACTAAGCTCTTGAACGTCCTGAGGTTTTCGCTCTCGAGGGTCTCCTCCGCGAAGAAGTAGATGTGGGGAATATCTTCCACCGACTTCTTAACGAGTGCAGTCTTTCCAACCCTTCTCCTACCGTAAACGATTATCAGCTCTTTCCGGTTACTCTCATAGGCTCCCCTGAGGGCTTTCAGCTCTTCAGCCCTATTAACAAATTGTTCACTCATGATTATCATAATTTAGTGTGAACTATTTAAGCCTTTACATGATTCGAAAAAGACAAGCTAAATGCTCAAGCTTAAATTTCCCCGTTAGAATTGGGGAGAGGTGATGCCATGAAGGTCATCATCCTCGGCTCCGGCTCATACAGTGGAACTCCCAAGCCCCTCTGCACCTGCGAGAACTGTTCAAGGGCGAGGATAAACCCAGCGTTGAGGAGAACGCGCTTTTCACTCTATATTGAGGGTGGAATCCTAGTTGACCCCAGCCCGGATCTGCACTACCACCTTGAGCGGCTGAACAGGAAAGTTGAGAAGGTATTCATAACCCACGCCCACTTCGACCACATAGCGGGCTTTCCGGAGCTTCAGGTCTTCAAGAGGATAGACGTCTACTCCCACAGGCAGGCGATTGATATGGCCAAGCACCTATCGGCCATCTTCCTCGGGGGAGCCGCTCCAGAAAACAGGGACTGGGGCTATCACGAGCTCGAATTCGGGAAATGGTATGAGATTGACGGGATGAAAGTCCATCACTTCAGAACGACCCACCGCTCGATTGAGAACGCCGGCGGCTTCCTCTTTGAAATCAAAGGAAAAAGAATAGCCGTAACCGGGGACACAGGGCCGGAGATACTAAAGGATAAGAAAACGCTTAAGCTCCTAGAAGGCGCTGACCTTCTTATAGCAGAGATGACCCACAGGGAGTCAATCCCCGGAACTCACCTCGGGGTGGAAGATGCCATAAAGCTGGCAGAGATAACGGGCGCTTCCTACGCCGTCTTCGCCCACATAAGCCACAGCAACTATACACACGAGGTTCTTGAGAAGAGAGTGAGGGAGAGCGGAATAAAAGGAGAGGTCGCGAGGGACTTCACATGGATTGAACTATAAACAAGAATTACAAAAACTTTTATATATTCCATGCTTTATACTATTTTTGGTGGTATAGATGTTGGATACTGACATAATGGTTGCAAAAATTGGGTGGTCATTCAACAACTGGAGAGGATTTGACCAGGAGATGTTCAAGAACAGGCTTCTTTACGACTTTGAGTACATTAGGAATACAGGGTTCGGACATGAGCTGTGGAACTTCTACGAGGGATTCAGCAAAAACAACTACTTTGGCCACATTGAGGGTAATCCAGCCAACTTTACTTCGGGTATTGTGCTTTTTGTCTCAAAATTCATTGATCCTCGGGACCCAAGGCCCAGGGGGAGTTCATTGTACTTAGTTGGATTGTATGGAAACGCAATATACGAACCCAATGGCTTCAAAACCGGTACGAGGATCGTTGATCTTCTGCCCGACTATGCGGTTGAACACATCGAAAATCTTGTCCAAATGAGATCGTGGAAGGGAAAAGACCCAGACCGCCACTTGGAATACCTTGAAAGGCTATTGGACGGTGAGGAATACACGGCTAGGCTTGTTGCCAGCAAGAAGTACTCCACCGCGTTCATCCCAAGATACAATGGATATGTTGAAATAGACAAAACCGATATAGGAGTTGAAGAGGTTAAACAGTGGAAGTTCACGTACAGGATCCCTCTAGAAAACGCACTCAGGCTACTTGATATAGCAATATTCCGACATGAACGCATAGCAAGAAATGAAGTTGAGGAATCTGTACCAGGAGAACTCAGAAAACAAGCAATAGAAATAGCCACAAGGATTAAAAGAGTCAAAAAGATTTTAGAGCGCTTGGGCTAAAAGCTCAAAGCCTCCCGTTCTCCCTCAGCCACTCTCCGTATTTTACGAGAGCATAGACGGCGTCAACGCCGTCCTCAACCGTCTCGTAGACTGGAATGCCCTTCAGCTCGATGTTCCTTGCCATCTTGTGCGGGTAGTCTCCACCCGGAGCAACGAAGACTATCGGCTTGCCATAGACCTTCATCCTCTCCATGGCATCAACGATTCCTTCATCGAGTGCCGGGCTCTGGAAGAGGGCTATGACGACGAGGACGTCAACGTTCGGATCTTCGAGGGCGTAGCGCATGGCGATCTCATAGCGGCTCGATGGAGCATCTCCTATGACGTCTATCGGGTTCTTGTAGCTCATATGCGCCGGAAGCTTTCCTTCCTCGATGTCCTTCTTAAAGCGCTCGTTGGTTTCTTCGCTAAGCTCGGCGAGCTTCATGCCCCTCTCAAGCAGGCCGTCGCTCATCATGACTCCAGCGCCGCCGCCGTTGGTGACGATGGCCACGCGGTCGCCCTTTGCCGGGCTCTGCATTGCCAAGGCCTTGGCGTAGTTGAAGAGCTGTCTCATGCTCTTGGCCTCTAAAACTCCAGTCTGCTCGAAAGCCGCCTGGTATATCTTGTAAGAGCCTGCCAGAGAGCCAGTATGGGAAGCGGCAGCCTTTGCTCCAGCTTCAGTTCTTCCGCTCTTGAGGACAACGACGGGCTTCTTGAGGGTGACCTCTTTGGCGGTGTTGAAGAACTTCCTGCCGTCCTTGACGCCCTCGATGTAGCCGGTTATGACGCCGGTCTTTGGATCGTCGCCGAGGTAGGCCATGAAGTCGCTCTCGTCCAGATCTGCCATGTTGCCGAGGCTGATGAACTTGCTCATACCAATCTTGTGGCTCGCGGCCCAGTCGAGGATCGCCGCGCCGAAGGCACCGCTCTGGCTCATGAAGGCGACCTTTCCGAAGGGCGGCCTGGCCTGCCTTTCGGGCGGGTTGAAGTTGCAGTCGAAGCCGTTCTCAAGGTTGGTAACTCCCAGACAGTTCGGGCCGACTACCCTTATACCCCACTTCCTGGCCCTTCTAACGAGCTCCTCCTCAAGATCGGCCCTTCCAGCCTCTTTGAAGCCAGCTGAGATGACAACTGCTGCCTTAACGCCCTTCTCTCCGCACTCGTCAATGACATCGGGCACGAACTTTGCGGGGACTGCTATGACGGCGACATCAACCTCATCGGGAATCTCCTTAACGCTCCTGTAGACCTTAAACTTCTTGCCGTTTACTTCAATCTCCCCGCCCTTAACGTTGACGGGGTAAACCTTTCCATCGAAGCGGAGGGTTATCGAGCGCATTATGGCGTTTCCAACCTTTCCGGGCACGTTTGAGGCACCTATGACTGCGACGCTCTTGGGATAAAACAGGAAGTCCAGGTTCGGGGTCTCCACTGAAATCACCTCCGAAGCTTTTTCGGGCATGAGTTTTTAAGGGTTCCTGGATATGGATTTTATATCCATTGGTGGTCAGGCTTTACATATATAAACCTGACGGTGATGAAGTTTCGGAAGAGAACAAAAGAGTTAAATGCCCGAACGTTAAAAGAGACGTTAGAACGTTTAAATTGGGTGGTCGAAATGGCAAAGGTAAAGGTGATCACTGACCCAGAGGTCATAAAGCTGATGCTCGAAGACACAAGGAGGAAGATACTCCAACTCTTGAGAAACAGGGAGATGACGATCTCTCAGCTGAGCGAAATCCTCGGAAAGACGCCTCAGACAATCTATCACCACATTGAGAAGCTCAAGGAGGCTGGACTGGTAGAGGTCAAGCGGACGGAGATGAAGGGAAACCTCGTGGAGAAGTACTACGGAAGAACAGCTGACGCATTCTATATAAACCTCTACCTCGGCGACGAGGAGCTCCGCTATTTTGCCCGCTCAAGGCTCAAGACGAAGCTCGAGATATTCAAAGCCCTTGGCTACGAGTTCAACGATGAGGAGCTTCTCAACGTCATGGACGAACTCCTCAAGAAGGAGCATGACTACAAGACGGAGATTTCAAAGGAGATTGAAGTAAACGAGGAAAAACTAAAGGACTTCTCAAACGAGGACATAATCCACGCAATAGAGTGGCTTGCCATGGCCAAGATGGGTAGAGACGAAGAGGTTTTGAACCTCCTCAGAAAGCTGGGCGAGATACTCAAAAAGGAGGAATAATGGATGGCGAGGGGGATAAGGCTTCTCGTACTGGACGTGCTCAAGCCGCACCAGCCGATGGTCACTGACCTCGCGCTTGGTCTGAGCGAGCTTGAGGGGGTTGACGGCGTCAACATAACCCTTGTCGAGATAGACAAGGAGACTGAGAACGTAAAGATAACCATAATGGGCGACAACCTTGACTACGAGGAGATCGTCAGAACAATCGAGGAGTTCGGCGGCGTCGTCCACAGCATAGATATGGTGGCGGCCGGAAAGAGGATAATCGAAGAAGAGGAAACTCCGCAGGACAAACTGGAGGAGTACTGAGGGCCTGCTATGAGGGAAGTTTTGATAATCACAAACCCCAAAACCGTAAAGGTGCTCTCCGACCCAACTAGATTCCAGATACTCAAACTGCTCAGAGAGAGGCCAATGAGCGTCAATGAGCTGAGCGACCTCCTGGGAAAGGACAGAACAACTGTTTACAGACACATAAAGGCGCTAGAAGCTGAAGGTCTCGTGGAGGAGATAGACACGGAGGGAAACGAGAGAATATACGCAAGAACGGCTAGGATGTTCCTGATAAAGGCAGAACCCGATGAGAGCATCGAGGAGTTCAGACAGTCCTACCTGCAGGTCGAGGCTGAAAGAATAGTTATGATACTCGAAAAGAGTGGCTTCCAGATAAAGGACAGGGAAGCCCTCAAGGCCCTTATAAAGGAAGTCCTCAATACAATCGAACTCCGCTCTCAGCCAGTCATAAAGAGAATTTCAGATGCCAACATTGAACTGACGGAGATAGAGCTGTTCCACCTCCTCAACATGCTCGTCTTCTTCCAGAGCTGCGAGCTCTGCGATCACGCGAAAAGAGTTAAAGACCTCATCTCGTTCTGATGCATCCATTCTTGTTAATTTCTATTTTGGACTTTCAAGTTGTTGGCAACTCCAACGTAACATAAAGACACAAAACCAATATTGAGCATTGTGCATAGTAATGTTCTCCAATGTTCTTAAATGGCAAAACTTAAATATTTCACCAGCAGTGATACATAGAGACACCGCTGAACACAGAGGTGGTTCCATGAAGAAGTTTGTCGCCCTGCTCATAACCATGTTTTTCGTAGTGAGCATGGCTGCCGTTGCACAGCCAGCTAGCGCCGCAAAGTATTCCGAACTCGAAGAAGGCGGCGTTATAATGCAGGCCTTCTACTGGGACGTTCCAGCGGGAGGAATCTGGTGGGATACAATCAGAAGCAAGATACCGGAGTGGTACGAGGCTGGAATCTCCGCCATCTGGATTCCGCCAGCCAGCAAGGGCATGGGAGGAGCTTATTCAATGGGCTACGACCCATACGACTTCTTCGACCTCGGCGAGTACAACCAGAAGGGAACAGTTGAAACTCGCTTTGGCTCAAAGCAGGAGCTTATCAACATGATAAACACCGCCCATGCCTACGGCATAAAGGTCATAGCTGATATCGTCATAAACCACCGCGCGGGCGGAGACCTCGAGTGGAACCCGTTCGTTGGGGACTACACCTGGACGGACTTCTCGAAGGTGGCCTCGGGCAAATATACCGCCAACTACCTCGACTTCCACCCCAACGAGGTCAAGTGCTGTGACGAGGGCACATTTGGAGGTTTCCCAGACATAGCCCACGAGAAGGAGTGGGACCAGCACTGGCTCTGGGCGAGCGACGAGAGCTACGCCGCCTACCTCAGGAGCATCGGCGTTGATGCCTGGCGTTTCGACTACGTAAAGGGCTACGGAGCGTGGGTCGTCAAGGACTGGCTCAACTGGTGGGGCGGCTGGGCCGTCGGTGAGTACTGGGACACGAACGTTGATGCACTCCTCAATTGGGCATACTCGAGCGGCGCCAAGGTCTTCGACTTCCCGCTCTACTACAAAATGGACGAGGCCTTTGACAACACCAACATCCCGGCCTTGGTTGATGCCCTCCAGAACGGGGGAACCGTCGTCTCTCGCGACCCGTTCAAGGCCGTAACCTTTGTAGCAAACCACGACACCGATATAATCTGGAACAAGTACCCTGCTTATGCTTTCATCCTCACCTACGAGGGCCAGCCCGTCATATTCTACCGCGACTACGAGGAGTGGCTCAACAAGGACAAGCTTAACAACCTAATCTGGATACACGACCACCTCGCGGGTGGAAGCACGAGCATAGTCTACTACGACAGCGACGAGCTGATCTTCGTGAGGAACGGCGACTCCAAGAGGCCGGGACTGATAACGTACATCAACCTCGGCTCTAGCAAGGTCGGAAGGTGGGTGTACGTGCCGAAGTTCGCGGGCGCGTGCATCCACGAGTACACCGGCAACCTCGGAGGCTGGGTAGACAAGTACGTCGAGTCGAGCGGCTGGGTCTATCTCGAAGCTCCAGCTTACGACCCCGCCAGCGGGCAGTACGGCTACACCGTCTGGAGCTACTGCGGGGTTGGATGATAGCCCCCCTTTTCATTCCTTTTGGATTTCATAGACCTCATCCGTTAGATAATTTCCTGTAACTCTCTCGACCGGAATCTCAACCGTCCCATTTCCTGTTTCAATTCTTACCAGCACATCGTAGAGCCTCCCCCTCACTTCGACGGTCTCGTTCACGCAGGTGGTCTCATTCGCTGTCCTGAACTTGAAGATTAGTATTGCATTCCTCTCTAGGCTGTAACCTATGTAAATGGCATTGAGACAGCCGGTCAAGGTTATGCGTCTCGTTAAGGCATCATCAAGAGTTTTGTAGCAGTTCTCTCTCCTGAAAACAAAAGTGTCATTCTGGCTCTCCGCCCTGCAGAAGAGCGTTGAGCCGTCCTGTATCTCGGCGATGACGTAGTCGGGGGCAACGTCAAAGACTTCCTCAAGTTCCCAAACGTTCTTTCCCGCTGGTGACTCTTTAAAGCGAAAAACGGCAACGTGGGTGACGGCGTTTGGATAGCCCTTGAGCAACCCGGCTCCGTTAAACTCTACCGGTCTTTGAAACTCCGCGTGGAACCTGGCTGGATACTTCTCGGATGAGTCCAGGAGAAATGTAAAAACCACAACCGAGGTGAGAACTAAAAAGAGAAAGAGGCCAACGACTCGCTTCATGAGACCACCTCAAAACTCCAGCACCCACTTTACTGCCTGCGGCACCTTTTCGGCAACGTCCAAAGCCGTGAAGTTCTCTCCCATCTCTTCCTTCACCATATCGCCAGCGAGGCCGTTTAGGAAGGCCCCAGCAGAGGCGGCTCTCAGCGGAGAGTTTCCAAGCGCAAGGAGTGCTCCTACTAGACCAGCCAAAACGTCTCCAGTCCCGCCGGTCGTCATGCCCCTGTTGCCGGTCTTGTTGTACTTCCAGCCTTTTCCGTCGCTTATGATGTCATAGGCTCCCTTGAGCAGGACCGTTCCCCCAACGCCCTTTGCTTTCTCCACCACGAGCTTCGCCTTCTCTTCAAGGCTTCCTTCAGGCTTCTCACCAAACAGTATCCTGAACTCACCGGCGTGGGGTGTCAGAACGAAGTTCTTGCCCTTGAGAACGTCCAAATCCTCGGCGACGGCCTTCAGGGCGTCGGCGTCTATAACTACAGGCTTCTCGCACCAGCGGAGAAACTCAACGACGAACTCCTTTGTCTCGGCCCTCTGTCCAATTCCCGGCCCGATAACGACTGCATCAACCCCATCAGCTATTGCCAGAACGTCCTCAACGTCTTCCTTCCTGAAGTTTCTCCTCTCAAAGGGACGCAGGATTACGTTGGGGTCGTTTATTCTCCTCGCCGAATACTCGGGCATCGCAAGGTAGACCAGATCAACGAGGTATGAAGCCGCTTTCGCCGCGAGATAAGGCGCTCCGAAGTAGTCCTCGCTTCCTCCTATGACAAGTAGCTTCCCGTTCTGCCCCTTGTGCTCGCCCTTCTTCCTCAGCGCGAACTTGGCATCGCCCGGGCCCACTAGGTGGTAAAGCTCCTTCGGGTAGCCTATTTTCACTATAACGCGCTCAAAACCCCCGTATTCTTCCTTGTCCCACTGGAAAGTGACGGCAAAATCACACTTAACGCGGATATCGCTCGGATAACCGCTCGGAAGGTCAACGCTCACTATCTTGGCTTTTCCGGAGTACTCGTTTATCTTCTCGATGGCGCTCCGTATCGGCTCCCTTGGTTCTCCTTTCGTTCCTGCTCCCAAAAGTGCATCCACTATGACATCGAACTCAGAGAGATCGAGAGACTTGATGTAAGACGAGTCCTTTAGAATTCTAATCTTAACGAAGTCGAGCTTTTTGAGAATCTCCCAGTTGTGCTTTGCCTCCTCGCTTCTAATCTTCGCCTCGTCGCCAACGAGGAAGAGGGTAACATCGTTCTCGAAGCTGAGGTGTCTCGTCGCGACGAAGCCGTCGCCCCCGTTGTTTCCAGTTCCAGAAAAGACCGCTACCTTAAGCCCCTTCCCGAAGCGCTCCTCAATTGTTCTCGCGACACCAGCGCCGGCGTTCTCCATGAGCTGAACCGGTGAAATCCCAAGCCACTTAGCGTTTATGTCCCAGATATAAACGTCTT
This sequence comes from Thermococcus kodakarensis KOD1, assembly GCF_000009965.1. Lineage (NCBI taxonomy): Archaea > Methanobacteriati > Methanobacteriota > Thermococci > Thermococcales > Thermococcaceae > Thermococcus > Thermococcus kodakarensis. The sequence goes on from NC_006624.1 coordinate 1,697,182, forward strand.
CGATTCTCATGCGCACCACCAGTACAATTTCGGAGGGAAATAATAAAAGGGCATCGCAAGAGTTTTATACTCACAGGCGTAATAACCTCGGGAGCACCCATGATCGTTGAGGCCATCTTCGGCTTCCTGTTCATGCTCGGCTGGGCGCTTTCCTATGCCTACGTTGCAAGGGTCAAAAGCACGCCCAGGGCCATCCTTGGAGTTTCCCTGCTCTATGGGGTGATGTTGCTCTTCTCCAAGCTCCGCTTTGAGAGCTACAAACACGGAGGCAGCCTACTCGGGTGGCTGATGGGCATCGCTTCGGGCTTCTTTGTCGGCCTGTGGCTCGTTCAAAAACACGGGCCAGACAAGATGACAGAGGAGAGCGCGGTGGCGATGCTCCTCGTCGGCCCCGTGATTCTTGTGGGCCTTTTAATCGCCGTGATGTTGCTGTTTTAGCATCGCCGCGCTTTTCTTCCCTGATGCTAAGGGCACGAGCGCCAGGAGAAGCAGGGCGCCGATGCCACATACCTTTTCTTGATCCGGCTGGCCGAGGGTTTCTCTACACTCCGGAAGTTCTTGAATACCCGTACTCAAATCGAGGCGCCTCAGATTCTTCCCATCGTAAAAGAACACGAGCGGAAGCTCCGAAAGGAAACCGCTTTTCTCAACTCTAATCTCGTCAGGATAATAAATTAGAATCCCTTTATCAAAGGGCAGTGCATATAGAGCAGATAAAGCCCTGGAGAGCTCTTTGTCTTCAAAAAAGTCTGAGAAATACCTTTCAAACTCGGAAACGGGGATTCTGCAGTTCAAGTTCTCAAAAGTTACGAAGCCGTCATTAATTTTTCCCCTGATGCCCTCCAGACTTCCAGTATTCCCAGCGAAGAAGTAGTCCAGTACTGGACTTTCCGTACAGTCCGACTCCACCGTGCCGTTCTGAAGCTCCACTCTCGTGCAGTTCCAGACCATCTCGGCGCATCCATCAAATCGGTAAACCCTCGTCTCAATCCTCCTGGCGGCAATCGTGAAGTTACGGGCTTCACCGTTGACGATCAGCGTAACGTTCCCGTGGGGAACAGTTTTCTCCCTTCGCTGCAGGATATAGAAAGTCCCGTTGATTTTCGTCACTATCGATGGCTCACCGAGTAAAGGGTTGCTTTTCCCCAAAAAGAGCAGGTCGCTTCCGTTGAAGAGGTAGTAGAGGTCGTACTCCCCATCGGGCATGTTGCGGCGAAGGGATTTCTCCCCGGCGATTTCCCCGCATATCCACTCGGAATGATGGATAACGATAAACGCATAGCCACCTCCAGGCAGCACGGATGTTATTGAGTAGGCCTCGTAGGGGATGCATCTCCCGCCTGAGACTAATGAGGAGAACAGCAACAGAGGCAAAATCAAAAACATGATTTGCTTAAGAATCCTGCACATAGTTCTCCCCCCGTACAATCAACCAAAACCTCTTAAAAATCATTCGGTTTTGCCTTCATAGTATCGTTACCCAAACCAGACGAAAAGACACATATCAAGAACACCGGCAAATACCACAGGAGCGCCCATCCAAAAAATGGTGCATACCCATAAATCCGGCCACTTACCGGGAGCTCCACCACCGCAGATGGGAACTCAAAGACGATCGCAAGTGCCAGATAAACCTTTGTTAGAGCCCCTATCCATGGCTTCTCCGAGAAAATAAGGACAGTAAGCTCAACCATATCCATTACGACGATGTAAACCACTAGCGCCCATGAAGGGATTCTCGTGAAAATCCAGAAGTTGTACATAACCGTGAGAAAAAGAGGATAGCCGAAGGCAAATACCCTCAGGAAGAGCCTGAGAAGGAAGAGAAGCCTGACGTATTCTTTCACAGCGTTCACCTCAAACACCACAGGACTACCAGAGGCATTTCACCCACGTACGTTTCCGGACCCGCCCTCAAACAGCTCTCAGAGCCCTCTCGTAATCCTTTTCCGAGTACAGCACAAGATAGACTCTCTCAACGCTCCCTGCTTCTCTCTCGAACTCATCAATGACCTCCTTGAATGTCTTCACGACTTCCTCAAGCGGACAGCCGTAGATGCCAGCGCTTACCGCCGGGAAGGCTATCGTTTTGACTCCAAGCTCCTCGGCCTTCCTCAGCGCCCCGAGGATGGCCTTCCTCAGCTTCTCCTTCTTGTCCTCGTCCCAGATTCCGCCGCAGTAAGGGCCAACTGTGTGGATGACGTAGCGGATGCCGTGTTTCTCCAGCCTCATCGCCGGCGTTACAACAACTTCCCCATGCTCGATGTGGTCCTTTCCAAGCTGCTCGCGCATGGCTTCCTTGCTTATCCTGATGTATTCCCTCGGATCGCCAGCCGCTGCTTTCGCAATGGCGTAGGCAACACCGCCGCCGTGCTCGAGGTACCTATTGGCCGCGTTGACTATCGCCTCGGCCGGAAAGCGGGTTATGTCTCCTTTAACGATCTCAAACTCTACCACGACCACCACCAGAGAAAATAGGAAAGAAGAGGATTTAACGCTAACTCAGGCGAGCTTTTCTGAGACTTTCTCGGCCTCGCTGATAACCTTCTCCTCGTCGAGGGTCAGAACTTCCCCGTCAAGCATCAGGATTTTTCCGTCAACTATCGTTGTCTCCACGTCGTTTCCGTTGGCCGAATAAACGAGATGGCTTATCACGTCGTTGATGGGCCTGAGGTGCGGCCTGTTGAAGTTGATTATGGCGATATCAGCCAGATAGCCCTCTTTGATTATTCCAGCGTTGAGTCTCAGTGCCTTTGCCCCGTTTTGCGTGGCCATCCTGAAGACCGTCCTGGCGTCCGCTATGGTGGGATCGAGGTTGTGAACCTTGTGGAGCAGGGCCGCGAGCTTCATCTCCTCAAGCATGTCGAGGTTGTTGTTGCTCGCACTTCCATCTGTGCCAAGGCCGATGTTGACGCCAGCGTTTAGGAGCTTTTCGAGGGGCATGACACCGCTCGCGAGCTTCATGTTGCTTCCGGGGTTGTGGGCAACTGTAACGCCGTGCCTCGCCAATATTTGAATGTCCCTGCTGTCCAGCCAGACGCCGTGGGCTATTATGACGTCGTTTCCAAGGAAGCCGATGTCGTCGAGGAGGACGACGGGGCTTTTTCCGTAGCGCTCGGTTATCTGGCCTATTTCCGCCATCGTCTCGCTCACGTGGATGGTTATGAGCTTGTTGTGCTCGCTGGCGAGTTTTCTGACCTCCTTCAGGAGGGCTATCGAACAGGTGTAAGGCGCGTGAGGCCCGAAGACGAAGTGGACTCTCTCGGAGTTTAGTTTCTCTATCGCCTCCATCTCGCGGAGGGCCTCCTTCAGCTCCTTCTCAGTCCTGTCTGGATCGCCGAGGTCTATCATGCCGTAGGAAAGGTATCCCCTTAAGCCAGCATCGAGGACGGCCTCTGCCACCTTGTCCATGTGGAAGTACATGTCCAGGAAGGTCGTAGTTCCGCTCCGGATCATCTCCAGAGCGCCCAGATAGGCACCGACTTTGACGTATTCGGGAGTGAGCTTAGCTTCTCTCGGCCAGATGTGGTTCTGGAGCCACTCCATCAGCGGTAGGTCGTCGGCGAGCCCCCTGAGGAGGCCCATCGGCGAGTGGGTGTGCAGGTTTATGAAGCCAGGAGAAACTACCCTCCCTGTGGCATCTATGACGGTATCTGCGGCCTCGTTTATGTTTCTCTCGACGCTTACAATCCTGTTGCTCTCGATGAGGACGTCCGCCCTCACAACGTCGAGGTTCTCGCCGTATATGACGTGGCCGTTCTTGATGAGAATGCTCATGGGGACCACCTTTTAACCCTTTGAAAAGTTCTGTTTCTGATGGAAGTTAAAAAGATGTTGGATTCAAAGAAACAGGAAAACGAAAACAATGATTTCCCGCATCCATCATAAAGGTCATTCAACCTTCGTTGTACAATACTTTGAACCTCCAAAAGATTTATATGAAACAAACCAAATTCACAATTAACTCCCGGTGAGAGTTATGGTGGACGATCTGCCATCTAAAGATCTACACTACCTTATAACTAGGGTCATAAATCCGATTCTAAACTCAATAATCGCCACATTGCACAGTGGCCCCATTGTACACTACAAGGATGGAACACTAGACGTCACGGAGTACCCAATCCCCAAGTTAATGGCCAAGTTTTTGGCGGACTGGAGAGATGAGCTGTGGTACAGGTACTCTAGAAAAAATCTTGGCGACGTTTCAGAGGACATCCTCCACGAGTACATAGAGACGATAAACTACGTATACCGCCGCCTCCACAGTGTAGACGAGAAAACCGCTAAACAAGTCGGAAGGGATCTGATACTCCTGGGACAGAAGATCGAGGAGTACCTCACCGGAAAAGTTGAGGTGTTCTCAGATTTCGTGTTTGAGGTCGAAAAAATCAGAAAAGGGCAGCCCACAAAAGCCGTGAGAGAACCCGCCGATAGAAATCATCAAGGAAGGGTGGAAACAGCAGATGTTCGTGAGAAGAAGGAGATTAATCGCTCTTCTGGGAAAAAAGCCAAAGATTTCGGCGTCTGTCCAAGATGTGCAGCTTACGACGGCGATAGGAGCGAAAAGAAGCTTTATCAGTGCCCTCACTGTGGCGAGTGGTTCTGTGAAAAGCACGTTAAACCGGCCCTCGTGTTGACGTTCGACAGATATCAAGAACTCTGGAGAAAGCATCCTGAGTTGAGAGCGTTTCTAGAAGAGGAATGGCACCGTGAAGATGGCCACCCGTGCTACCCATACACAAAGAAATTCTGGGAAGGGTACGAGAACAAAAGGGAGAGCCTGTACGGTGCCAGGAGAACGTCTACTAGAACCGAAAAGAGGTTCATTCCCCAGAGGGAGCCTGTTAGAGTTCCATCGAGTTCTGGAACATGGAAACCCAAAGAGCGCACCCGCTACGAGGACGTGATAATAAACGTCAAAAACAGATTTAAAGATCGGGGCAGCATTTATGTGACTCCCCGAGAGATCCGCATAGAAACTTCCAGAATCAAAAAAGTACTTCCTCGTTCACCTTCAATCAGATTTGAGATCAGGGACGGAAAGAGGTGGGTCATCATCCCAGAGAGCGTCTACTCAATGGCATACACGCCGGAGAGGAAACATGAGGGGAGAAAACACGGCAAATACGCTCTCATCGGAATCGCTCTCCTGATACTACTCCTGGCCGGCTATCTGTATTCCAGGGGAAGTTTCGATAACCTTGGGGTACCCTTCCTCGGGAATTCGAGCGGTTCCTCCCAAGGAGCCAGCACCCACACACCAGAATACTCAGGTACTCAAACAATTGACAAAACCAATACTGCACCGATCTACTCTACGAGCACTCCAACGCATACATCAGAACAAGCACCACTAATAACCCCTGAATCACCTTGTTCGAATAGCTACTGGCGATATATTTTCCAAGACGCCCTTAAATGTGCTCTGACTGAAGAAGAACTCTCAAAAATTTCCAATCTCGCCAGCCAGTTGAAAGGAGAGAGTCTCCAGGAAAGCGCCTGGAATACTCTGGAGTGGCTCCACGAGAACATAGAGTACAACTATTCCAAAGCCTCCCTCCCAGCGCCGGTTATCTGGACTTCCAACGGAAGAATAAGCAGAGTCGATGCAGCGCCGGGCGTTGAAATCCAAACCCCATACGAGACCATCCGGAGGGGAGCGGGCGTCTGCAGGGATTATGCCATCTTAACAGCTGCGCTCCTGCTCGAAATGAACTACTCTCCTGTTTACGTATTCAGCATTGAGTTCGAGAACTCGCCGATAGGACACGCGGCCGTGGCGATAAAGATCAACGGGGAGTACTTTATTCTTGATCAGCATCCACCCGTTATGGATCTGGGGACGTACTACACCGACTTGGCAGTCTACAGGCAAGAAACCCTTGGCGAGAGGCTATTCATTTCAAACGCTACTGTCTATGAGATAAGCAGGGATAAAAACGGCGCGATAGTTAGAGAAATCGGAATCCTATCAGCTGAAGACTTTAAGCAAAAGGATCACGTGTTCAGCCCTACAGACTTGATCAGAATATCCACAGATCTAAGGAAGATCCTTGAGGACAGATATCCCCATTTAATTTCCGACAAAAACATTGCCAACCTCGAAGAAAAAAGTTATTTACCCCCAGGATACTCAGACGGAAGGATTTGGAGATTAAACTTCCCCCACTACGCGGACTACTACAACCCCGTCTTTCATGAGCAATTCGTGGAATACATGCTTATGGCTCTTACGAACGATGAGAACGTCAAGAGCGACTTGAAGAAATTCAACAGGTTTTGGATCAAAGTTGAACATGAAGGGGACTCGCTAAAAGTAACGCTAAACTTAGCCAAAAAATAATGCAAAATCAGAATGAACAAGCCCCCATCAATTGAGTCAACCAAAAACAAGAAAAACCTGCTAAAGAATCACCCCAATTACTATCGAGTTAACGTTAGTTCTCGTAGGACCAGTCACTACCAGGGCCTTAGCCTTTTTCAAAGCCTCGTAGGCGTTGTGGCTTCTCAGGTACTCCTCAAGGTCTATTCCCTCGTTTCTGAGGACTTCCGCAGTATGGCTGTCCACAAGTCCTCCGGCGGCATCCGTTGGGCCGTCCGTTCCGTCGGTGTCCATCGCCAGAACAGCAACTCCCCTAAGGCCCGAAATCTTTCTCGCTATGCTCAAAGCGAACTCCTGGTTCGGCCCGCCGAGGCCCGCTTTTCCTTCTATAGTCACCGTGGTTTCCCCACCGGCTATCAGAACACAGGGCCTCTTAAAGGGCCTGTTCCTGTGGTAGATTTCCTCAATGACTGAACCAAAAGCCAATGCAACTTCTCTGGCTTCCCCTTCAAGCGTGGTTGTGAGGATGTGGGCTTCGAGACCGAGCTCCTTAGCTTTTCTCTGGGCCGCTTCACAGACCAGGACGTTGCTCGCTATGAGGAAGTTGTGGACGTTTGGGAGGTCTTCCTTTAGAGTCTCCTCCGCTTTTCCCTCCAGGCCGAGCTCTATGTAATGCCTAACGCTCTCGGGGAGCTTTTCCCATAGGCCGTAGAGCTTGAGTATCCGGTAAGAGGCTATTTCCTCTACGGAGTGTGCGCTGTTGATGCATCCGGAGAGGACTACTGGGATAACTACCAACGACAAAATTATTGCCCACTTCAACTTCATTACTTCTCACTTCTCAGTTTAACCAACTTTCAAAAGCAGAGAGACCATGTAGAGTGCTCCAACGAACGCTATAAAGTCTAAAACAAAGTCTCTAATTTTGATCTCTCTTTGTTTTAATATAAACACCCTCTCAACTTCAGTAGCGATAGAAGCAAAGAGCGCCGCAAGCACAATTGCTAGCCATCCAAGAGTTTGATAGTATGCGAGAGCAAATGCCCATGGAAGGTTAATCAAAAAGAAAAATATATAACGGAGAGTGCGACTTCCAGTACGAGTGGCCACATCTCTTCACCCCTTGCAAGCTCCAATAGCAGTACATATTGCGGCAGCACCAGCCCCACATGCAACTCGTATATTTGTCAGAGTGTTAAATAATGAAAATTCAAACCATAAAAATCACACAAACATCGTCTTCAGCACATCGGCACAGCCGCAGTGCCTCTCCTCTGGGATCTTCGGGATGCCCTTCTTGAGGAGCTCCTGAACCTTGTAGTTGTTCTCGGCCATGACCTTGAGGACCTCCTGGGCATCTACTGGCTTGTCAGCCCAGACGTCGTAGTCGGTGACGGTCGCTATGTTGACGTAGCACATTCCAAGCTCGCGGGCGAGGTTTACCTCCGGGACAAGGGTCATTCCGATGATGTGGGCGAACTGGCGGAACATGAAGCTCTCGGCCCTTGTGGAGAAGCGCGGGCCTTCGATGCAGACGTAGGTGCCCTTCTCGTGGACAGGGAAGCCAAGCTCCTTGGCCGTCTCGTAGAATATCTTCCTCATCTCAGGACAGAATGGATCGGCCATGGAGACGTGGGCAACGCGCGGCCCGTTGTAGAAGGTGTAGTCCCTCTTCTTGGTGAAGTCGATGAACTGGTCAGTTATGACGATGTCCCCGGGCTTGTACTCCTCGCGCAGCGAACCAACGGCCGTGATTCCAATAACCCTCTCGACGCCAAGCTCCTTGAGGGCCCAGATGTTGGCCCTGTACGGGACTTCGTGCGGTGGGAACTCGTGGTGCTTGCCGTGGCGCGGAATGAAGGCAACCTCAACGCCCTCGATCTCTCCTATTTCCACTGGAGCTGAAGGCCTTCCATACGGGGTGTGCACCTTAACGGTCTCCTTAGGCTCGAAGACGCCGTAAACTCCAGAACCGCCGATAATACCTATCCTCGGCATGGTCATCACCGTGTTGATTGGGCGCTTGGATAATATAAGGGTTGCCTTTCCAGTGGAAACCAAACTCCGAAAGTTTAATAACCTTTGGAAACTAAAGTTTTCCGGAGGTGAGAGAATGGAGAACGGGAAGCCGGTCAAGCTCGTCCTGCCTGAGGTCAAGAACCCGATTCTCATAGAGGGCTACCCCGGGATAGGCCTCGTGGGTCATATAGCGGCGAACTTTCTGGCGAAGGAGCTGAAGATGGACATGATAGGCTACGTAGAAAGCCCGTTCTTGCCGCCGATGGCCCTGATCCTTGAGGGGAAGCCGAACCCGCCGCTGAGGTTCTACGGAAAGGACAACATCATAGTTGCGGTAGCGGACATCTACGTCCCACCCACGCTCGTCAACGAGATAGCCAAGGAGCTTGTGAACTACCTGAGCGAGATGAAGGCCGAGAAGGTAATTTCGATGGGCGGCATAGGGATAGGCTTCTTCAAGGAGCAGCTTGAGGTCTGGGGCGTCGGTTCCAGAGATGAGCTCAACAAGGAGCTTGAGGAGAAGGGGGTTAAGATACTCCAGTACGGCTCGATAATGGGCATGAGCGGGAAGCTCCTCTGGGAAGCTAGCAGGAAGGGCCTGAACGCCTACGCGCTAATGGGTGAGACCTTCGGCGACAGGCCCGATCCGAGGGCAGCAGCAAACGTCCTGGAGGTAGTCAAGAAGCTCACCAGCCTCGACTTCAGCACTGAGCCTCTCCTCCAGGAGGCCAGGATGATAGAGGAGCAGCTGAGGAAGATGCACGAGCAGATGGAGCAGGCCAGACAGAGGGCCGAGAAGCAGTACGAGAGCCTGTACCTGTGAGGTGATGGCCATGGAGGCAGTGCTGATAGCTGGAATCGCAAGGAGGCTCCTCGACGAGCTTTTGAGGAACCCCTACCGGACAATCGAGCTCAGAAGTGCCAGAAACGTCCTCGCAGTTGAGAGGGCTATGGAAGACTTAAGGAGGCTATTTCTGACGTACGAACCGTTTGAAGACGTTAGAACAGGAACAGAAGGGCTAATAACCGAGTTAATAGAGGCCAGAGAGCTCAACATGAGAGTTCCGTGGGAGGAGAGCGATGAGAGGGAGGTGACCGTCTGCAGGGCGAGGGTGAAGCTCCTCGGCCTCGGGAGGGTCGTGGAGATGGAGAGAAGAGACTCCATAACAGTAGTCAAGGTTAGGGAGATGCTCCCGCAGGAGATGCAGATCGGCTAAAACAGTGTCTTCTGTCTGCCCTTCTTTTTGGAGTCTCTTTTAGGCGGTTCGAGCTTCCTGAACTCGAGGCCCTCCTTTTCCAGGAGTCTTTTTGCCCCAGAAGTGAGCGAGGGAGCAACGAGAATTCCACGGACTTTATCGCCGTACTCCTCTCTCAGAATCTCGACGTAGCTCTTGAGCTGTCTAACGGCATGGAGTTCCGCCCTCCTGCGCTTAAGCTCAAGGACAACTATATTCCCATCACTGTCCCTTCCAAGGACATCAACGATTCCAGTTCCTATCGCCTTCTCCCTGAACAGCGGCTTGAAGCCAGGCTCTATGACCTCTGGATTTTCAAAGATAAGCTCCGCCATCTCGGCCTCGCTCCCCGTAAGGGCGAGCTCCTCGTAGTCCTCAGCTCGGAAGACGGAGACCATGTAGACCTCTTCGAGCTCGACCTCAAGGGTCTCCCTCGGCTTTCTCCTTATCGAGACGAGAACTGGGTTCTCCCTCAGCTCCAGCCTCACTCTGCTACCCGGTGGCTGCCAGTTCACGGGCTCGCGCTTCTTGCTCTGGTGGATGAGAAAAGAGCCGTCGGGCTTGACTATGATGACCCTATCGCCGGAGCCGAGCTCGCTCTTTGCCCTTCCATCGTAGTGGACCTTACAGCGGGCAAAAATCGTCAGCATGGCCTCTTCTAAGAGAGCTGAATTGACTAGCGAAACGAGTTCTTCGGTTGATGGCGACGTGATGACCGTTACCTTATCCTTGGACATGGGGATGGGTAAAAGAAGAGGGTATTTAAAGCCTTCAGTCCTCGACTCCCTTCTCGGTTATCCTGAAGACCGCCTCCCCCTCGGGAAGGTGCGGGCTGTCTATCAGGCGAGCGACCCTCTTTCCGGCCTTGCCCTTACGGAGATAGACCCTGAGAGTGGCGCTGTGGGCTAGGATGTGGCCGCCGACAGGCCTCGTAGGATCACCGAAGAAGGCATCCGGTTTCGCCTGAACCTGGTTGGTTACAAAGACCGCTATGTCGTAGAGGTCTGCCAATCTGTGGAGGTCGGCGAGGTGCTTGGCGAGCTTCTGCTGCCTCTCAGCCAACGTGCCTCTTCCCACGTACTCGGCACGGAAGTGCGCCATGAGTGAATCCACGACGAGAAGTTTTACAGGCCTGTCGCTCTCAGCCTTCTCCTTGATTATCTCCTCGGCCTTCTCGACGAGGAGCATCTGGTGGTTGCTGTTGAACGCCCTCGCAACGTAGATGTTCTTGAGGGTCTCCTCAGGATCGAGGCCGCGGTTTTCGGCGATCTGCTTTATCCTCTCAGGCCTGAAGGTGTTCTCAGTGTCAATCCAGATGACGGAACCGCCGAGACCACCTTCCTCGGGCGGCTTCTGAACCATGACAGCAAGTGTGTGGGCGAGCTGGGTGTTGTGGAGCACGAGACCGTTCGGTGCGATGAAGTTGTGGGTCTCTGGAATGACCAGATCGTAGACCCAGTCGTTGTAGTCAACGACCTCAACGGACGAGACTTCGTGGAACTCCAGCCTTCTCGCGAGCTCTATCGTTTCTAGGGCAAGCTTTGCAACTCCCTCCAACCTCTCAATCTCCTTGAGGAGCGCTGAAACAACTTTCTCCTTCAGCTCGGGCCTCTTTGGAAGTCCTCTCGTCCGGTAGTTCGCCACCTGCCTGTCTGTAAAGCCGTACTTCGTGATGGCCGTCCACGGGAACGGGAGCTCGGGTTTATCGCCCATTTCCAGTGCCTTTCTGGCCTCGGAAAGCTTCTCAAGGGCTTCCCTAAAGTATTCTTCTATCCTGGAGAGAGTCTTCTCGGTGAACCACACATTCCTGCTTCTCGTGAGTATGTGGTAAGCCGTCTCATTGTCCCTCTTAGGCAGTCTGAACTCCGAGTAGAGCTTTCCAAGGAACTTGCCCAGGGCGGGTGGATACCTGCCAACGCCGCCCTCGTTCATCTCGCCCGGCTTTATGCGGCTCTTCTCAAGGACTTTCTCGAAGGTCTTCCTGTCTTCACCCGTTATGTAGATGCGGTAGTAAACGCTTCCCTCGATTGTTTTCTGAGAGATCCTCGGAGTTATTCCAAGCCTCTTAAGTAGGAAGACAAGTCCATCGGCGAGCTCACGGCTCTTTGTGACCAGCTCAACTATTGACTCGGTTAAATAGCCATCCCCATCCAAGTATCCAGCCAGAAACGCCGCGATGGCAGATTCTCCAGCGTTCAGCACTCTCTCGGGAACGACTTTCGTTGATGCGTTTGACGTGGCAAGCTCACCGAGCCACTCGGCGGTCTTCTTTCTAAAGAGTATCCTGTAGAGACCGCGTCTTACCTCAACCGTCGGAGTGTAGCCGTCGTGATCTTCGATAAAAGAAACTATGAAGTCCTTAAGCTCCTCGGATCCTGTTGTTATGGAGAGCGGGTTCGAAGTACCCTCGGCAACGAACAGGCCGAGGAAGTAAGCCTCGGACTCCTCAATGGTAGCTGCGTTAGCAGGAACGCTTCTTATGCCAACGATCAGGTCACCCGGCTTGATCATGCCAGCTGGAACCCACTGGAGCCCGTTCCTGAAGACGAGAACCGGATGCAGTAGCGTGATCCTGAGGAGATATCCATTGGAAAGCCTTATCTCGGCAAGCTTCTCGACCTTTTCACGGTATATGTAAGAGGCCTTCGTCCTCTTTACCTCACCTGTTTTAGGGTCAAATGTGTAAACCGAGACCGTTTCCAGTGGAACCGCGTAGCCGTTGTCGAATGGAACCTCTCTTCCGAGGGATGCGTATTTGTGATACATATCCTCGATGGACTCAAAGTGAACTAGCGTATCGTTCTCGTAGTAGACCTTGGTGTCCTTTGCGAAGCACTTTCCACTGCCGAACTCACCGAATACCTCCGTGATGGCCTGCGTCTCAATGCCGCCGCCCAGGAGCTTGTCGAGGGCTTTGCTTCCAGTGGAAATCTTGCCTATTGTGGTTCTCCTCTTCATGTACTCGTCGGCGCGCATGAAGGTTCCAATGTTAGCTGCCTCTCTTGCGGCCTGGATGATCTTGAGTGCGGCACCTTCGCTTATCCCCGCTATCTCCTTAAGCTCCAGCGGCGAGGCAACCGCTATTGCCTCTATCGTGTCGTAACCAGCCTCGCGAAGCTTTTCAGCGGTGGCAGGACCAACGCCAGGGAGATCCTCAAGAGCGGAGATTTTTTTCTCTGGCTTTGACTGCTTATCCGACGATGAAAGTGACTCTTCAACATCGAGCTCTTCAAACTCCTCAAGCTCTTTGACTTCATCTTCAACCTTCTTTTTGCGGGCCATCATCATCACCCAATACCTTTGATGTGGGTAAAACATGGGGAGGTTATATACTTTATGTCCCTCAGGGACTTGGCAATGAAACTTTTAAGAATTTCGTCCGATTCTAGAATCAAACTGTAAAAGACCCATATTTTACAATAGCAGCCAGGAAAGAATATTAAACAGAAAATAAGGGATTAAATGCCGTTATCCCCAACCTCCCGAAGGACTATGAGCTTTGAACCCTCTGGAACCGGGGAGTCAAGCCTTGGAACGAGCACTGGGCGGTTGGTGTAGTAACCCATCACGTACAAATTATACTTCCTCTGAACCAGCTCAAGCGCTTCCGAGTACTTCACACCCCAGACTTCTGGGAGTTCAACCACGGTGATGTCGTACCCTCCAAGGGAGCTTGTTATGTCGTCAATGACGTCCACAACTTCAGGCTCGATGACGGCGCTGGCGAGCAGCCTACCCGCTAGACCTCTGCTGAGGATAACCCTGTCGGCCCCAGCCTGTTTCAACAGGTCTATGCTGTCCGCGCTCAGGGCTTCCACGAACACCTTTGCACCGGAAATGCTCTTGACACGGAGGGTCACGAAGACCGACTTCGAGTCATCGTCGAGAGCCAGAACAACATGGGAAGCACTCTCGACCCGGGCCCTTTCGAGTGTCTCCTTATTGATGGGGTCACCTATAAGAACCTCGACTTCCTCTGGAAGCTCAACCTTCCTGCGCTCTTCTTCGTTAGGGAATACCACAACAACTGGCCTGTGGGGAACCTCTCCTCGGCCCATCGCAGAGAGTATCTCGTCCACAAAGCTGGCCACGCTACTACCCTGCCCGATTACAACGTAATGTCCCGAGTACCCAACACGGTGCATGCCCATCATCCTCCTAAGTGAGGAAGAAATTAGGAATTCAGCCAGAAGGGAAACGAGGGCCGTAAAAGTAGAGATGCCCGCGACCGCCGCAACCATAGCAACTATTCTTCCCGCCTCCGTCTGAGGGGTTATATCACCGTAACCTATCGTCGCCATGGTTATTACGGCCCAGTAGAAGGCAGTGAAGAAGTCCAGCCCTTCAAAGTACGCAAACAGTCCGGCAAAGACTAAGGAGAGAACTATCACAGCAGCACCTATCTGTAGGAGCTTGCTCCGCCTCACCCGATATCTAATCTTAACAAGCCTGCGGATTACAGTTATCGGTATCATCGTTGTGGTGTGCATGCAAGGGGTTAAAAACGTTGGGACGTGGTTAAGTGAACTTTAATGAACATAAGAATACCACTAGGCACAAGTTTTCCAGTGGAAACGGAACTCTTTTTCGATACTCATCGAAAAGACCCCCCAGAGTTTTATTTCCACTGGAACCAACTTTCGGAGAATGGATGGATTTGATGGCTTTAAACAACAGAAAGGGTATTTTTAAAGCGTCTGTGTCAATGTAAATATGATTTTGTTCATTTAAACTTTGTTCTTTCAGTATTTTTTCAATCTTACATCTTAATACCCGCTAATTATTGAACATTGTTTATGGAAAATTATAAATACATGATGGGAAAGAAAAAGCGGGAGTGTTTGCACCAAAATTCGATATTGAAAATGGGTGTAGCAACGAAAGCTGCCTCCACTGGAAACAGAACTCTGGGGGACTACAAAATTGTTTATTTTTTGAGATTGCGAAAACAAAGATGTTTTCTAAAAATGATCCCTTTTGTCCATCATTGTTCGTGTTTTCATGTATATCCCTGTTCATTCCTCTTTCAGTGGAAATAGGCACACCTACCGATGTTTTGTTTGTCTAATGCAAACTTGTATGTGCATCCCTGATCATTGCTTGCTTCGCGTTTCCTCTGGAGAGGTCTTTTTGCACAGGTTAGAACTGGAACTTCGAGTGGAATTCTTTGACAGCTCCATGTTCAACAATCCATATAAACCAGCGGCCTACACATAGGTATGCCTTCCAGTGTATCCGCTGGTTCCTGTGGAGTCCCTCGTGAATGTTCAATATTTCCCCATATTTCCTATCAAAATGTTGAAATAAGGATATGTACTGGTCATTTCGATGGAAAGCGCACTATCATATTGACGGAACGACTTCCATCGAGTATGATTTCAAGTGGAGAGTGGGACGATGGACGATGACTACCTCAGTTCAATATTCGAGAAGTACCTCCATGCCAGGAAGATATTCAAGAACAAAGAAGTGCTTAGGCACAGCTATACCCCAAAGGAGCTTCCACACAGGCACAAGCAGATAGACGACCTTGCCCACATTCTTGTTCCAGTTCTCCGCGGTGAAACTCCGTCTAATGTTTTTGTGTATGGGAAAACTGGAACTGGAAAGACCGTAACCGTCAAGTTCGTTACTGAGGAACTGAAGAAGATCTCCCAGAAGTACAATATTCCTGTTGAGGTTATCTATATCAACTGTGAAATAATTGATACTCACTACCGCGTTCTCGCAAGGATTGTAAACCACTTCAAAGAGGAGAGCGGGATCGAGGTTCCCCTCGTCGGCTGGCCCACCGATGAGGTCTATGCAAAGCTCAAGGAAGTCATTGATGCCAAGGAGCGCTTCGTTATAATAGTCCTCGACGAGATAGACAAGCTCATCAAGAAGAGTGGAGACGACATCCTGTATTCTCTGACGAGGATCAACAGCGAGCTTAGCAAGGCAAAGGTAAGCATCATTGGGATTTCCAACGACCTCAAGTTCAAAGAGTACCTGGATGCGCGCGTTCTCTCCAGCCTGAGCGAAGAGGAGGTCGTTTTCCCGCCATACGACGCGAACCAGCTCAGGGACATCCTCATGCAGCGTGCCAAGGAGGCTTTTTATGAGGGTGTGCTGGACGATGCGGTTGTGCCGCTGTGTGCCGCCCTCGCAGCCAGGGAGCACGGAGACGCGAGGAGAGCCCTCGACCTTCTGAGGGTTGCGGGTGAAATAGCGGAGCGCGAGGGGGCGAGCAAAGTTACAGAGAGGCACGTCTGGAAAGCCCAGGAGAAGATTGAACAGGACACAATGGAAGAGGTTATAAAAACCCTTCCTCTCCACTCAAAGGTTCTCCTCTACGCGATAGTCATGCTCGATGAAAACGGCGAGCTCCCTGCCAACACCGGTGAGGTTTACTCAATTTACAAGATGCTCTGCGACAGCCTCGACGTTGAGCCCCTCACCCAGAGGCGCGTGAGTGATCTGATCAACGAACTTGACATGCTCGGCATTATCAACGCCAAGGTCGTCAGTAAGGGCCGTTATGGGAGAACAAAGGAGATAAGGCTCAACGTGACTCCGTATATGGTGAAGAACATATACCGCCACGATGAGCAGGTTCGCCCGCTCCTCACCCTGAGCCTCTCTCGCCAGAGGAGGTTGTTCTGATGCTGGTGGAGGACCTCCTTAAGAACAACTACCTTATCACGCCGTCCGCGTATTATCTGCTCTCGGACCACTACAAGAAGGCCTTTACCCTGGCCGAGCTGATAAAGTTCGCCAAAAACCGGGGGACGTTCGTTGTAGACTCCAACCTTGCCAGAGAGTTCCTGGCGGAAAAGGGCATAATTTCCAGTGGAAATGGTGCCCTTGACGGTTCAGTACTCTCTGGGATCAGCGTTTCTGAATCTCCTGTGAAACCTAACGGGGAGGCAGTTCTGGAATCTGAATCTGATGAATCTGGGGCCATTGAATCTTCTCTCCAGGAAGGAGTTGAGGATGGGGTCGAATCTATAGCTGAGCCAAGTGCGGCGTCTGTTGAAGATGTTGTCGTCGCTGGGGAAAGTTCTCTAGCATCTGAAGGCTCTTCACTGGAGGATGAAATCAACACTGAACCAGAGTTATCATCCTCTATGGATGATGGTGCTGAAGTTGTTCAGTCTTCTGAGGGGGATGAGACCTCTATTTCCACTGGAAATGCCTTGGGATCTGTGGACTATGGTGGCTCTGATTCTGAATCAGAAGCTTTAGAAGAGGCCTCCTCTGGGGGGGAGAGTTTCATTTCCACTGGAACTCCTGAAGATGAGGCCCTCCTAGAAGAGTCCCCTGAAGGAGAATTTCCCGATGAAAACGGCTTCTCTGATGAGTCCCTTCCAGTGGAAAACGGGAGTGAGAATGGGTATGGGGACTCTGAAGAGTACTACGAGAACGGCGACAACGGTGTCAAGCCGAAGATAGTCTACGGTGACTACGGTGTCCCAATAGCCTACGTTGCAGATGAAACTCCGGAGGAAGAGAAAGCCTATTCGACGTATTCCGACCTAGTGATAGCCCCAAAGGAGGGCTTCCACTACAGGGCAAAGGAGATTCCCGACGAGTGGGAGCTGGCCTTTGACGTCAAGAACGTGAAGTTCGAGGTTCCCAAGGTCAAGAACGCCCAGAGCAAGGAGGGTGAGGTCATAATCCAGGCATATTCCAGCTACTTCAAGTCCAGGCTTAAGAAGATGCGGAGGATCTTCCGCGAGAACCCTGAAATCGGCACGATAGTGGATATCGCCAAGCTGAGCTACGTCCGAGAAGATGATGTCACGATAATCGGGCTCGTCAATGAAAAGCGCGAGACAAGAAAGGGCTACCTCTTTGAGATCGAGGACGCCACGGGAAGGATCAAGGTCTTCATAGGCTCGGACAAGGAGGGTGCAAATGAAGCCTACAGCACGATAATGCCCGATTCTGTTGTTGCTTTCAGGGGCACCCCCGGGAAGGGAATATTCTTCGCAAACAGGGTGTTCCTCCCGGACGTTCCGAAGTTCAAGAGGTCAAAACCACCGCTTGAGGAGAAGGTCTACGCCATCCTGCTCAGCGACATCCACGTCGGTAGCAACAAGTTCTGCGAGGAAGCTTTTATCAAGTTCCTTGAGTGGCTCAACGGCGAGGTTAACAGCAGAACCGAGGAAGAGCTGGTGAGCAGAATCAAGTACATCATTATTGGCGGCGACGTCGTTGACGGCGTCGGCATCTATCCGGGCCAGTATAACGAGCTGGCGATTCCAGATATCTTCGACCAGTATGAGGCCCTTGCAAACCTGCTGAAACAGGTTCCGGACCACATAACGATGTTCATCGGGCCTGGAAACCACGACGCGGCCAGAACGGCCCTTCCGCAGCCGGGCTTCTACGAAGAGTATGCAAAGCCGCTCTACAAGCTCAAGAACGCTGTGATAATCAGCAATCCTGCCGTAATACGGCTTCACGGCAGGGACTTCCTCGTAGCCCACGGCAGGGGAATAGAGGACGTCGTTGATTTTGTCCCCAACAGGAGCCACCACAGGCCCGCTGAGGCAATGGTAGAGCTTCTTAAGCTCAGACACATAGCTCCGACCTTCGGGAACAAGGTTCCGATAGCTCCCGACCCCGAGGATACGCTCGTCATCGAGAGCGTTCCAGACCTATTCCAGGCAGGCCACGTCCACGTCATGCAGTACAAGACGTACAACGGCGTCTTCGTCATAAACACCGGTACGTGGCAGGCGCAGACTGAATTCCAGAAGATGGTGAACATAATCCCGACTCCGGCGAGGGTTCCGATAATCGACGTTGAAACCGCCCGCCTGAGGGCTGTGGTTAGGTTTGACCAGTTTTGCGAGGGGGTTTGAATGAGCGAGGAGATTTACTCGCCTGAAATGAAGGCTTACTTCGAGTCACTCCAGCGCGAGATAGACAGGGCCTATGCGATAGCGAGGAAGGCCCGCGCACAGGGTAAGGATCCGAGCTTTGACGTTGAGGTTCCGCAGGCTACTGATATGGCTGGCCGTGTTGAGAGCCTCGTCGGACCGCCCGGCGTGGCCGAGAGGATTAGAGAGCTAGTCAAAGAGTATGGCAAGGAGATAGCTGCCCTTAAAGTTGTTGATGAGATAATCGAGGGCAAGTTCGGTGACCTTGGGAGCAAGGAGAAGTACGCTGAGCAGGCGGTGAGGACTGCCCTGGCAATTCTAACGGAAGGTATAGTTTCCGCTCCACTGGAAGGTATCGCTGACGTTAAAATAAAGCGCAACGAGTGGGCCGACGGGAGCGAGTACTTAGCTCTCTACTATGCCGGCCCGATCAGGAGTTCCGGTGGAACGGCTCAGGCTTTGAGCGTTCTCGTTGGTGATTACGTGAGGAGAAAGCTCGGTCTCGACCGCTTCAAGCCGAGCGATGAACACATTGAGAGGATGGTCGAAGAGGTTGACCTCTACCACAGGGCTGTTACGAGGTTGCAGTACCACCCGGAGGCAGACGAAGTAAGGCTCGCCATGAGGAACATCCCGATCGAGATAACCGGTGAGGAGACCGATAAAGTTGAAGTCTCTCACAGAAACGTCCCCGGTGTTGAGACGAACCACCTCCGCGGCGGTGCCATTCTCGTTCTCGCTGAAGGTGTCCTGCAGAAGGCAAAGAAGCTCGTGAAGTACATAGACAAGATGGGGATCGAGGGCTGGGACTGGATAAAGGAGTTCGTGGAAGCCAAGGAGAAGGGCAAGAGTAGTGAAGAGAATAAAGACGAATCGAAGGCCGAGGACACTGGAACTGAGAGCGTCGCTGAAAAGAAGGAGAATGTCGAGAAGGGTTTCTATTACGAGCTCTACGAGAAGTTCAGGGCCAATATTGCCCCCAACAAGAAGTACACCAAGGAGATAATCGGTGGAAGACCCCTCTTCGCCGAGCCTTCGACCAACGGCGGCTTCAGGCTCAGGTACGGCCGCTCAAGGGTCTCCGGCTTTGCGACCTGGAGCGTCAATCCAGCAACAATGCTCATTCTGGACGAGTTCATAGCAATTGGGACCCAGATGAAGACGGAGAGGCCAGGTAAGGGTTGTATCGTGACTCCAGCGACTACGGTGGAGGGTCCGATCGTCAGGCTCAAGAACGGGAGCGTGGTAAGGGTAGATGACTATGAAACGGCTCTAAAGGTCAGGAACGAGGTTGACGAGATCCTATACGTTGGCGATGCGCTCGTAAACTTCGGCGACTTCGTCGAGAACAACCAGACGCTTCTCCCGGCAAACTACGTCGAGGAGTGGTGGGTTCAGGAGCTAGTACAGGCCATCAAAGACCTCTACGAGGTTGAGCTTCAGCCCTTTGCTGAGAACGACAGGGAAGCCGTAGAGGAAGCGGCTGAGTACCTTGAGGTAGACCCCGATTTCCTGTGGAACCTCTTGAAGGATCCGCTCAGGGTTAAACCAGATGTGGAGACGGCCATTCACCTTTCAACGGTTCTCGACATACCGTTCCACCCGTACTACACCCTCTACTGGAACACCCTTCAGCCGGAAGAGGTCGAGGAACTCCAGAAGGCCCTTCTGGGTGCTCAGATAGAGTGGGCTGAGTTCAGAAAGAACCGCTTCGCGAAGAAGGTCGTCCTTGAGAACGATAAAAATATCAAACGCTACCTTGAGCTCCTCGGCCTGCCCCACAGGCTTGAAAGGGTTGAGAAGAAGAGGAAGGTCATCGTCGTTGAATATCCCTGGAGTGCGGCCCTTCTGACGCCGCTCGGCAACCTTGAGTGGGAGTTCAAGGCAAAGCCCTTCTACACGGTCATAGACATCATCAACGAGAACAACAGGATAAAGCTCCGCGATAGGGGAATAAGCTGGATCGGCGCGAGGATGGGAAGGCCAGAGAAGGCCAAGGAAAGAAAGATGAAGCCGCCGGTCCAGGTTCTCTTCCCGATAGGCCTTGCCGGCGGCCAGAGCAGGGACATCAAGAAAGCCGCCGAGGAAGGAAAAACGGCCAGGGTTGAGATAGCCTTCTTCAAGTGTCCCAAGTGCGGCCACGTCGGGCCGGAGCACCTCTGCCCCGTCTGTGGAACCAGGAAGGAGCTCCTCTGGCACTGCCCGAAGTGTGGAGCGGATTATCCTGAGAGCGATGCAAAGGACTTTAACTACCGCTGTCCGAAGTGCGACGTTGAGCTCAAGCCCTACGCGGAGCGGGAGATAAAGCCCGCCGACCTGTTAAGGCAGGCCATGGACAACGTCAAGGTCTACGGCATAGACAGGCTCAAGGGCGTTAAGGGTATGACCTCCGGCTACAAGATGGCCGAGCCGCTGGAGAAGGGTCTTCTCCGTGTTAAAAACGACGTCTACGTCTTTAAGGATGGTACAATCCGCTTCGACGCGACCGACGCTCCAATAACCCACTTCAAACCTAAGGAGATAGGGACGAGCGTCGAGAAGCTGAGGGAGCTCGGCTACACTCACGACTTCGAGGGGAAGCCCCTCGAGAGGGACGACCAGATACTCGAGCTGAAGGTCCAGGACGTTATTCTGCCCTACGAGGCAGGGAGGTACCTCCTCAAGGTGGCGCGCTTCATCGATGACCTCCTTGAGAAGTTCTACGGATTACCCAGGTTCTACAATGCCGAGAAGATGGAAGACCTTGTGGGTCACCTCGTTATAGGTCTCGCTCCACACACCTCGGCTGGAATCATTGGGAGGATAATCGGCTTTTCAGACGTTCTCGTTGGCTACGCACACCCGTATTACCATGCGGCGAAGAGGAGGAACTGCTTCCCAGGTGACACGAGGATACTCGTCCAGATCAACGGCCTTCCTCAGAGGATAACCCTCAGGGAACTCTACGACCTCTTTGAAGACGAGCGGTACGAAAACATGGCCTACGTGAGAAAGAAGCCGAAGGCGGACGTCAAAGTTTATTCATTTGACCCAGAGAGCGGAAAGGTCGTCCTTACTGACATAGAGGACGTCATAAAGGCTCCATCGACGGATCATTTGATAAGGTTCGAGCTTGAGCTCGGCAGGAGCTTTGAGACGACTGTTGACCATCCGGTGCTTGTCTACGAAAACGGCAAGTTCGTTGAGAAGAGGGCCTTTGAGGTTAGGGAAGGAGATAGAATCCTCGTGCCTAATTTGAAGCTTCCTGAAAAGAACATTGACTACCTTGATCTGCTAAAAGAGTTCTCCAGAGAGGAGTTTGCTCATCTTCACGATAGGATAATGGTTCGTGGAATAGCAGAGTGGCTCCGCTCAGTTGAGGCTGATGTAAAAGAAGACTACCTGCGCAGAGACTCCATACCTTTGAGCGTCCTTCTAAGGGTTCTCACGGAGAAAGAGATATCCATTGAGGAAGTACCTTCCTGCTGGCTTGGATTTAAGCGCGATAAAGTAAGAATCAAGCGGTTCGTACCTCTCAAACCTCTCCTCCGCGTCGTTGGGTACTACCTTGCCGAGGGCTATGCAAGAGAAAGCAAGAGTGTCTATCAGCTGAGCTTCTCGATGGCAGAGAAGGAGGTTAGGGAAGACCTCAAGAGGGCACTCAGAGAAGCTTTCGGGGACGGTTTTGGTATCTACGAGAGGGGAGGGAAAGTTACAGTTGGCTCGCGTATTCTCTACCTGCTGTTTACGGAAGTTCTGAAGGCTGGAAAGAACGCATACAGCAAGCGCGTTCCGTCTCTTGTTTTCACACTGCCACGTGAAGCCGTTGCAGAGATGCTTAAGGCATACTTCGAGGGAGATGGAAGTGCCCTTAAGTCCGTGCCTCGTGTGGTAGCGTATAGTGTTAATAAGGCCCTCCTTGAGGACATTGAGACACTGTTGCTTGCCAAGTTCGGCATTCGTGGCTATTACACCTTTGACAATAATGCCAATAGAGGCAACGCTCGCGGGAGACTGTATCACGTTGAACGCGGAACTGAGGCTCCAGTTTCAAAAGTCTACGCCCTTAACATTGCAGGTGAGCACTACCACAGGTTCTTCAATAGCATTGGCTTTGTGAGTGAACGCAAGAACTCAATCTATGAGCTTCATGCTGAGAAATCTCCAGCTCAGGATAGATATTCCTCACAGAATGGCTGGCTGGTGAAAGTCAGGCGCATTGAATACATCACACCAAAAGATGATTTCGTGTTCTCTTTAAACGCTAAAAAGTATCATAATGTGATAATTAACGAAAGTATTGTAACACACCAATGCGACGGCGACGAAGACGCTGTAATGCTCCTCCTCGATGCCCTCCTCAACTTCAGCAAATACTATCTGCCCGAAAAGCGCGGCGGCAAGATGGACGCTCCTCTGGTCGTTACCACCCGTCTTGACCCGAGGGAGGTAGACAGCGAGGTTCACAACATGGATGTGGTCAGGTACTATCCTCTCGAGTTCTACAAGGCCACCTACGAGCTCAAGTCTCCAAAGGAAGTGAAGGTCATAGAGCGCGTTGAGGACCGCCTGGGCAAGCCCGAGATGTACGAGGGGATAAAGTTCACCCACGATACGGACGACATTGGTCTCGGCCCGAAGATGAGCCTGTACAAACAGCTCGGCGACATGGAGGAGAAGGTCGCCAGACAGCTCGCTCTGGCAGAGAGGATAAGGGCCGTGGATGAGCACCACGTTGCTGAAACGATAATCAACTCTCACCTCGTTCCGGACCTTAGAGGCAACCTTAGGAGCTTCACGAGGCAGGAGTTCCGCTGCGTCAAGTGCAACACGAAGTACAGAAGGCCACCTTTGACCGGCAAGTGCCCGAAGTGCGGCGGAAAGATAGTCCTCACCGTCAGCAAGGGTGCAATAGAAAAGTACCTGCCCACGGCCAAGATGCTCGTTACTAAGTACAGAGTAAAGGACTACACGAGGCAGAGGATATGCATAACCGAGAAGGACATAAAGACGCTCTTCGAGAACGTCTTTCCTGAGAAACAGAGGACCCTCATGGGCTTCTCGGCGGACATCTGCGAGAAGATGGTCAAGGAGAGGACGGGTCATTCCAACGGAAAGAACGGCTACCTCGACGAGTTCAACGGGAAGAACGGAAAGGCCAGCAAAAAGTCTGGGAGTTTAGCCTCAAAGCTCTCTGGAAAAGGCAAAGAACCCTCGAAAAAGAAGGAGAGTGCAAAACCCAAACGCTCCGAGAAGGTCAAGAACCTCACCAGCTTTGAAGCGGCCGCTAAGAATGAGCAGGCAAGAGGAACGGCAGGGAACGCTAAGAAGGCTGAGAGTGAGAAGCCAAAGAGAAAGAAGCGGAAAGGCATAAGCCTCGACGAGTTCTTCGGCTCGTAACATTCTCCTCTTGGTTTCCTTTTCGTGTGTTCGATCTCCGTTAAGCATATATATGATAAAATCGTCTATCCATTGATGCTCAATCAGTTCAAGCTCCTTCCCAGCGTCGCCTACCTGCGCGTTCAGAAGCAGGCCTTCATAGGCTATTCCATGCCCCTGGCTGGATGGATAGGGGAGTATCTGATAAACTACCAGAAGCTTCCGAGGCCGAACTTCTTGGGCAGGGCAATGGCCAAGCTGGGCTTTCACCTAGCTGGGGAGGATAGGGACGACCGCTTTATCACCCAGTTCTTCACTAAGGGGAGCGTTTCAATAAGCGCTAGCTGGGACGTCGAGAGGGAGGCTCTTTTCCTCCAGCTCATCCCTCTCCGTTCGAAGCTCTCCAGGGGACTGACCATCAGGACGGAGCACATAGAGTTCTACGACCAGTACGTTGTCTCGATTGAACCGGCCGGAAAGCTCCCACCCGGGGTAAAGGGAATAGGGATAAACGCCCTCATCCTTGAGGACTTCTACCCTGTCGAGACGCCATACTGGGGCATGCTCCACGAGGACTGGGAGAGCGAGCTCAACCTGGTTGTGATGCGCGATGAGGTCTATGAGAGGCTCCACCGCGAGGAGTACCGCTGTCCCGTCTGCTTCTCGCCGCTCCACGAGGAGAAGGGCATCTTGAAGTGCTCCAAATGCGGCTTTACCTACGCCCCGGAGAACGACTTCGAGAGGGTCATGGAAGAGTTCTCGGTGGAGGAGTTTGCGTTTTGAGGTCCCTAATAAAAAGTCAGATTGGGAAAAGGGTTAAATAGCTTATTTTGGGGTTGTTATGTGGGTGGTTAACGTGCCGGATTATTTTTTGGTGTCTTTATCAAATCGAGAAAACTTAGAGCTCTGTGTTAAGTACAATTTAGCGGGGTTTACGAACAGTATAAATGGTCTCTGGACTTTCTTTGACATAAGTGTTGGGGATTATATATCATTTCTCTACGGGGCCAGGGTTCGAAATCTGTACCGTGTCGTCAGGAAGGTAGCTTATAAAAACGCAAGGGATCTTCCTCCCTGGCCTCCAATAACTTTCAGATCACAAAAGACTTATTACTTCCCATTCCGGCTGTTTTTGAAACCAGAACGAGAATTTAACGAGCCTATGGTTCGGCAAGAGTTCTCTTATGTTGCCGAAAACTTGCTATTAAGAGGAGGTTATCGTAAAACTCATTTTCAAGCCGATACTGTAACATTTTACAAGGTTTCTGAGATGGGCAATCCTTTTGCTGGAGAGCCGGAGTACTTGGAGCTTAATGCAGAAACATTTGAGCCAAAAATTGTGTTTGACAGGAAAAACCAGAGAATTCCTGAGAAGTTCTACTTTAGGGAGCTTATACTCCAGTCGCTGGTGAGAAAGAAACTTGGAGTCACGGTTCTCCGTGATGTTCTGGAGATATTTGAAGTAGATAATTCTCCAGAGGAATTTGAAGTACTTGGTGAAAAAGCTCTTCCAGAAGGATACGTGGACATTTTCATAAAACTGAAGCATCCTTCTGCCCTTAATAGGTACATTCTTGCGGAAGTTAAGACTGGAAAAGCCCAGAAAAAGGATGTGGAGCAACTAAGAAAGTATCTAAGTGAATACGGGAACGAGGCGGTGGGTGGACTGTTGATAGCCAAGGACTTCTCAAGATCGGCCTTTGAAGATGATCGGATAATTCCTGTTAGATATTACTTCAAGGAATTAGATCCCTTTGGGGAGTATAGTTATGATGAGCTTTTGAGTATGTTGAAGCTGGAGATAGTAGTATAAAGAAGCGGTTGTTTATGTTTGTGTCCTCTGGTATTACATACTCTTTAGCTGATGAAATGTACCCGGATACTGACAACTTCTAGGTCTTGGGTTTTGATCAAGGAATCCCTGAGGAGGAAGAGTTTGGTGGCCTTCCTTTAAGAGGGGAAAACAATTAGGGTTTTTCCTTGCTCTTTTAACGCCCTTTGGTCGTTATACTACAAGTAAATCTATTGAAAACCGCCAATTGGGGGGGGGGGGAGAATCATGAAAACTTGGCAATTTAGAAAGGATATTCACTCTTTGATGAAACTTTGCCCTGCAAAGTTTCTTTGGTCAGGCTTTTTCCAAAAGCTTGCTGGCGAAAAGTTCCACCAAAGGCACTTTCCATAAAATGCTGGGTGTTAATCGTGCACTCTTCTCCTCCCGATCTCTAAGATGGGTTTAACTGCCGAGGTAGTTTTATGAAGTTTGCTTTTTTCTGGCGTCCTTTGGATGCTTTGTTGGCGACAAACACTTTATAAGAGCAAATGAGGAGTAAATTCCTCCCAGGTTTGTATTTTCAGAAAAGCATACCCTTTCTGCCATCCCTCGAGGAATTTGAACGGGGTTGAAAGCTATGATTGCACAAGCAAGGGCTGATATGGTGCAGGGCCTGAGTTTGAACCTTGTAAATGAAATTCTAGTATAAGTATAGTTGGTGTGAGAATAATTTGAAGAAAACCATAGATAAAGTGGCGGATATAAGGAGAAATGCACCTGGCATTATTTCTTTTCGGAGTATGGGTTAAATACCAGAGTCCTGCCTTCGTAAGGGGAAAAACTCACATATAACTTTCCGTTTTGAAGTTTTACTTGCGGATCAAATGGATAGCAACCGCCTCCAGTTCTACAGCCTTTAATTTCATGATAATACCAATCCACCTTTCCACTCCCTAAATCAAATGCCCAGACATAGCGGTTTTGCAGATGGTAAACTATGTCAATATCCTTGTAAAGTCCTTCAATCCCAACTATTCCCCTCTCACCAACCACCGCCACATAAAGGGTTTCATTGTGAATTAAACACTGACCTTCACCACTGAAGTCTCTGCTTAGATTAACTTGAATGCTCTTAATGACGTCCTCATTTTTCATCAACAGTATAAGGCCATTCTTTACTTCAACAGGACAATCCGAGTTTCCATTTAGTGAACTGTCAAGTACTTCGTTAGGCAATTTGCCCTCTTGGATCGGCGTGGTGTATTTATAATCGTAATATGTAAGCCTCAGATAGCTAACTTTCAGAGGTACAACTGGCAAAAGAAAAAATAATAGCAACAGAGCCTTCACTTTTCTTCTCATTTCCAAATCCCTCCAATATATTCCACGACCTCATTATCACTCTTTAGCTTTTGTAGTTCTGCGTAATTAGCGTCTCTTACGATGATTTTAAATCTTATATGAGCAACTTTTGTATTCTCAAACTTTTCTAACATTTGGTCTTTTGTAGTTTTGCAGGTTGTGATTAGACATTCATCTCAAAGCAAACTCTTTAAAAATCAGTCAAAAACTTTCCGCCAGCGCTTTCGTCAGAAAGGGCTGTTATGGGGCCGGGGCCGGGATTTGAACCCGGGCTAGGGGATCCACAGTCCCCTGTGCTAACCAGGCTACACCACCCCGGCCATCTCCAGCTTAAGCTTTTGGGTTAGCTTTATAAAGTTTTCGTCAGAATCGGCGGAAGAAGGTATCTGGTGTCCTTTTAGGTGGATAACTCCTGTATGGGCTGATATTATGTGAAATCAAAAGGTCAGAGGTGGATTAAAGATGAAAGCCAAGCGAGAAGCCCTTCAAAGCCTGTTCACGGCCATGAGAGATGGAAAGGTTGACGGGGACATAATAGACCTCCTCCTGCTCATCAACTCCATTAAGGGCATCTACACTACCTCCTCCTGCTCGGGAAGGATAGGCATCATTGAAGAGCCCGCTCTGGGGGCAAAGCCCCTCTCCCGCTGGCTGATAAAAGTCCACAGGCCGATTGAGTTCGAAGAGGCTAAGGAGGCCCTGAAGAACGCGAAGGAGGGCATAATTTTCCTCAAGAGCCAGCCCCCGATCTTCCACGTCGTTGCTGAAGACCTTGAGAAGGCCAGGAAGCTCCACGAGCTCGGCCTGGCCTCGGGCTTCAAGTACACTACCTTCAAGGTTATCTCAAAGCGCTATCTTGTTGAGATAAACGCCACTGAGTACCTGACGGCACCGCTCGGCAGGGACGGCAGAGTTCTCGTCGATGACGGCTACCTCCGCTTTGCGGTTGAGATAGGCAACGAGATGCTGAGGCGCTCAAAGGGCAGACTTCCCCGCCTTGAAGAGAACTTCAGAAGGCTAAGGGAAGAGCTTGGAACGGACGAGCTTTTCTATGAGCTTGTGGAAGAGTATAAAATCAGAGAAAACTGGGAACTCCCCTAACGCATCTCGTTCCACTTAGGATTTCTATACTTCTCTTCTATCAGCTTTTCCGCTAGCTCAAGCTCGTAGTCTGTCAGCTCGCCCTCCTCAAGCTCAAAGGCGTTGGAGAAGCTCTCCTTCAGCAGTTCGTAGGCTTCCCAGCGGCTCAGCTTTACTCCCTCGCGTTCAAGGGTTGTAACCCGCTCCCAGATGCTCGAAATACCTTTGTCCTTCAGCTTCTCCTTTGAGACGCGGAGAACCCTTCCCAGAATCTCGACCCTCGTTGCATACATAAAGGTGCCGTGCTGGAGGATTACTCCCCGTCTCCTCGTCTGGGCCGAGCCGCTTATCTTCTTCCCGTTGGCAACTATGTCGTTCAGTCCTGAGAAGCCCGCTTTAAGGCCGAGGTCTTTCAGGGCATCCACGAGCGGGCCCGCTAGGTAGCGGTAGCTCTCTTCGACGTTCTTAAGGGCAGGATGGTAGTCTTCCCCGATGACAATTGAATAAGTTATCTCGCCGTACTCGTCGTGGAAGACGCTTCCGCCGCCAGTTATCCTCCTCACGACCGGAATACGGAGCTTTTTTGCCTCATCGAGATTAACATCGTGGACTACGCTCTGGAACCTGCCGATTGTAACTGAGCTGGGGGAGAAGGCGTAGAGCCTCACAGTGTCCGGGACTTTCCCCTCGATTCTCGCTCTCATTATGGCCTCGTCTATGGCCATCTGAACTTCGGGCCTGGCCACTATGAGCGGAATGAAGCGCATCGTCATTTTAACCACCACCGTTAAAAACTCCGGAGGGCTTTTAAGTCCAGCGATGATGACGCCCAAGCCCTCCTGACGGGTGATGAGAGCGGTCACCACTGAGCGGATGGAAACTTTGCCCCTCAAGTTTTTTCAAAACCTGGTCAAGATTTACCCTTCTTTTTGAACTTGCCTGTTAAGAGGTGTATGCCTGCTCAGAAGGCAACTTTGTGCGGATTTGCTCTCAAATCTCTCGTTAATTGTGATTTCACCTTTCTTTTTAGCGCTCGAAGAGCGCTATACTGTGGGGAAATCCCATGCGATTGGCAAATTGATAAGTAAACCTCTCATAAAATTTAGCCTGTTTCAAAAGCATACTATCCTTCCGCCATCCGTTAAGGACGCTTGAACGCTAGTGAAAGCGGCGCTGAAACTTTTAGAAAAAGCTTCACCAAAGTTCGTGGTTCCTATTTAACGGGTCGTTTTGGGCGGATTTTCCTTTTGAACGCTGTCTTGAGTCGTGAATTCTATTTTTAATTCGCTTGTTTTTCTTGAGTTTGCTTTTTAATTGACGCCCGTAGGGCGTCAAGGCGAGAAAACTCCTTTTCATCAGGCTGAAACTTAGGGGAATTCACTGATGTCTGGCTTGTGTATCTTGAAAATCCTCAGTAAACAGCAATTTTAGAAAAGAACCACGAACCTTGATCAAACTTCGCAAGGAAGCTTTTGGAAAAAGCTTCACCAAAAGCTCGAATGTCTTCTTGATGTTGGCTTGATGCGATTAGATTCTCTTGGTAGAGGGGCAGAGTAATGCGGGTTTTCTTATTTTTAACGCCTTTCGGGCGTTATACTGTGAGTAAACCCCCTTGAAACCGCTAGTTGAGCATTGAGAATCACTGGAAAACAGGAAGCTCAAAAGGACATTCCATCTTTGATGAAACTTTGCCCTTCAAGCTTTTGGAAAAAGCTTGAGCAAAAGTTGCTCTTCTTCTCGAACTTTGCTTATTGAGGAGTGTATGCTCCACTATAAAGCGAGTTTGAGTGGGTTTAACTCCAAAATCCCCCAGCTGATTGTGATTTTGGCTTTCTTTTTAGTGCCCTTCGGGCACTATACGGTGATAAAATCCTTTTGAATCTAGCAACTCGGTAAGTAAACCCACTCAAAGGCTAGCTCTTTAAAAACGCATACTAACTTTCCGCCAGCGCTTTCGTAAGAAAGGGCTGTTGTGGTGGGGCCGCCGAGATTTGAACTCGGGTCTCCGGCTCCCGAAGCCGGAAGGATAGACCAAGCTACCCCACGGCCCCACTTCCCGATGATACCGCACCAAAAGGACTTATAAAGTTTACGGACTATCAAGACAAAGCGGGGTGCTGAAAAGTGAAAATCAGCGTTGTAATCCCAACGTACAATGAAAGGGAGAATCTGCCCGAACTTGTTGAGAGGCTCTCGCGGGCGCTTCAGGGTTATGAGTACGAGATTGTGATAGTTGACGATGATTCACCTGATAAGACGTGGGGGCTCGCGGAGGAGCTGGCAAGGAAGTACCCCATTAAGGTCATCAGGAGGACGAAAGAAAAGGGGCTTTCCTCGGCTGTAATCCGTGGGTTTAAGGAGGCCTCTGGTGATGTATTCGTTGTGATGGACGCGGACCTTCAGCATCCCCCCGAGAAGGTTCCCGAGCTCATCGAGGCGATAAAACGCGGTGCAGACATCGCTATAGCCAGCAGGTACGTCCCAGGCGGCGCCGTTAAGAACTGGTACTGGTACAGGAAGCTGATATCCAAAGGGGCCATCATGATAGGCCGCGTTGCCCTTCCCAGAATCAGGAACGTAAAGGATCCTGTAAGTGGCTTCTTCGCCCTCAGAAGGGAGGTCGTTGAAGGCGTTGAGCTTAATCCTGTGGGCTTTAAGATTCTCATGGAGATACTGGTTAAGGGACACTACAATAACGTCAGGGAAGTTCCTTTCACATTCGGGCTGAGAAAAGCCGGAGAAAGCAAGCTCGGAAGCAGGACTATTGTAAACTATCTCAGACACATCTACAGGCTTATGAGGTGGGAGGGGGAAATAGACAGGCTAGTGAAGTTCTCCCTGGTTGGTCTCTCTGGTGTCCTCGTAAACGAAGGTTTCCTCTGGGCGTTTGTGGAGTTTTTTGGATGGGACAAGGTGTTCTCCAACATCCTGGCAACTGAGCTCGCCATACTCAACAACTTCACGTGGAATGACATCTGGACTTTTAGGGATCTGAAGAACAAACCTCTCCTGAAGAGGCTGGTAAGCTTTCACGTTGCGGCTTTGAGCGGTGCCCTTGTCCAGTGGGCGATCTACGTTATCCTTATGGCAGTTGGAGTGCACTACCTTCTCGCGAATCTGATTGGAATAGTTGTGTCTTTCATCGTGCGCTTTGCGGTTAACAGGCACGTAACCTGGGGCTGAGCAACGGTGGGTTTAAATAGAGAACAATGGAAAATATCTAGGGGCGAGCGAATGTACGTTGGAGAACTTTTGAAGAATCTCGACAGGATACCCAGTGGAGTTCCGGGGCTCGATGAGCTGATAGGCGGCGGTTTTCTTCCGGGCAGGGTTTACGTCGTGACAGGGCCGCCTGGAAGCGGAAAGACCACGCTGGGGATGCAGTTTCTTGCGGAGGGCGCCAAGAACGACGAGAAAGGTCTCTTCATAGCACTTTTTGAAACGCCGGATATTATCGTTAGGGATATGCTCAGGTACAACCTTGGGATTCTCGAGTACGTCAACTCAAAGAAGATAGTCTTTTACGACCTCGGTGAAATTCTTCTTAGTGCAAACCGTGAGCTGAGCTGGGACGAGCTCTTCAAGCTCCTCCTGGAAATTATCAAGAGAGAAAACGCCAAAAGGGTTGTCATAGACTCATTCAGCCTCTTCGAGTCATTCGTCACCAACCCTGAGGGAAAGAAGAAAGAGCTGGGCCGCTTCGTTAGAAAGCTCCGCACCATGGACATAACGACGCTCCTCCTCTCCGAAATGCTGAGCTCCGAAAAGTACACCGACGAGTACTACCTCGCTGATGGCGTCATCGTGCTCCACCACTTCATGCGCAACTACCAGATGGTCAGGGCGATCCAGATACTCAAGATGAGGGGCGTGCCCCACGACAGCAACCTCAAGAGGATGCGCTTCACGAACGAGGGTATAACCGTCTACAAGGAGGCCCCAATATGACTGACAAGAAGAAGCTTGTTAAGGAAGCTTACAGCTTTGGTTACTTCCTTGGCTTGAAGGGGCATAGCGAATGGGTGGAATGGGTGAGAAAAAAGCGCGAGGAGCTCTACAAGCAGGCAGAGGAGCTCGGAATATATGACTTAGTTAAGGAGGCCTATAAAAAGGGCAAGGAGCAGGGCCTTCGTGACAGGTCGGAGATGATAGCGAAGAACCTTATAGTTGCTGGAAAAATTGAGCCTGAGGGGACATCTAAAAAGGTTGAGGTGGCCTTTTCCCCGGAAGAAAGCAGGGAGGAAGTCCTAGAGTCTGGAAAATCCCTGGAGCGGGAGTACTTTGAATTCCTCCAGACCACCAATCTGATGCTCCCGCCGGAGCTCCTTGATTCGGTGAAAGCTCTTGAGCCGCCAAAGATGCTCCGGCTTAGGGGCAGTGAGGGATAACTTTTTTGTGTCCCCTTTCAATTAATCCCCTGGTGAAACCCTATGGAGCGCTTCCTGCGGGATAGTGCCGAATTTAGCTCAGACAACGTTCTGAACTGGATAGCCGGGATTTCGCACTTCCACAGGATACAGGGGTCAAAAGGCCTTGTCGAGGCCGCCGAATACGTTCTCGAAGAGCTGTCCCGCATGGGTCTTGAGGCAAAGCTTCTCAAGGATAAATACGACGGCAAACGCTGGCATCTAACGCTTCCGTCTCCAATAGCATGGGAAGTTATTGATGGGCGTCTTGAAGTTCCTGGAAGAACACTCACAACAGCGGAAAGTCCGCTCCTCGTGATGGCCCACTCCCCTTCTGGGGAGGTCGATGGGGAGGTACTTCCGATTCTGAGGCAAGAAGACTGGGAGAGGGCAGAGGGGAAGGTTGTCCTCGTCGGAAAAGACTGGAGAGATGCCTATAGGAGGGCTAACGAGGTTGGAGCTTCGGGCTTCATAGCTTACAGGGAAGGAACTGGTGAGTTCTACCCGTACATAGGCCTGTTCCTGACTAAGGAAGACCTAAACTGGGCGCAAATTCCCGCCTTTGCCGTCCCGGAGGCTGTTGCTAAAGGCCTGATTAGGAGGGCGCTTTCGGGAGGCGTTGAAGTTAGGGGTACGGCCGAGACGGAGATAAAAAGTTCGGAGACTCTCCCGATGGTCTACGCCGAAGTTGGCGAACCTCCGTATCTGCTCTTCACGGCGCACATATGCCATCCAAAGCCGGGGGCAAACGACAACGCCAGCGGTAACGCGATGCTCCTTGAGCTGGCTAGGGTTCTATCAAAGAGGGAAAACGGCAGGTTTGGCTACGCCTTCCTCTGGGTTCCTGAATACCACGGGAGCCAGGCGTTCATTGAAAGGGCGGGTGTTGAAGAGTATTACGCAGGCATAAACCTCGACATGGTCGCGGGTAGTCCCGACCGCTCAGAATCAACTCTGATGTTCGTGAGGACACCGTTCTCACGCTTCTCGGTGGTTTCTGGAGCGCTGGAGGTCGCCATTGAGCTGAGCAACTCGAGAGGCAAGAGCTTCTCGGGAAGCAGACTTCCCGTGATGCCCTTCAGGGCATACCCGTACGAGATGGGGAGCGACCATGACATCTTCAACTTCTTCGGTGTCCCATCCGTCATGCCGATAACCTGGCCTGACAGGTTCTACCACTCAAGCGGTGATACGATAGACAAGGTGAGCAGGGAGACTGTGGCCATAGTCGAGAGGGCCGTTCTTTCGGCGGCTCTGTTCCTGTCAGAGGAGGAAAAGCGCAGGATTGAGCAATTTGCGAGGGGCTACGCTAGAAAAGTTCTTGGGGAAATCGGAATGCGCCTTGAACCTAAGGAGAGCGAGAAGCTCGTAAAGGCCGGCCTCGCTAGAGATGCGGAGTTCCTTGGGCTGGAGCTTAACTTGGAGGTAGAGACCAAGGCAAAACCCTGGCTGGAGTGGAAAGAGAGGGGATTGATATCCGAGCGCTTAATCAGGAGCAGAGCACCCGGTCTGGCTGAGGACTTTAAGAAGCTGACCGAGGAAAGGGCAACGGTGACGCACCTCCACGAGCTTATAATGCTCGGTGAACTCCTTTCAGAGGGGAATGCCTATCGGGCCATCGAAGAAGAGTACGGAAGCATCGAGAGGGAGAAACTGAAGAGGCTGGTCGAAATACTTGAAGAAGTGGGCGTTGTTGCCCTCAGTTCTTAGCCTCCCTAAGCTCCATCTCAATTTCGTTTATTTTTTCGAGGATGTTCTGCTTTATCCTCGCGAGAAGCTCATGGGGAGAGACGGCGGTGTAGGTGTACCCGAGCCATCCCTGCTGTATAAGCTCTCTCCGGAGCATTCCCTTCCTGTAGAGGCTCAAAACGTGCTCTCTAACTGAACGCTCGCTTATTCCAAGTTCGTTGACTATCTCGGTTACTCTCATCGGGCGCTTTTTCTCCAGGAGGAGCCTGTATATCCTGAGCTCGGTTTTCTTCACTCCCAGCGACTTAAGCAGTGCTTCGAGCCTCTCGTAGACGTCGCCCATCACACTTCACCCAACCTGATCTCTCACACCTATGAAGAGGTATCTTCATACCCCTTAATAAACCTTTACCTTTCTAACGTAAACGCCTTCGGGAAGGAATATCTCTACCTCAGAAACATCTTTTAGGAACGGAACTAACTTCAGACCTTCCCGTATGTCAAAACCCTCTATGTACGGGTTGATGGTCGGCAGGACGAGGAATTTTTCGGCTCTGACAAAGACTTTGACCTTTTTCGCAACTCCTCCGCTCTTGAATGTGTATGCGGGATGAGCGTGACCGAGGAAGACTTCCCGGAACTCTCCTTTCGGCAATTTTGTATGGCCGTGGAGGAAGAGTTTTTGGTCGAGAATAAATTTCTCAACAACGGAAACGTTTTCGAACTTTCTGGCTATCTCTTCGATTCTGCCGTCGTGGTTGCCCTTGGTGATTACGACTTCGGTGTCCTTTAGTGGGGAGAAGAACCTTAGGAGCATCTCTTTAAGTCTGAAGCTTAGGCCCAGGGGTTCTTTGAGGTCTCCCAGGATTATGAGGAGGTTAGGGTTACTCTCCAGTACGAACTGGGCCAGAACTTCCTCAAAATCAGTCCTGATGCGGAGTCCCCTCGAAAGCTCGAAGCCGATGTGGGGGTCGGCAAAAACGAGGGCCTTCCCGCGGGAGGTCTCAAGCTCAAGGGAAAGAAGTTGAAGTTCGGAAAAAAGAGACATAGAACCACCGGAGCGTCAGATAAGTCCGCGCTCCTTCCTGCGCTGCCTCTTGAGCCTCCTAATCCTCTTCTTGATCCACTTCCACCTCATCCTTCCCTTCTTCTTCCACTTCCTCGGGCGCCTCTTCATGATCGTCACCTCCTTTTCCTGAGCCGACCTCTGGTGGAGAGTTTTTAAGGTTTTCCTTTTTGGCCTGCGGGAGTTTGCATACCTAGAAGAGCTGTTAGGTGGTCTCTTTTGAGACATAGGTGCGTTTTAGTGGCCGTTTTCGTCGGGTATGCTGACAGCGTTTTTACAAGTGTTATTGATGTTTATGGAGTTTAAATTCCCTGAAAAGCTTGATGCGTTGTGAAAACTAACGCATTATCTTTGAAAATATCTAAAGGCTGAGAAAAAACAATTTTAATGCCTAAAAAGTCTGTAATATTTTAAAAGCCCGAACCCATCAGGTTTATCAACTTTGGGACGTTATAGTGAGTTAGGTGATACTATGAAGGTCGCCTACGTTCAGATGGAGCCGGTTTTTCTTGATCCCGAGGCCAACTACTCCAGGGCTGAGAAGCTGATACGGGAAGCCGCTGATCAGGGCGCCAAGCTCGTGGTTCTGCCAGAGCTGTTTGACACAGGCTACAACTTCAGGAGCAGGGAAGAAGTCGAAGAGGTAGCGGGCCAGATACCCGACGGCCCGACGACTGAGTTTCTGGTTGAACTCGCGAAAGAGCTTGAGGTGTTCATAGTTGCTGGAACGGCCGAGAAGGACGAGAAGGGCAACCTATACAACTCCGCCGTGCTTGTCGGCCCGGTTGGCTGGGGCTACATAGGGAAGTACCGGAAGATACA
Source organism: Thermococcus kodakarensis KOD1 (assembly GCF_000009965.1). NCBI lineage: Archaea > Methanobacteriati > Methanobacteriota > Thermococci > Thermococcales > Thermococcaceae > Thermococcus > Thermococcus kodakarensis. The sequence goes on from NC_006624.1 coordinate 1,733,188, forward strand.
TCTCTTCAACAGGGAGAAGCTCTTCTTCAGGCCCGGAAACCTCGGCTTCCACGTCTTCAACATCGGGATAGCGAAGGTCGGCGTGATGATATGCTTCGACTGGTTCTTCCCCGAGAGCGCGAGAACGCTCGCCCTCAAAGGTGCTGACGTCATAGCACACCCGAGCAACCTCGTGATGCCCTACGCCCCGAGGGCCATGCCGATAAGGGCCCTTGAGAACAGGGTCTACACGATAACGGCCAACAGGATTGGGGAGGAGTTTGGGCTGAGGTTCATAGGAAAGAGCACAATAGCCTCGCCGAGGGCGGAAGTCCTTGCAATGGGAAGTGAGGATAAAGAGGAAGTCGGGGTAGTAGAGATAGACCTATCGCTGGCGAGGGACAAGAGAATAAACGAAATGAACGACATCTTCAAGGACAGGAGACCGCAGTACTACACATTGTAATCCTCAAGAATTTTCCCCGCTATTTCCTTTCTCGGCTTTCTGAAGAGCAGGATGTCCCCAACTTTTTTCTCGTGTTCCTCCTGAGTGATCAATTCAGCTTCCTTGAAGAAAACACTGCCAATGGCAAGCTGAGTGGCCAAGTCCCAGTAATGAAAGTCAACGTCGCTTATCTTTTTGAATCCAGGAAGGATGTAGTAGCCCCTCTTAAAAGTCCCCCTCACGAAGTCGTAGCCCTCGTGCATCGAGGCTATGGTGTAGTTCTCCCTCCGCCCTTCGATGAGGAACTTTTTGTATCCAGCGCGGTAGAGAATCCAGTAGACCCTGTCCATGTCCTCTATGATGAAAACGCCCTCACCACTCAGGATGGACGCAACGTTTGCGAAGAGCCTCACGGCATCAAAGGGATCGAAGTGCGGCATCGTGTAGCCCCAGAGGACCGCAACGTCGTGCTCGCCCACGAGCTTCGCTACCTCTCTCGCATCACCCTGGACGAGATTGAGTTCGGGGTTTATATCAGCGATTTTGAGCCACTCCTTAGCGAGCTCAAGGTCGTCTTTCCTGGCGTCGAGGACCGTTAGGAGCTTTGCACCTGTTGCTTTTGCAAGGGCAACGCCTGCCACTCCAGTTCCAGCGCAGATGTCCAGGACTCTGCCTCCCTTTGGGAGTTTATCAGAGACTGACTCAAAAAACTCCCTTATTCTCTCAAACCTCTCCCGTGCCCTCTCGTCTGCCGGATTCATCCGCCAGTTTAGGTACCGATAGAGCTCCTCGAGGGACATGACATCACCACATAAGAGAGTGGGTGAAATAATTTAAGCCTGTCGAAAGGTTTAAATATGTTGTCAACTTACTAAGGTTGACAAGGTGGTGGTATGCAGGGTGACTGCTACCCTTACCCAACGGGAGGTGTACCGCTTCTCTTGAGCATGGCAGGTTTATGTGTTATGATTGGGAGTATTTTAGTTGGATCGAGCTATTTGATGCTGATTGGGCTGGTTCTTTTCCTTCTATCGCGGGGCAAGGGGATAGAACCCGAGAGAAAGCGGCTCCGCTACGTCTTCGGAAGTGTTGAGCTCAGTGATGTGGTTGAGGTTGCAAGGTTATCCGAGATGGAGCGCGGCCGGATTTTGACCATGGCAAAGGCCTTTGGAACGACGCCTGTAGCGCTAACGGCTTTTCTGATAGCTTTCGTGGCAAAAGGAGCACCTTATACCGAGCTTCTTGCTGTTTATGCTTACTGGCTCATCATTTACATTGAAATCTTCATCTTTCCACTCAAAGAGCTTAAAAAGAAGAAGTTATCGTTAACAATCTTGCCGATTCTCCTCTCACTTCCTCTGCTCGCCTTCGGCTCCTTGAAAACGCTCCCAATAACACTGCTCACGTGGCTCTTTGGAAGCTTTCTCCTGGACGAACTTCTTGGCAGGGATCTGGTAGTTGTGAGGACTGAGAAGGGAAGCTACCTCGTCTCCTGTGCCAATGGGGAGCTGATAGTAGGGTTGATCGGGTATGGTGGAATTATGTGAAGCTAAGGGGTGATCCGTGATGAAAGTGGGGGATGCAAAGCCCGCTAACTTCTCCGGAGGTCCCCTCCTTTTAGTAGGGTTCTCATTTCTCCTGATAATAGGCTTTCCAAGACTTGCTCCGGATTGGTGGTACTTCTCTATTGTGGGCTGGCTCGTCCTTGCGGCTTCATGGGGGACATCGGTTGATGTGGAAGGATGGACATTGAGGCTTAGGTACGCCTTTGGCAGATTAGCAATTAACGTTCCCCTCTCTGAAATAGAAGACGTTAAAGTAGTGAGCAGGCTTGAGAGGGCAGTCCTGATAAGGGAATTTCCGGGATTGTATATCTTAATCACCGCCAGTGTGCTGTTCGTCTTCCTTGACCTTTTGCTCCTTCCCAGCGGGCTTTTGGAGGGGTATTATCTTGGCGACATAGGGCTGATATTCTTCGGCCTCATTTACCTTGCGGTTATGTCCCTGCCGTTCAGTAGGACTAACATCGCCCTCCTCTTCGGGGTTCTCGATCTGCTCTTTGCGGCACTTCTTATGGAGCTGAAGATGGGTTATGTTGACCCCGTATCCGTTTTGGTCTTGGGTATATTCGGACTCCTTTTTGTTGCCGAGTATTACCGTAAGGACTACGTTGTGATAACGACCCAAAGGAAAAAGTACTCCCTAATGAGTGAGGAGCCTGAGGCGGTATTACGAGTCCTGCTCAGGGGGGTCGCCAATGTTCAAGCTCCCTGAGGGAATGGAGAGGGTCTGGCTAATGAGGGCCAGGGGCATGCGTGAGGTGGATATAGCAGAAACTCTAGGAATCTCAAGGCAGGCTGTAAATAAGGCCCTCAAGGATGCCAGGGTGAAGCTCTTCGAGGCATTCTTTTCCATAGCCGAGACGTTCTCGTGGGATGTCGTGAGAGTTAACGCGGAGAAGGGCTTCTCCGTCTTCATGGGAAAAGTCCTCGGGAAGAGAGTGAGAGTTTACGCCTTCTACCTGCCTGGAAAGGGGATTAAGGCCTTTTTCGGAGAGGACGTTCCTGACTACATCCTCCAGCACGCTGTTGAGGTTGGAATAATCGAAAAGCCTGAAAAAGAGGGGCTGATAAAGGCGCTTGAGAGCTAATAATAGCCCTCCCTGTAGGCAGAGGTCAGCATGACGTAGGCCGCGTAGAAGATCACCAGCAGGGAAATCGGAAGTAGCAGTATTCCCAGAACGTCGTCCTCAAAGCCCATCCATGCAAGAAAGGCTTCAAACGTCAAGAGCGCGGAGACCAGCGTGATGGCCTTTGCGAAGCCTCGTGCCATTATCCCTGAGAACTTCGGGGCGAGCTGGAAGACGAGCGGCCTGGAGGCGAGGAGCGTTAGAGCTATGAAGAGGGCCATCACTGAGCCGAGGACAATTGCCATGTCCCTCGGGAGCTTTGGAGACATGAGAACGAGGAGCAAAGCGAAGACCAGCTGTGCAGCTAAGTGCTTTCCGAGCTTGGGCGGCTCTATGCTTTTCGTGGGCTTCTCCGGCGCTTCCCTGGAGATGTCCTCAAGCTCGTACTCGCGCCTGGCCACGATGTAGCCGATCGCCAAGACAACGGCGACTCCCCCGATGAGGAGGACAAACATGCCGTATAGCGGCAGGAAGAACGAGGAGAGCATAAATAACAGCCAAGGGCAATTAGACCGATTCCGGTTATCCTGTTCGCCCTTTCCCTCGCCCGCTCGCTGAGGTAGGTGTAGCCGATTCTGAACCCTATCCCAGGTTCGCCCTTGGAGGTTGCGGTAAGTATGCCCCCTATCACGAAGGCCAGTCCGAGGAAAACACCGTAGAGAATCCTAAAGATGAAGTAGGGGTTCACGTTCCCTCACCCCTCGCCCAAAAGAGTCGGAAAATCATGCCGATGGTAACTATCAGAAAAGTCCAGACGGAATAACCTATCCAGCTCGATGGAACTTGGCCGGCGTTGTAGAGGAGCACCAGGCTGTCAATGGCCACCAGCCCAAGGGCCATAACGGTCGTAAACTCCGCGAAGGCTTTCCAGCCCCTTCTGCTGAACCTGAGGAGCGGTGCGAAGGCGGGCTCTCTGAGGAAGTAGGTCATGACGAGGAAGAGCGGGTAAACCACAAGCGGGAACAGTAGGGTGCCCAGGGTCTTTGAGGCAAAGTTATCCGGTTCTCCAGAGGCGTTGAAGTGGATAGCGACTCTCTCGGGGAGTTTATCCCAGAGGATAGCCGCGAGGATGATATAAGCAACCAGCCCGAGGAGCTGAATCACCAGATATGGTCTAACGTTGACCTCTATCTTTTCAGACGGCTTTTCTGGGGCTTCTATTGACAGCTCTTCCTCTTCGTAGGCCTTTTTGGCTACTCTGAAACCCGCCACCGTGAGGAAGACGACCCCCGCGAGCATTGTGAGTATGAAGGTGAGAATTCCCAGGCCCGCCAGCGCAAGCCCAAGGAGTAGAACTGAGAAGACCATCATGAAGAGCCCCGCAAAGGTGTTGGTTTCCCTCCAGGCCCTATCGGACATGTAGGTGTAGCCGATCCTGAAGCCGATGAAGTAGTTCCTCCTGTTCCTGAAGGCGAAGGTCAGCAGGCCCGCAGCCAGAAGGGTGAGTGAGATGAAGACTTCGAAGACCAGCTCGCTCATTAGAGACCCTCCAGCTTCTCAAGAACCGATTCGATTACCCTTATCTCCTCACGCAATTGGGCGAGAACACTCCTCCCCATCTCGGTGATTGAGTAGTACTTCCTAGGTCTTCCACCGGCCTCGGCCCAGCTGTCCTGGAGGAGGCCGAGCTTCTTGAGGCTCTTCAGAAGGTCGTATAGGGCCCCCTCGCTGGGGACGAGCTTTCCGCCGCTCAGCTCCTCAAGCCTCTTCCGTATCGCGTAGCCGTGTAGCTCTCCTTCCCTTTCGAGGATAGAGAGGACTAAAAAGGAGTAGAGGCCAGAGCGGAGCTCCTTTCTGAGCTTCTTGAGCGCCTTTTCCTCGCTCTTTCCAAGCAAAGCCTCTCACCAGATTACCTTTTCCTCCTCGGGCTCTTCGATCCTAGCTAGTGGCAGTGTGTAGGCTATTAAAGCTATTGCGATAACGGCGAAGATAACTTCCAGCCCAATCGTGAACTTCATCGCCAGTACTTTGTTCTCTAGGAAAAGGAACTGGGCATAGGCGGCAATCGTATCAACGAAGCCGTGCAGAATTGCCATCATGAGAAAGCCCTTCTTCCCGAAGCCGTTCCTGGCCGCGTAAGCTAGATAAACCGTTGTCCCTACGTGGAAGAGGACTGCGAAGTAGCGCTCCACCATTGAGAGGAGGGCCTGAAGAGCAGGAACGTCGAGCTTTCCTCCGGCAGCCGCTACCGCGATAATTGGTGTAATCACTATGAGGAGGACTTCCATTATGCCAAAGCCGAGGCCGACGAACAGCGCAGTGTTTGGGCTCTTGTCCTTGACGAGGAAGTACTTGACGCCCTCCTGAACGAAACCTGCGACGAGCCCCAGCCAGAGGGCAACTCCGAGTGTAAAGACAGTTCCTCTGGCGATAACGTCGGCGTTGCTCCTTATCCCTATCCCGATGAGAGGGAGCTGCTGAATCGGGTTCTGGACGACCATCGCCAGTATGAAGGCCACCGCACCGAGGATCAGCTCGGCCCACTTCTGCTTCTTGAAGCCGAGGAAGTAAACCGTAGCCCATGCCAGAAGCCCGCCGAGGAGCGGGAACGGCGGGAGGTACATGTTCACTCCTCCTTCTCAACAACTACTGCAGTCCCGTAGGCGTAGACCTCTGCCACGCTCGAACCAACGTTTGATGTTGCGAAGCGGACGTTAACTACGGCGTTGGCGCCAAGCTCCTTGGCGTGGAGCGCCATCCTCCTTAAAGCTTCTTCCCTCGCCTCTGCCATCATTTGAGTGTACTCTCTGACTTCGCCACCCTTGATGTTCCTTAGGACGGCCATTATGTCCCTGCCTATGTGTGTGGCCTTGACTATGCCGCCCCTCGCTATGCCCTTGACCTCGACGATGCGGTAGCCGGGAATCGTTTCGGTCGTTACGACCATAATTCCTTCAACGGTCTCCATACCCATCACCCCGATGCATCGAACTTCGAGGTATTATTGGGTGGAGGAGTATAAAAGCTTTATGCGGGAACGAAGAAGAAAAAGAAGAGAATCAGGCCTCGTCGTAATAGAGGGTGTAAGTCATCGGGTCGTCGTAAACTTCTTGCGGAGCGACCGAGTAGAAGTACTTCCAGCTCCATCCGCCGTCGTTCTCGTCGAGGTTTATCTGGTAGTTGCTGGCGACGAGGTAGGCCGCCCAGACGAGCTGGGAGCAGTAGTACTTGTCGTCGTAGACCTCCGGCTTGCCGATGTAGTTGTAGTTGTAGGGCTTGCCGAGCTGCTGGTAGGCGAACTCAACTGCCTTCTGCCTGACGTCGTCGGTTGTCTTGACGCGCTGGAGGGCGACGATGTCGTACCTGCTGAGGAACTCCCTTAGCGGGCTGATGATGATGCCCTTGCCTATTTTGGCCTCTATAACCATCCAGTCGTCAATGGTGTCGTTGTACCAGGCGACTATCGCAACATGCACCCAGAAGCCTGGAATTATGGCGTTGAAGAGGTCTGGGCTGTGGCCGTAGACGAGGTCGCCCGGTCTGATGTCGGTCGGGTAGGGGTGCTGGTAGGTTCTGGTGTCCCAGATGTAGTTTATGAGGTCGCCGGCGCTGGCGCTTGGAAGGGTCGCTCCCAGAAGGAGGAGCACCAGGGCTGCTATTCCAACCTTTCTCATTTTATCACCTCCTTATTGGGCAGAACAATGAGGGCAGGGGGAGTTAATAAGTTTTACTTCGCAGTGTTAGTTTCGGGATCGTACCTTGGGTTTTTGTACTGTCCCATAGCAAATTATGGCACGTAGCTTTTAGTTTTGGAACATTATGGTGCAATAATAGGGAAACTATGAATACCTCATGTCCGGGTACTGTGGAACTGAATAGTGGAGATTTAAAAAAGGCTCTTTCGAAACTCTAACGGGTGAGTTCAATGCATGAGATTCCATTCGGCGAGGTACTCGAAAAGCTCCGCGGGCTTAACGCTCACAGGGTTCTCATCCAGACTCCAGAGGGCCTCAAGAGGGAGGCTCAGGAGTTAGCTGACTTCCTTGAGGAGAACGGAATTGAGGCGATAATAAGCGGAGACATCAACTACGGTGCCTGTGATCCGGCCGACAGTGAGGCAAAGAGGCTCGGGTGCGACGCGCTGATTCATCTCGGACACTCCTACATGCAGCTCCACCTTGAGGTTCCTACTATCTTCGTGCCTGCTTTCGCGAAAGTTGACGTAGTCCCAGCCCTTGAGAAGAACCTCGAAGAAATCAGGAAGCTCGGGAAAAGGATAGTCCTCGTCACGACGGCCCAGCACATCCACGGGCTTGAAAGGGCGAAGGAGTTCCTAGAAAAGAACGGTTTTGAGGTCTTAATCGGGAGGGGAGA